>JAPPOT010000790.1 GCA_028817855.1 Myxococcales bacterium
CAGCTAATGAAGCCGGCGGCGCTTGGTGATCGTGAAGCGCGTGTCCGAATCACCCTTGGCCTTCTCGCCGATGCGCACCACGCGTGACTTCTCCTCGGGGGTGAAGGTCACCGCGTAGCAGGCGTTGTGGGCGCCCTTGTAGCTGAGCTTGGAGAGGTCCTTGAGGCACTGCTTGCAGGGCTCGTCCTTGCGGCACTTGTTGCGCGCGTGAGCCGGTTTGCAGGCGGCCTTGACCTGCTTTGCGTCGAAGCCGCGCATCATCATGATGCTCTTGCACATCTGCCGCGTGACCACCCGCGTCTCGCCCATGCAAGCGAGCTTGACCGTGCCCTTCACGCGTCGGGGCAGCTGGTCGCCGCTGGCCTCGAAGCCGGCGATCTCCAGCATTTGACCGCAGCACTCCTCTCGGCTCAGGTGTTCGCAGGCGTCGTCGCCAGTGCTCATCCCGAAGGCGGGCGCCGCACGCTTGGCGGAGGAGGTGGCGGCCTGGCTCACCTGCTTGGTCTGGGCGGGCACCAGCGACAGCAGCATGGCGCCGAGCGCGACGAGGGCGGACTGGAGCACTCGGAACGACCTACCTTTCGGCACGTCCGCAGACGTGTGAAGACTTCGTACTCTAGACAGGCAACCCGGGAGCCGCCACACCCCAAACCTATGGGGGAGTCGGTGATGCTCTCCAAATCGGCGTCATTTCAGCCGGTTAAGCGCCGCTGCCCGGCTGGTCCGGCCAATAGGGATCACGCAGCTCGCGCTTGAGCACCTTGCCGATCGCGTTGCGCGGCAGGCTCTCCCTGATCTCCACGCCGGTGAGGCGCTGGTTCTTCCCCAGCTGCGCGTTGGCCCACTCCGCGATGGCCGCGGCCTCCACGTCGGTCCCCTCGCCCACGACCACGAGGCCCAGCGGGGTCTCGCCCCAGCGCTCCGACGGGATCCCGATCACCGCCACGTCCTTCACGGCCGGATGGCGCGACAGCGCCGCCTCCAGGTCCACGGCGTAGACGTTGAAGCCGCCCGAGATGATCACGTCCTTCTTGCGGTCGAGCAGCTGCAGGAAGCCGTCCTCGTCGAAGCGGCCCATGTCGCCCGTCTTCTGGAAGCGCTCACCCGCGGGGCTCTCCCACATGATCGCCGCGGTCGCGTCCGGCTTCTTGTAGTAGCCGGTCATCATCACACGCTGGCGCCCGACCACCTCGCCGATGCTGCCGACCGGCAACTCTCTGCCCTCGCCATCGATGATGCGGACATCGCTCATGCGCGATGGCCTGCCGACGGTGTGCAGCTTGCCCGGGTGCTTGCGTGCATTGAGCAGGCAGACCGCGCCACCCTCGGTCAGACCGTAGATCTCGATCAGATCCCCTGGCCAGCGGTCCAGGATGTCGCGCTTGGTTTCCGCCCTCAGCGGCGCGCTCGTACAGAGCTTGAGCCGATAGCTCGAGAGGTCGTGTCGGTCGAAGCGCTCGTGCGCCAGCAAGCGCTGATACTGCACAGGCACCAGCATCGCGTGGGTCGCGCCATACTCCGCGCTGAGCTCCAGGAAGCGTTGCTCGTCGAACTTGGTCATGAGCACCGTCGTGGCACCGCTGGCGAGCGCCGGCAGCAAGGCTGCCATCGTGGTGTTGGAGTAGATCGGCGTGGAGGTGAGGTTCACCGCGTCCGGTCCAAAGCGCCAAAGGTCCGCGCGCGCGACCATGCCGTAGCGCATCGCCTGGCTGTGCAAGATGCCCTTCGGCACGCCGGTCGTGCCGGAGCTGTAGATGATGTTGAAGTCGTCGCCGGGCTTGATCTCCACGCCCGGATCGGACGCATCGACGCCCTCCAGCAGGGCCTCGAAGGGACGGAAGGCTCCGCCGTCGAAGTCGAGCCCGAAGACGCAGCCGTCGGCCAGCTGGGGCAGGTCGCTGAGCACCCCCTCCACGAGCTCGCGACTCTCCGAGCCCACACCGAGCACGCGGGAGTCCGAGTCCTCGATCATCAGGCGCAGGGTCTCGGGCGTGGACATGCCGGACAGGGGCACGGCGCAGCATCCCGCCCGCACGGCGCCGAAGAAGAGCTCGATGGCAGCGAACGAATTGCGGGTCACCAGCGCGACCTTGTCGCCGCGGCCCAGGCCGAGCCGGTGCAGCCCGCGCGCCACGCGGTTCATGCGCGCGTCGAGCTCGCCCCAGGTGCGCGTGCGCCCCTCCCATCGCAGCGCGATCGCGTCCGGTCGCTCGCGCGCGTGCTGCGCCATCATGTCGGTCAGGGCTCGAAAGTCGTCTGCCACGCTGCTTCTCCTCACCACCGTCAAGGCGCAAGCTCTCGCACGGGCCCGATCGCTGCGCAAGTGCGCCCGTCTTCCCATCGGGTCGGAAGATGATAGATGCGGGCGGTGGCGCTCCCCCGGACCGGCATCGCGCTCGCACACCTGCAATGCATGCTGCTCGCGGGGCTGCTGCTCGCCGGAGCCGACGCGCTGGCGGCTGGTGGCGGAAGGCCCGCGGCGCTGATCTCGGCCGCCGGTCTGTGCCTGCTCGGCGCGGTGCTCGTCGCCCTCCCCTGGGCCACCGGCCTGGCCCTGTCCGCACACCGGTCTCGCGCGCCGGCGGCAGTGGCCTGGAGCGTGCCCGCCCTCGCCTTCGCGCACGGGCTCAACCAGGGCCTCGGTGTCTACCCGCGGCTGTGGGGCGCGCACCAGACGCTCGCCCTGCTGGCCCTCGGCGGCAGCGCGCTCGCTGCGGCGGGGCTGTTATCCCTCGCGCTTGCCCTGCGGCCCAATCAGCTGCATCCACGGGGCTGGCTGGCCGGGCGCACACCGATCCAGCGGGCGCTGCTGAGCGCTGCCCTCGGCAGCGCCAGCGCAGTGTGTGTGGTCGCGGACCGAACGGTCGAGGTGGGCGGCTACGAGACCGGGCATCTTGCGCTGCGCCTGGTCGCCCTGGTCACCGCGTCCAGTGCGCTCTTCATCGGCAGCGCGCGCTTGCGGCAGCCACCTCGTTGGCGCGCTCGGGCCGCGCTCGGCGCCGCATTGCTCTGGGCTCTCGTGCCGCTGGGCACGCTCACCGAAGACCGGACCCTGAGACACGAGATGCGCGCGCTGGTCCACGCCGCGACCGTGCTCGACCTCGTCCGCGCGCTCAGCGACGTCGACGGCGACGGCTACTCACACCTGCTTGGCGGCGGCGACTGCGCGGCCCTCGATGACGCGATCCATCCGGGAGCGCGCGACGTGCCGGGCAACGGCGTGGATGAGAACTGCCGCCTGGGCGACGCACTGCCGCGCATGGACCGCGCGATCACCGCGCCGGCCGCCCACGGCGACTCGCCCGTCAGCGTGGTGCTGATCACTGTCGACTCGCTGGCGCCGTCGCGGCTCGGCAGCTACGGCGGCAATCCCGCCGTGGCCCCCCACCTCGACCACTGGGCGAAGCGCGCGCTGCGCTTCGAGCACGCCTTCACCTCCGGCGGCTGGACCACCCTCGCGCTGTCGTCGATGTTCCGCGGGCTCTACGCGCGCAAGCTGCGCTGGTCGCCGGTCCTCGAGACCAGCCTCTACCGCATGCTCCGCCCTAGCGCGCTTCCCGGGGCACTGCGCCCAAAGGAGCGGGTACGGCTACGCTTCACCCTCCCGTTGAGTGATCCGCGCAAGACACTGCCGCAGTGGCTGAGACGCCGGGGCATGCGGACGATCGCGGTGGTGGACGACGGCTACACCGAGGTGCTCTCGGGCGCGCTCGGCGGCTTCCCCGGCTTCGACCGCTACCACCAGATGCCGGCGCGTAGGTCGCGCTGGCCCAACGATCGCAAGGTCACCGATCAGGCGAAGCGATCGCTGGCGCGGGCCGGCAACGACCCGTTCTTCATGTGGGTTCACTACTTCGGGCCGCACCTGCCCAGTAGCAATCACCGCGACCTGCCCGATTTCGGCGGGGGCGAGGCAGGAGAATACGACCGCGAGATCCGCTTTCTGGACAAGCAGCTGCGCCCGCTGATGGGCGCGCTGCGGCGCAAGTCCAAGCAGGTGCCGCTCGTGGTCATCCTGACCTCGGACCACGGCGAGGCCCTGCGGCCCGGGTGGCGTGGTCACGGTCGTGACCTGCGCGAGGACAGCTTGCGCATCCCGCTCTTCATCCGCGGACACGGGATCGAGCCGGGTGTCAGCCCGGTGCCGGCATCCCTGGTCGATATCATGCCGACGATCCTGGCCCTAACCGAGACGCCAGGCCCGCAGGACATGGACGGGCAGGATCTGCTGAAGCTCGCGCACCTGCCGCGCCGGCGCGTGCTGTTTAGCGACACCTTCCGACTCCACCTCGATGGCCGCATGCGAATCGATCAGGCGGCGGCCTTCGACGGGCACACCAAGCTGACCGCGGACCTCGTGCGCATGGACAGCTGGCTCTCACGCCAGAGCGCGGAGCGAGAGCGGTACCTGCGCGGAGCCCCCCGGCCGCGCTGGCTCGAGCAACCGCTGATGCGCTACCTGGAACAGCACGGCCAGCTCTGGGTCGTGCCCGATGACGCGGACGGTGCGAGCGGCGCGGACGCTCACCTACCGTGACGCTGCAAGAGCCGCCGCGCGCCCTCGGCGCGGCCGGTCGCCCGCAACCGCTCGACGTAGGCCTCGAGCTCGCCGCGCACATGCGAGGGACCGCCTTCGGCGAGCACCGTCTGCATCGGATCCACGCCGGTGCGGCTGCTGGCCATCATGTCGCGGTGCCAGTCGTCGAGCATCGAGAGGGCCGCCGCGGTCCGCGGCGCCTCGCTCGTCGCCAGGTCGCGCTGCAGGTGCGGGTCCGCGACGAGGTCGAAGAGCATGGTGTCGGGGAAGTCGTGGAAGCCGTCGTGGTAGCTGTGCATGCACAGGTAGCGCTCGAAGCGCACCGCGCGCTGGCAGGTCCACGCGCCTTGAGAGAGCACGAGGAAGTCGCGACCTCGGTCTCGGCCCGCGCGCAGGTCGTCAGCGAAGCTGCGACCGTCCCAGCTCTCCGGCACGCTTCCACCGACCAACTCGACCAGCGTGGCCGCGACGTCGATCTGGTAGTGCAGCCCGGCCTCCACACGCGGCTCGAGGCCCGGAAAGGCGAGAATCATGGGCACGCGCGCGGTGTGCTCGTCGGCGGTGTGGTGGTCGCAGTAGATGTTGAGCTCGCCCAGGGTCTCGCCGTGGTCGGCGCTGAGCATCACGGCGGTCTCCTCGAGCACGCCGAGGTCGGCGAGCACGTCGAGGATGCGTCCGATGTAGCGGTCGGCGTAGAGCACGCCGGTGTCGTAGCCGTCGAACATGCGCCGGACCGCGGCCATCGAGTCGCACTGCCGCGGCTGGCGCGGGTAGTCGCCCCACGGATACTCAGGTGAGAAGCCCACGGTCTCCTGCGCCGAGTGGGGCCCGACGCCCTGCCAGTGGGCGGCGCGCACGTCCTCGGTCAGCCATGCGGGCAGCGGATGAGCTGCGAACGGCTCCCCCTCGGCCTCGGGCACGCGGTATGGTGTGTGCGGGTCCCAGAAGTGCACGTGGAGGAACCAGTCATCCTCCTGTCCACGACGCTGCAGCCAGTCGCGCGCGAGCTCGAAGACCTCGTCGGCGTTCTCGAGCCCGCGCTTCCCCGTCGTGGCCGACTCCTGAAAGCCTGCGAGCCAGTGATATGCGGAGTGGCGCTCCGCGAAGGAGCTCAGCGTGGCGGTGTAGAGACCCGACTTGCGCAGTTGGGTCGGGAAGCTGGTCTTTCCGAGCAACGAGAAGAAACCGCGGTCGGACCCATCGACGAAGGGATCGGCCGCCGTTCCCCCGTGTCCAACTACGCCATTGTGAATGCCAAATCGGCCACTCACCAGCGCGCTGCGACTCGGCAAGCACGGCACGTCCGACGCATAGCAACCGTCGAAGCGCACACCGCGCGCAGCCAGGGCGTCGATGTTGGGACTCGTGGGCCTGTGATAGCCGTAGCAACCGAGGTGATCGGCGCGCAGCGTGTCGATGTCGAGGTAGAGAACGCGCACGTCGTTGGGTCTCCCGTGAGCTTCCGTACCCAGTCTACACCCATGCGATACCAAGCCCGTGCCACGGGGGCTTGATTGACTTTTGTCACATGCGCCGTCTAGAAAGTGGTGGGTTGAGAAGCCGCGTCGGGGAGGTCTCTTGATGGGGAAGATGGTGATGAAAGTTGGCGCGCTCAGGGCACTAGGAGCGCTGTGTTTCGCATGCGTGCTGCTGGCAGCTTGCGAAGAGGACACGGCCGGCAGGGACAGTGGCCCGATCCTGGTGCCGAATCAGCCAGGTGCGCAGCCCGGTACGCAGCCCGGTACGACGCCGATGGACACCACGCCGATGGACACCACGCCGATGGACACCACGCCGATGGACACGGCGGGCATGGGCGGCGAGTCCACGCCTCCGCCCACGTCGGACGATCCGGCCGTCATGCAATGCATTGCCGACCTGACGGCGGCGGGAACGACCGTGGGCGCCTGCGAGGAGTGCCTGTGCGCCATGTGCCAGCCGCAGCTACTCGCGCTCGAGGGCGACACCGCCGCCAGCGACCTGGTCGACTGTCAGGCCGCAACCGACTGTGTCGGGACCTGTTGCCTGTGCGGCACCGAGTGCGACCCCCTGGGCTCCAACTTTGGCAACGGCCCGTGCGGCGACGAGACCCAGACCGCGGCCGGCGTCACGCCGATGGTGGGACTTGCCGGTGGCCTGGCCAACGGCACGATCGTGACGGAGAACTGCGCGGCGACCGGGCCCGACCCGAACAATTCCTGCACCAAGGCACTGGCCCTCGGGGAGTGCGTCAGCAACTCCTGTTCGGACGTCTGCGAGAGCGGCGCCACCTGCCAGCCCTTCATGTAGACCCGTCTCAGCCTTCCGGACGGGACGCCGCCGCCCACCGCCTCGCACTCGACAATCCCCGCCCATTGCCTCGGTTCGCCGATGCGCCGCTCGGCACCGCCGCGCTCCAGAATCCAGCGGCGGCGAGGTCTTGAGACCGGTTCTAGGAAGTTGCGCTCGCCGGCGCCGGTTGCCACAGTCGAGGGGTGGGTCCCCGTAGTAGCACCCTGCGCTGGCAGCTGACGCTGTCGTTCTGCAGCGCACTGGCAGGTGCGGCCTGCTCCGGTGGCGTGGCCCGCGGTCAGGGCGGCACGACGGCCTCCAACGAGATCTCCGGTACCGCGCCGCGGGAGCCACTCGTCGTGGAGGCGCGGCCCCTGACCGAGAACGGAATGGTGGTGGAGCCGCCGCCCGCGCCGCCTGAACCCAAGCCGCGCCCCCCGGTGGGTACGGGCCCGGCCGTAACCGACGGCACACTCGGTGGGGCGATCCCGATCGAGGATCCAAGCGGCCGCGCGCTGGCCGCCTTCCACGCGGCGCTGGGCCGCGCCGAGCGCCGCGAGGGGCGGGCGCGAATCGCATTCTACGGCGCCTCGCACGTGGCCAGCGACCTCTTCACCGGGCGTATCCGGCAGCGACTGCAGGCGCGCTTCGGCGACGCCGGCCCCGGCTTCGTGCTACCCGCCAAGCCCTGGCGCTGGTATCGCCACCACGGCGTCAAGATCGAGAAGAGCCGCGGCTTCGACGACCTCAGGGTCCGCGCGCGGGCACCCAAGGACGACATTTACGGGCTCGCCGGCGTGGCCCTGCAGACCGACGACAAGTACGGGCGCGGGATCCTGCGCACGCGCAAGAACGGCGGCCTCGAGGGCATGGCCTCGCGCTTCGAGCTCTACTACCTGAAGCAGCCCAACGGCGGCACCATGAGCGTCTTCATCGACGGCGAGCGCACACGCAATCTCGGGGCGCGCGCGAAGGGGACCGAGACCGCCTACGCGGCTTTCGAGGTGGAGCCCGGTCATCACACGCTCGAGGTGCGCACGCATGGCAACGGCCCCGTACGGCTGTTCGGGGTATCGGTCGAGCGCGACGCGCCGGGCGTGATCCTCGACACGCTCGGCATTCCGGGCGCGCGGGCCCGCTACCACCTGCACTGGGATGAGGGCGTCTACAGGGAGCACCTGCTGCGCCGCAACCCCGACCTGATCGTGCTCGCCTACGGCACCAACGAGGCGGGCGATGACGACGTGCCGATCGAGCGCTACGAGGGGCGCCTGCGACAGGTGATGAAGCGCCTGCGCGAGATCCTTCCAGCCGCCTCATGCCTGCTGGTCGGCCCGTCCGACCGGCCGATCAAGGACGACGACGGCAGCTACTCGACGCGTCCGCGCACCGCGCAGCTGGTCGAGAGCCAGCGCCGGGTCTCGGCGGAGATGGGTTGCGGCTTCTTCGACCTGGTCGCCTTCATGGGTGGCGACATGTCGATGGTGCGCTGGGTCGCGACCGAGCCGCCGATGGGCGCCAAGGACCACGTCCACTTCACCAAGCACGGGTATGTGCGGCTGGGAGACGTACTGCACGACGCGCTGCTCGAGGGCTACACCGCGACCGCGCCCGCCGCTCCCTGAGCGAGCCCGTGCTAGCGGGCGAGGTGCTTCGCGAAGGCCTTGAGCAGGGCCTTGTAGTACATGCTGGAGATGACCGCGTAGCCATCCGGCGTGGCATGTCGCAGATCCGAGGTCGCGAGCCGGGGGCGGCTTTTGCGCCACTTTGCCATACTGCCCTCCCCGCCCATCGCGGAGAAGGTGTCGAAGAAGGCGCAGCCCTCGCGCTTGGCGACCTTGCGCTGCACCTCGACGATCTGCGGCAGCTTCGCGATCGTCACGACCTTGCCACGCTTGTTGCGCTCGCCCTGGTCCAGGGGAGCGAAGAGCAGGCACGGCATCTTGGGCTTGCCGGCGCGCATGTGCCGCACCACCTGCACCAGCTCCTTCTCGTAGTTCTCGAGGTTCAGCCACGAGTTGCCCGACTCGTTGCCGCCAAAGCCGAGCACCAGCAAATCCGGATCCCGGTGCGCGATCTGCCGCTTGACGTGGTCCGCGTTGGAGTTGAGCAGGCGCTGCGCCCTCGCGCCGACCAGACCGAGCGAGTCGTAGACCACGCCGGGCCCATCGCGCTCCATCGCCACGCCGTACAGCCGCACACCGGCGCCTCCCGAGACCCTGAGGCGCATCGAGTGCGGTCCGTCGGGTACCTCGTATGTCGCGAAGCCGTCGCCCTTGCTGCCATGACGGGTCGAGATCGGCTCCTTGCGCTCTCCGTCGATCGAGACGACCACACGACCGCCACCGCGGTAGCGCTGGTAGAAGACTTCGTAGCGCGAGACGGCGGTTCCGACCGGCGAGTCCTTTGGCGTGGCGAAGGTCGCGTGCTGTCCCGACTTGCCGCGCGCCTGCACGCCGCCGTAGCCGTACCAGCCCTTGCGCAGGGGGTTGCGAACGGTCGAGAAAACCTCCCAACCGTCGCTCGAGCGGTGCACCACGTCCTTATGGCCGTAGTGCATGTTGCCACGCGAGATCAGAATGAAGCCGTGGCCTGCGTCGCCGAAGCGCTTCTGCATGCGCCGCCGCGTCGTGAAGGTGATCTGGTCGGCCGCGACCGAGGAGTCGCCGTAGTGGGCGATGCGCGTGATGGCCCCCTTCTTCTTCTCGGCCGTGCGCGCCAGCTGCTCGAAGAACGGTGCGAGGTGCTTGGCGTGCTCGATCTCCTGGGTGATGCCCGCGTATTCGCTTGGGGCGATGCGAACGGTCGGGCCCGAGGGCGTGACCTGCGAGGGCGGAACCGGTATTGCCCCGGGCTCCTCCGCCGATGCGGCGGCCAGGTTGCTGGCCACCGCATCGCCGAGCTGCTCCGCCACCCGCGAGTCGCTGACGCCGCTGCCAGTGTTCAGGCCGGCCTCCGCGAAGCTGGGCAACGCGGTGGGGCCCTCCTGGAACATGCGTGCGATCGGCACGCCCTCGCCCGCCACCCACGGGCGCACGCGCTCCAGCGCCGGTAGCGCATACGAAACCGCGGCCACGGCCGAGAGCGAAGCGACCAGCAGCAGCAGCCGCTTGAGCTCGCTCCCCGTCGCGTCGATGGCGTCTTCGCTGGTCTGTGCCTCGCCCGTCACGCGTCCTCAGAATTGGAAGTAGATGTAGGGTACAACATCCTGGGAGACCACCAGCATCAGGCCGGCGCCCACGCCCGCCAGCACCGCGCCCTGGATCGGTGCTGGCAGTCCGACGAAGCGCACGCGGATTTGTTCAAACCAGCTGCGCGGCGTGTAGTGGGCGACATAGCCCAGCAGCAGTAGTGCCAGAACGTTGAGGGGTACGTGGCCAATGGAGAGCGTGCCCTCCACCAGCCGCGCGCTCACGTCGACCGCGTTGTCGACCGAGGTCCCGCGGAAGAAGACGCGCGAGAGCACCGCGAAGTGCAAGGTGCCGCAGATCTTCAGCGCCACCAGCCAGACCGGATCCACCGTGTCGCGCGTGCGGCCGGAGCGGCGGTAGAAATAGCGATGGATCAGCATCGCTGCCGCCTGCATGAGACCGTAGATCACGAAGGTCCAGTTGGCGCCGTGCCACAAGCCGATCAGGAACATGGTCAGGCCCAGGTTGAAGTAGGCGCGCACGGCGCTCCCATGTGAGCCGCCAAGCGGGAAGTAAAGGTAGTCGCGCAGCCAGGTGGAGAGCGTCATGTGCCAGCGGCGCCAGAACTCCGCCGGGCTGGTGGCCTGGTAGGGGCGGTCGAAGTTCTCAGGCAGGCGCAGGCCGAACAGCATGGCCGACCCCCGGGCCACGTCGGTGTAGCCGGAGAAGTCGCAGTAGATCTGCATCGTGTAGCCGTAGAGCGCGAGCATCACCTCCGCGCTGCTGTAGGCGGAGGGATCGTCGAACACGCGATCGACAAGGTTGACCGCGAGGTAGTCGGCAACCGCGACCTTCTTGATCAGCCCGACCGCGATCAGGAAGACCGCATTCGAGACCGCCTGGGGCACGAGCTTCGGGATGCGCTCTAACTGCGGCAGCAGCTCGGACGCACGCACGATCGGGCCCGCGACGAGCTGCGGGAAGAAGGTCACGAAGAAAGCGAAGCGCAGGAAGTTGCGCGTCGGCTGCATGCGCCCGCGGTAGATGTCGATCGTGTAGCTGAGGGTTTGAAAAGTATAAAAGGAGATACCGACCGGCAACAGCACGTCGAGGCGCGCCGGTGCGATGCTCACGCCGAAGAGGGCCAGGGTGTCGGCCGTGGCAGTGGCGAAGAAATTGTAGTACTTGAAGACGCCCAGCAGCCCGAGGTTGCCGATCAGGCTGACGAGGAGCCACCCGCGCTTGCCGCGGGGCGAACGCGCGCCGGCGATCCTGAGACCCACCGTGTAGTCGATCACGGTGGAGGTCAGGATGAGCACGATGTACGCGGGGTTCCACGCCATGTAGAAGACGCAGGAGGCCGCGAAGACGAAGGCGAGCCGCAGGAGATGGGACCGAAACAGCAGCCAGTAGCCGCACACCGCAAACGCGAGAAACGTCAGGTAGTCGAGCGAGTGGAAGTGCATCGAGTGCGGCTCAGGGCCAAAAGTCGGACCCGGTTGTAACCGCACCCCGGGACGGGGGCAAACGACGCGCGGAGCGGCCCGGAGCGCGGCCCGCGCCATCGACCGGAGAGGTCGCTCGGGGCGGGTGGACGCCCGGCGGCGGGCTCCCAACGGAAGTGGAACGAAGCATCGACCCGCAATCCCCGAGACCGACCCCGAGCGATCCGGCGCGACAGGACGCGGAGGCGCGCTTTCGCGCCGAGGTGGAGCGCCACCTGCCGCGCAACTTCGCCACTCACTTGGTGCACGGCCTGCTTGGCCAGACCGGCTTTCGCATCATCCAGGCGCCCACCTTCCTGCCGGCCTACGTCTTCCACCTGACGGGATCCAACTCCATGGTGGGGCTGGCGCGCGCCTGCCAGGCCTTCGGCATGTTCCTCACCCCCGTGATCGGTGCGACGCTGATCGAGCACCGGCGCAAGGTGATGTCGATGGTCTTCGCCACCGGCGCCCTGATGCGCCTGCAGGTGCTCGGGCTGGCCCTCGCCGGCTTCTACCTGGGCACCCAGGCGAACCTGGTCGCCATCTGCACCTTCCTCGGGCTGTTCGGGTTCTTCACCGGGATGCAGAGCGTCACCTTCTCCTTCCTCGTCTCGAAGGTGATCCCGGTCGAGCGAAGGGGGCGGCTCGTGGGTCTGCGCAATTCGTTGGCCGGCTTCACCGCCTCCGGCGTCGGCGTGATCGGCGGCTACCTGATCGGCGAGAACGTGCTCGGCAACGGCTACGCGAGCGTCTTCCTGGTGTCCTTCGCGCTGACCGCCACCGGGCTGATGTCGCTCATCTTCATGCGCGAGCCGGAGTCGCCAGAGGTCAAGGCGCAGCAGAAGCTCGGCTCGCGCCTGCGGGAGCTTCCGGCGCTGCTGCGGTCCGACCGCGACTATCGCAACTACATGCTCGCCCGTGCGCTGGGTGCGAGTGGACGCATGGCCGTGCCCTATTACGTGCTGTACGCCGGCACACGCATCGAGCTGGGCGGCGCCGAGATGGGCTGGCTGACCGGCGCGTTCCTGGTGTCACAGACGGGCAGCAACCTGCTGTGGGGGCTGATCGCGGACCGACAGGGGTTCCGCAACGTGCTCGCCTTCTCGCTGGCCACCTGGGTCGGCTCGACGCTGCTCTTGATGTACTCCTCGACCTTTGCCGAGGTGGCGGCCGGCTTCATCGGGCTCGGGGCCGGTCTGGGCGGCTTCCAGATGGGCTGCGTGAACCTGGTGCTGGAGTTCGGCGAACGCGAGGATCTGCCGATGCGCATCGCGCTGGCCCAGAGCGGCGAGCAGTTCGTCTCGATCCTGGCGCCGCTGCTCGGCGGCGCCCTGGTCGAGGCCACCTCCTATCGTCACCTCTTCTGGGTGGCCGCCGGCGTCCAGCTCATCGCCCTGCTAGTGACGCTGGCGCGCGTGCGGGAGCCCCGCAATCGCGAGCGGGCCCTGGTACGCTGACACCATGCGCATCGCGATCTGCTCCGACGAGCCCTACCCGGTCAACGCCCACGTGCAGGCCCTGGTCCAGGCCCGCGGTCACACCGTCGTGGCCTTCGGCGCGGTGGAGAGCGGCCAGGAGGAGCCGTGGGCGCTGGTAGCCGAACGCGCCGCCGAGGCGGTGGCCAGCGGCGACTGCGACGAGGGCATCTTCTTCTGCTGGTCCGGCACCGGCATCACCATGGCGGCCAACAAGCTGCCGGGCATCCGCGCCGCCCTCTGCAGCGACCCGGGCGCCGCGAGCGCCGCGCGCGGCTGGAACCACGCCAACGTGCTATGCCTGTCGAACCGCAGCCTCAGCAACGACATGGCCAAGGAAGTGCTCGACGCATGGTTCGGCACCGAGCCCGGCGATCAGGGCAACGACGGGGTCGAGCTACTGAAGCAAGTCGACGCCCGTCACCGCACGTAGGCGCGCTTGGGCGTGCGGCTGTAGTAGGCAGCGCGCTTGGTCGAGGACATGCGGTCGCCCCAGGACTGGCGGCGCCACTGGAAGCGCTCGTCGATCGGGAACGGGCTCAGACGCCGACCCGGGCCGAGCATGCCGGCCTTGACCGTGCTGTAGTTGGATGCCGGGTGCCAGAAGAGGAAGCCGTCGGCCCCGCCGTTGCGCGCGCCGCGAATCTGCTCGGCGATGAACTCGCCGTTGTAGTAGTCGGCGCCCTGGGGAAAGGCCTGCATGAAGGGGCGCAGCACCGGACCGTGCCCGAGGCGCCGGCGCAGGTTCTTGATCGCCGCGTTGATCAGCCGCCCCGCCCTGCCCTGACCGCTCGAGGAAACCCATTGCGTCATGCCATTGACGTAGAGCATGGGTGAGAAGACCTCGACGTGGCGCGCCCAGTCCTCGAGGGACTGACCGAGGCCCGCGGGATCTCCCTTGCGAAAGGCGGTGAGGCCGAAGACGTCGACACCGAGCGGGATCGTGATCGCCTCGTCGATGCGCTTGAGCAAGCCCAACAGCACCTCGCGCCGCGGCGTCTCGACCTGCGCCGGGAAGATGGCGAAACGCGTCGAGTCGTCGACGGGGAAGCGGATGTAGTCCAGCTGCAGCTCGTCGAGTCCGGTCTCCTGCGCCTCGCGCGCCATCTTCACGAGCAAGTCGTGGTTGCTGATGTTGTAGGGATCGAGCCACGGATTGCGCTTGCCCCACGATGCCCAGATCTTCCCCTTATAGCGCTTGCGCCCATCCATCACCGCGCGCTCGGGGTGGTTGCGCGGAAGCTGCGGATCGGTGAAGCACACCATGCGGCCGATGGTGTAGATGCCCGCCTTCTTCAGCTGGGCGATCAGCTTCGGGAGGTCGACGAAGAGCTTCTTCTGCGGCTGCAAGACGGCGAGCTTCGAGTCCCACATGACGCGGCCCTGGCCGTCCTTCAGGTCCAGCACGACGGCGTCGAGGTTGGCGTTCTTGACGGTGCGGATGATCCCCTTCGCGCCGAGGCGGCGTTGCATCGGGCCGTTGAAGTAGATTCCGCGCGCCCGTTGGCCGTGCTCGGAGACCGGGTCGACGAGGCGATCGTCGCCCCAGAGATCGCGAAAGAGGCGATCGGCGTTCGCACCGCGGATGTGTTTGGCGCCGTCGGCCTGACCCGCCGTGGGGGCGATCGTTACGACCAGACATACCGCAGCACCAAAAACCAACAGCTTCGCGAGGCCAGTTCCCGTTCCCATCGACGCCTATTCCTCTCTCCGTGGAATAGTGTGCACGATCTTGAACTGAGATCTCAACTTATTGAATTGGCTAGGGGAAATCGGAACCTGTGCCCCCCAGCGCACCCGTCCTCGGAGTGGAGTAGGCCCAAATTCGTGCCCTATATAACAATTACAAGATCTAGCGTTTGAATTACATAATTCCGCAGGCGCCTGGCCACCATCCGCGGTCCGCGTATCGTCCCTGGTCATGAACTTCTTCGGGCACGCGCTCGCAGCCTTGACGCACGACGACGACCCGCACTTCGTGCTCGGCGCAATGCTGCCGGACTTCGCGCCGATGGCCGGCGCCCGGATCGCTGAGGTGCGCGAACCGACGCTCGCCGGCGGTGTCGCCCATCATCACGAGACCGACCGGCGCTTCCACGCCAACGCCAGCTTCATCGCGCTGTGCAAGGACGCCCTGACGCAACTCACGGCGGCCGGGTGCTCGCGGGCCTCGGCACGAGCGGTGGGCCACGTCGGCAGCGAGCTGCTGCTCGATGGGCTGCTGAGCCGTGACCGCGAGGCCCGCGCAGTCTACGGCAGGGCGCTGCGGCTCGGCGTGGACCATCACCTCGCGCGCAGCATCGAGTGGCAACAGGGCGAGGCGCAGCAGCTGCACCGCCTGCTGGTGCGCCTGGAGGACGCTCCCGTGCCCGAGGCGTACGAGGAGCCCGCCTTCGTCGCCGACCGACTCCAGCACATCCTGAAGCGCCGCCCCCGGCTCGCCCTCCAGCCCCAGGATCAGCCGCACGTGCAGGCCTGGCTCACCCGCGCCCGCGAGTGCCTCGAGGGAAGCCACCACGAGATTCTGCAAGCGCTGCGTTGAGCTATCCGATGGGTATTAGAGCAGCTCGCGCCAGAAGGGCTCGCGGGCATCGGCCGGACAGGGCTGCATGCCCGACCGGGCGGCCAGCCGCATGCGCGCCGGTGTTGCGGGGGCGAAGGCCGGCCACTCGCCGAGCGCCTCGGTCGAGGGGTCACCCGTGCGTGCGAAGGCGACCCAGGCGTCCATCATGCGCCCCGAGAGCCTCTGCGGCCCCTCACCGCCACCGGTGAAGAGCCGCCCGTAGTCCTCGTCCACGGAGCCGAGCACGAAGGGGACCTCGAGGGTGTGGAGCGCCCCCATGTCGCCGCCAAACAACGTGCTCGGCCAGTCGAACTCGTAGAGCCAGCTCCGCGCTCCCGCTGCGGCGCGCCGCTCCGCGAGCCTGCGGGCCGGCACACCGAAGACGCGGTCGGTCTCGAAGGTGCCGTAGCTCCGGTAGACCGGCGCGTCTGGCGTCAACGCGCGATAGAGCGCGACAGCCTCACGGCCACGGCCGGGGACGCGCTTCTCCACCACCTTGAGCATCGAGGCCTCGTCCAGCTTGCGCTTGCTCGGATCGCTCAGGAACAACCAGAAGTCCCACTCGTCGCGGTTGGTCCCAACCAGCAGCGGGATGTCGCGTGCCGCCCCGCGCCCGGCGATATCCACCGGCGGTGCGTCGATCAGCTCGCCGTCGATCGCGGGCACGAGGGTCATCGCCGCGCTACGCAACGGCCGCTCAGCAGTGCCGACGCGCACCCACCCGCGCAGGGTCTTGGCCTGGGCCTCGAGCAGCTGATCGAGCGGCAGTGCGCGCAGGCGTTCGAGCGCGCCCGCGCCCACGCCGAGCTGCGCGCAGAAGCGCTCGGCAATGCGGCCGCTCTCGTCTCGCGCCACCGTGTGATGGCCGGCGCCACTCTGGGCGATCACGCGCGAGAAGAGCCCCTCGGACTGCACCGACGCGAGCAGCGTCACCGCGCTCATCGCGCCCGCGGACTGCCCGAAGAGCGTGACCTGCTCGGGGTCGCCCCCGAAGGCCTCGATGTGCTGCTGCACCCAGCGCAGCGCCAGGAGCTGGTCGCGCAGACCGGGGTTGCTGTCGAAGGCCGAGCCGTCGAGCGCGGCCAGGTCCGCGAAGCCGAGCACACCCAGCCGGTAGTTGAAGCTGACCACCACCACGTCGCCGCGCGCGGCGAGGGCCCCCGCATCGTACATGGGATGGGCGGAGGAGCCTGTCGTGAAGGCACCGCCGTGCACGAAGACCATCACGGGGCGCCGGCCCTGCAGAGCGGGGGTCCACACGTTGAGCGTGAGGCAATCCTCGCTCTGGGGCGGAAGGTCGCGCATCAGGCCGATGACCTGAGGCGCGGTCGCACCGACCTCGCGCGCCTCGCGCTCGCCCTGCCACGGCGCCGCGGGCTCGGGTGCGCGAAAGCGTCTGGCGCCGACCGGCGGTGCGCCGTAGGGCACGCCGCGGAAGGCCATCACACCCGGCATCTCGCGTCCGCGCAGGCGCCCCGAGGGCGTCGAGACCACATCGTCCATCGCGCAGGGTCTTCGCACAGCCGCTAGCGAAGCGCCAGCCGGCCGCGCCGGCTATGCTTGGTGCATGGCCCTCCCTCTACTCGACCGTCCCGGCGACTTCATCGCCGGCGAGTTCGCGAATCCGGGCGACCCCGACGAGGAGCTGGTGATCCAGAGCCCGGCCGACCTGAGCGACCGCACGGCGGTCCATCCCTATGCCGTCTCCCAGGTGGCGCGCGCCGTGGACGCCGCGCGCCAGGCCCAGCCCGCCTGGCGGCGCACCTCCGAGGACGATCGCCGGGCCTTGCTGCTGCGGTACCGCGATCGCCTGTGCGCCAACCGCGAAGCCATCGCGTTGACGATTGCGCGCGAGGCCGGCAAGCCAATGTGGGAGGCGACGGGTGAAGCCAACGCCATGGCGGCCAAGGTCGACGTGATGCTCGGCGAGGGCGCCGAGCACACCCGCGACGTGCGCATCGAGGACCTGCCCGGGGAGATTCGCCATCGGCCGCTGGGCGTGATCGCCGTCATCGGTCCCTTCAACTTCCCGGGCCATCTTCCCAACGGACAGATCGTGCCCGCGCTCTTGCTGGGCAACTGCGTCGTGCACAAGCCCAGCGAGCGCACTCCCTCGACCGCGGTCTGGATCGCCCGCTGCCTCGACGAGGCGGGCCTGCCGGCCGGCGTCTTCAACGTGGTCCAAGGCACCGCACCATCCGGGCAGGCGCTGACCACCAGCGATGGCATCGACGGCATCCTCTTCACCGGATCGGCGGCGGTGGGCCAGGCCATCGTGCGCGACAACGCCCATCGCCCACAGGTGCTGGTGGCGCTGGAGCTCGGCGGCAAGAACGCCGCGATCGTACTCGACGATTGTGAGCTGGAGGCTACCGCGCGCGCGGTCACCTTCGCCGCCTTCGCGACCGTCGGACAGCGTTGCACCTCCACCTCGAGGCTGCTCGTGACCGCCGACGTCGCGGACGCCCTGACGTCGCGGGTGCTGGAGCTGACGCGGGGGCTACGCGTGGGGTATCCGCTCGACGAGAACGTCTTCGCTGGACCGCTCATCGACGAGCGCGCACGCCTGACCGTGGAAGCCGCCCAGCGGCTCGCCCGGGCTGCTGGCTTCGAGGCCCTCGAGCCGGGCGGCCCCGTCGAGGTCGACGGGCACCAGGGCCACTACCTGCGTCCCGCCATCCACCGCGCACCGAGCGCCGACTCGATCGTCCCGGGCTACACCGATCGCGAGCTCTTCGGTCCGGACCTGGCGGTGCACGTCGTGGCGGACCTGGACGAGGCCATCGAGGTCGCCAACGCGACCCCCTACGGGCTCGCGGCTTCGGTCTTCACCAGCTCGGCGGATCACTTCGAGCGGGCCGCCGACGGGCTGCGCGTGGGCGTGCTGCACTGGAATCGCTCGAGCGCGGGTGCCAGCGGGCGCCTTCCGTTTGGGGGCATTCGGCAGAGCGGCAACCACCGGCCGGCTGGCATCCTTGCGGGCGCTGCGTGCAGCTACACACTGTCGATCCTGGGGAGTCCCGATCCAGGGTCCCCCACAGTCGCGTGGCCTGGCTTTCCCACCTAGAAGGTTCCCTCTTCAGCCACTTTTTTTGGCTCCAAGGGACACCCGGCCATCTGGGCCCGGCCTCACATAAATGCCTGATTTTCAGCGCTTTTTTCGCGCGATCGACTCCAGCCGGGCGCGACGGGGTGGCAGAAATAGCAATAGCGTGTGAGGGATGCGTCACATTCAGCTGAAAATCTGACCCCTCACCACCGACCCAGGATCAGTACCCACTGTGGGGTCGGACCCCACAGCCAGCCACCACCACCAGAACCCCAAGCAAGCAGGTATCCCCATGCGTGCCATTCCCACCACGAGTCCCCGCCGCCGGCCGCGTCCGGCCCGCGCCCAGGCGACCGTCGACGCGATCGTGAAGGCCACCGCCCGTGTGCTCGTCGACGAGGGCTACGACCGCGCCAGCACCAACCGCATCGCCCAGGCGGCAGGCGTGTCGATCGGCTCCCTCTACCAGTACTTCCCCAGCAAGGAAGCCCTGGTTGCTGCGCTCGTGGAGAGCCACCAGGAGGGCATGCGTGCACGCCTGGCCACCGCTCTGGAGAACGAGCGCCCCGAGACCCTCGAGCAGCGCGCGCGCGGGCTGGTCGAGGCGCTGCTCCTCGCCTATCGCGTCGACCCGCGTC
>JAPPOT010000588.1 GCA_028817855.1 Myxococcales bacterium
GGTTTATTTGGGTGAGGGAGTCAGGGATATGGGAAGTCGTCCAGGGGGCTGCGGAGGCCTAGGGCTCCGGAGTTGAGGACGTGGGTGTACCGCTGCGTGGTCTTGACGTGCTGGACGTTGCTCGGGTGGATGTGACCCCGCAGTTGGAGGCCGCGGACCTCGTCGACGTGGACGCGGGCGCCCGGGAAGAGCCAGCGCCAGGGCCACTCCTTGCCTGCATTCGGGTACTTGGCGCTCAGGGCGTCGGGTAGCGGAACCTCGACGTCGCGCTGCAGGTCGCTGGCGAACTGGGGGCGGATGAGCTCGATCTGGCTGCGCAGGGGCGCGACCAGGCTCGCCGGGATCATGGTGATGCGGTCCTTGCGGCCCTTCGCGCGGCGAACGCGGAGCTCGCGGCGCTCGAGATCGAGGTCCTTGATGCGCAAGGAGCAACGCCGGCTCTTCACCGCGCTGTCCGACCTGGAGGCAGCGGAGCTACTCGACTAGCGGAACTCCAGCCCTTCGAACTCACCCGAGCGTCGCCACTTGTCGATGTACTTGAAGTAGGCGACCGGGCCCTTCGGGTAGCCGGCTCCGCCGAGCAGCTCGCGCTGGCCGATCGGGCCCCCCTCGTTGTTGTAGTAGCCGGGCGTGCAGTCGGGGTTGCCCATGAAGCCGCGCCGCGTGGAGGTCAGCATGTCCACCCAGGCTTGCTGCGCCTCTTGTGTGACCTCGACCTGCTCGGCGCCGCGCTCGAGCGCGTGGGCGACGATCGCCGCGATCGAGGTGCCGGCCTCGGTGAGGTTGTGGGTGATGTTGGAGATCAGGTTGGCGCCCTGGCTCGGTCCAACGATGAAGAGGTTCGGGAAGCCATGGGAGTGCATGCCGTGCAGGGTCTTCATGCCCTCGGCCCAGGCATCCTGCAGCGTCAGGCCGTCGCGTCCGACCACCGGGAAGCCGCCGCCGCGCATGTGGTTGCTGCCGAACTGGAAGCCCGAGGCGAAGATCAGGCAGTCCACCTCGTAGTGCTTGCCCGCCACCCAGACGCCCGTGGCGTCGATCCGCTCGACGCCCTTGCCGTCGGTGTCGACAAGATGGGCGGCCGGCTCGTTGTAGGCCTGCAGGTACTCGTCGTGGAAGCAGGGGCGCTTGCACAGCTGGCTGTACCAGGGCTTGAGCGCCTGGGCCGCCCCGTGATCCTCGACGATCGACTCCACGCGCGCGCGGATCTCCTCCATCTTCTCGTCGTCGCACTCCTGGAAGGCGCGCCGCAGGAACTTCTCGTCGATCTGCACGCCGGGCGAGTTGCGAATCGTCTCCATGATCCGACCGCGAATGCGCTGAGCGATGTCCGTCCAGCCGTCCTTGACCAGGTCCTTGTCCGTGATGCCGCCGGTCTGCAGCGTGGCGAAGTTCTCGAGCCAGTTGCGCTGCCAGCCCTTCTCGAGCGTGCCGAACCACTCGGGATCGATCTCGTGGTTGTTGCGCTCGTCCACCGACGAGGGTGTGCGCTGGAAGACGTAGAGGTCCTTGCTCGCGCGCGCCAGCGGCGGGATGCACTGCACCGCGGTCGCGCCGGTGCCGATGATGCCCACGCGCTTGCCCGCGAGCTTGTCCATCGGCGCGCCCTTGGCGTCACCGCCGGTGTAGTCGTAGTCCCAGCGGCTCGTGTGAAAGGCGTGCCCCTCGAAGCTCTCGATCCCGGGGATGCCCGGCAGCTTGGGGTGATTGAGCGGACCGGTGCCCATTGCCACGAAGCGCGCGCGCAAGACGTCGCCGCGGTCGGTGCGCACGGTCCAGCGCGCGCTGGCCGCGTCCCACTCGAGCCCGGTGACCTGGGTCGAGAAGAGCGCCTGGTCGTAGAGCCCATACTGCTTCGCGATGTTCTGGGCGTGGCCGAAGATCTCGGGCGCGAAGACGTACTTCTTGCTCGGCATGTGCCCGGTCTCTTCGAGCAGCGGCAGGTAGATCATCGCCGCCGTGTCGCACATCGCGCCCGGGTAGCGGTTCCAGTACCAGGCGCCGCCCACGTCGCCGCCGCCCTCGATGATGCACACGTCGTCGACCCCCGCTTCCTTCAGCCGCGCGCCCGCGGTGAGACCGGAGAAGCCGCCGCCGATCAACACGACGGTGACCTCGCCGGTCCGGGGCTCGCGTTCCACAGGCTTGACGTACGGGTCCTCCAGAAAGTGCGCGTAGCGCCCGCTGGGCATGATGTACTGGTCGTTGCCGTCGGGGCGCAGTCGCTTGTCGCGCTCCTCGCGGTACTTCTTGCGTAGGGCGCTGTGGTCGATGGGGGCGGAGTCGCTGGACATGGAATACCTCGGCCGTAGGGGCACGGTTCTTTTGCACCTTTTCGAATTGAATTCAAATCGGCTTGCCTTGGGCGCCACGGTTCTGGGATAGATGCTTGCGCCATGCCAAACGAACCCGTGGACGTGCTGATCATCGGTGCCGGGGCCTCCGCGGCAGCATTTGCCTGGAGCCTGGCGGAAACCCGCATGAACATCCTGTGCCTGGAGCAGGGTGGGTGGGTGAAGTCGAGCGACTACCCGACGAATTTCCAGGATTACGAGGCCCGCGGCTTCGCCAAGTGGTCCAGCGACCCCAACACGCGCAAGCTCCCCGTCGACTACCCGGTCAACGCCGGCGAGTCGCCGATCAGCCCGCTGATGTTCAACGCGGTCGGCGGCAGCACGATCCTGTGGGCGGCCCACTTCCCGCGCCTCGAGCCCGACGACTTCCGCGTGCGCTCGGTCGACGGCGTCGCCCAGGACTGGCCGATCGGCTTCGACACCCTGGCGCCCTTCTTCGACCTCAACGATCACAAGATGGGCGTCTCGGGTCTGTCCGGCAATCCGCTCAGCCCGCCGCGCAACCCGCCGATGCCGCCGCTGCCCCTGGGCAAGGTGGGCAATGCGCTCGCGCGCGGCTTCGAGCAGCTCGGCTGGCACTGGTGGCCGTCGGACGCTGCCATCAACACCACCGAGTACGAGGGCCGCGCGCCCTGCATCAACCTCAGTCCCTGCACCAGCGGTTGCGCCCAGGGCGCCAAGGCCAGCACCGACATCACCTATTGGCCCGAGGCCCAGCGCCGCGGCGTGCAGATCCGCACCGGCTGCCGCGTGCGCGAGGTGACCGTCCGCCCCGACGGCATGGCCGACGGAGTGCTCTACTACGACGAAGCGGGCGAGCTGCAGGAGCAGAAGGCGGAGATCGTGGTGCTCGCGTGCAACGGCATCGGCACCCCGCGCCTGCTGCTCAACTCGGCGAGCGATCGCCACCCGGACGGGCTCGCCAACAGCAGTGGGCAGGTCGGCCGCAACCTGATGTTCCACCCGGTGGGCGTGACCTTCGGCATCTTCGATCAGGAGCTGGACCATCGTGGACCGATCGGCTGCAGCTTGCACAGCCACGAGTTCTACGCGAGTGACCCCTCGCGCGGCTTCGTGCGCGGCTACAGCTTCGAGGCGGTGCGCGGCTTCGGTCCGATGATGACCGCCATGATGGGCATGCAGCGCGGGCAGCTGCGCTGGGGCAGCCGCCACCACGACAGCTACCAGAAGCTCTACAACCGCGTCGCCGGTCTGCTCACCATGACCGAGGACCTGCCCGAGCCCGACAATCGCGTGACGCTCGATCCGGATCTCAAGGACAGCCACGGCATCCCCGCGCCGAAGGTGACCTACAAGCTGAGCGACAACACGCAGAAGATGCTCGCCCACGGTACACAGCGCGCGAGCGAGCTGCTGAAGGCCGCCGGTGCGGTCGAGACCATGGCGCAGGACCTGATGCCGGGCGCCGGCTGGCACCTGATGGGCACCGCGCGCATGGGCAGCGATCCGGAGACCTCGGTGGTCAACGAGTGGGGTCGCAGCCACGATGTGAAGAATCTCTTCGTGATCGACGGCAGCATCTTCGTCACCTCCGGCGCCGTGAATCCGACCGCCACCATCCAGGCGCTCGCGCTCTACATCGCGGACGCCATCAAGCAGAAGATCGACAACCTCTTCGAGTGAGCCATGACGGATTCACACAACGATCCCCTCGCTGACGACGCCCTGCTCGAGGCCTTCCTCGACACGCTGATTCCGCCGAGCGATCCCATGCCCGGCGCCGGCTCCCTCGGCATGGGCGAGCAGGTGCGCAAGCAGGTCAGCGCCAACGCCATGCTCAAGGCGCCGGTCGAGGCAGGCCTCGGCGACCTGCGCGACGCCGCCCTCGAGCAAGACCCCGGCGGCCTCCCCGCCCTCAACCTCGAAGCCCGCGAGGCCCTCCTCAAGGCCGCCCTCAAGCGCCACCCCGCCCTCGGCATGTTCCAGATGGCCGTCTTCGCCGCCTACTACCAACACCCCAAGGCCCGCGAAGCGCTAGGCCACTCCGCCGGGCCCCCGTTCCCCGAGGGCCACACGATCGACCCCATCGACCCCGAGCTCCTAAAGAAGCTCGAGTCCCGCCGCACCTCACACTCCTGAGCGCGCTTGGGCGCTACGTCGAGCACCCGCAACGAACAGCGCCACCCGCCCAAGCCCCCTCGAATCGCTGAGGTTCGTTCGGGAGCGAGCGCCCCCGCAGGGCCCACCGGAGGCGTAGCAGCGCTACGTCGAGGATGGGCCCGAGGAGGTAAGCCGCTCCTGGGCGAACCTCGACGATT
>JAPPOT010000059.1 GCA_028817855.1 Myxococcales bacterium
AGCCGCAGGGCCCCCTCGGGGAGCAGCGTGCGAGCGCGTGCGCGCAGCGGCGGCAGGCCCCCTGCCAGCGCAACGATCTCCAGTGCCTGTCTCGCGGGCTCCGCGGGCTTGAGCTCGCAAGGGACGCCGCTGTACCAGCCGGCGTAACGTCGATAGAGGTTGCGGGCGATGAACTCCGGCTCGTCGTAGACGGGCAGCAGGTAGGGTCGCTCTGTGAGATGAGCGGGCGGCCTCACGGTGTGCACCACGTCGTAGATGGTCGCACCCGAGTTTAGCAGCTCGAGGGTCTGCTGGTGCAGCGACTCCAGGTACTCGGCTGTCTCGAAGAGGGCCGTCGCGACCTCCTGCTCGCCGAAGATCGGCAAGCCGTGCCCCGGGCAGAGCACCACAGGCTTCAGCGCCGCCATGCGGCGCAGCGCGGCCGACCATTCCACCACGAAACGCTGCACCTTCTGTGGGTTGCCCGCGTTGGGCGCGGCCCAGATGAACAGGTCGCCGGTGTAGAGCACGCGGGCGTCGGGCACGAACGCCCAGGTGTGGTCATCGGTCTCGCCCTTCGCGTGGTAGAGCTGGATGCGTCGGCCGCCCACGTCGATGTGGAGCTCGTCGCGGTACGTGATGCTGGGGTAGACGGGATCGACCGGCCATTCGACCTCGGCCCCGAACTGACGGGTGTTGATGATCGCGTTGTAGCCGGCGGTGTCCACGTAGCGCTGCAATCGCGGGGCGACGGCTTCGTGTCCGATGACCGCGGGTCGGGCCCACCCCCTGGCCTTGGCCTCCTTCAGAAACGGGGGAAGGCCGTAGGCGTGATCCGCATGGCCGTGCGTGTAGAGAGCCGTGTGGATGCGGGTCTTCGTGTAGGTGCGGATCGAGGCGAAGTGTCGTTCCTGGGCGACCGGGTGGAAGGAGCCGGTGTCGAGGAGTACCGCACCGTCTTCTGTCACGACCACCGCTTGGTTCACGAAGCCCTTGTAGAAGGCCACGCCGCTCCCGACCTCCTCGATCACGTCGAGCGGATGAAAGGGGTGATGTCCTCGCTCGCGCGTCGTGTGCTCACCGGACCAGAGCTTTTCGAAGTGCTGCCGCAGAGTGCCCATGGGCATCGCCTATCGCAAAAGGCATCGTGGCGGAAGCTCTCACATGCGCGGTGCCGTGCGCTCGTGTGGGTCCTGGGATGCGACGACACCCGCGATGGCCGCGTGATATGATCGCCTCTCCTGACGGAGGACCAGGTTGTCACTGTTCGACCGGGAGTCGGGACACACAGGCGACGAGCTCGGTGAGAAGCTACCCGAGCTGTTCGACATCCACGTGATGCTGTTCGCCGGAGAGACCCGACAGACCACAGCCGCGCTCATGAAGATCTTCGGTGTCGACGAGGCAACCGCGTTGCGCGTCGTCGAGGAGGTTCCGATCACCGTCAAGCGCGCGGTGGAGCCGGACGAGGGTGGGCGCTTCGTCGATATCCTGAATGCGATCGGCGCGCAGGTCGTGCTGATGCCATCGAACGCGAGCGCGCTGCCGCAGGACGATGTTGTCTCCCTGCCGGAGCCGAGCGAGGAAGCAAAGGCCGCGGCTGCCGCAGGCGGGGGTTGGGGCGCGCTCGATCTCGAGCTCGATGCGGGACCGCCGGGCGCGGCGCCCGCGAGCGGTGCGGGGCGCTATGCGTTGGACTCCGCAGGTGGCCTGGAGGACCTGGACATCCCGGTGCGTTCGGGACGCACCGTGGGAGGGGATCCGATTCCCGCCAACTTTCAGCGCCAAGAGGCCGCGCGCGCATCGCCCGGTGCATACTACGAGCAGGACGTCTGCGACTCGATGCCGGCGCCGATGGAAGGAGACAGCGCCGACTCGCTGATCGAGCGCAACACGATCGAGCAACCGGCCCGTCCGCACGAGACTGTGAGTGCGCCCTTCGAGAGCATGCTCGATCGCCACACGATGGACGAGGCGGACGCTCCCATGGCGGACCTTGTGGGGAGTGGGGAGCTCGACAGCGGACACTCCGATCCGGCTGCGCCGTCCATGGGCGACGACCTGCTCGACGTGGACGCACCGTCGGCGGAGCTCTTCGGCGGCGGTGGTGAGGCCGAATCCGATGCTCCCGGCGAACGCTTCTCGGAGCCGGCCGCTGCCAAGCTCTCACCCGCAGTCGCGGCGGCGCTGCGCATGCCGGTACGCGGAACGCGGCGCTCGGGTCGACGCATCGCGAAGGACGCGCCGCCCGGCGCCGAGAACGCCACGGTGAGCCACGCGACGGCACAGGCGCTCGCCGCCGAGGCCGCCAACGAGATCGACGGCATGGTGATGTCCGCGCCGCCGCCGGTGTTCTCGCCGGGGCCGGCCGCCGAGGCGCCCGCGCCGGAGGGCAACCCGCCGCAGATCGAGGCCTCGCCGGATGCCGCGGGCGTTCCCGACCTCGGGCTGGGCGATGTGCCGCCGCTTCCAGAGCTGCCGGGCGCGCCTCCGTTGCCGCCGGCACTGACAGCCCCTCCACCGCCGCCGGGCGGGCCACCGCTACCGCCCGGGGCTGCGGCCGTGCCCCCGCCGCCACCCGGGGTCGGTGCGACGCCGGGGATGCCGCCATTGCCACGCAAGAACGCGGCGCTGCCGCCACCGCCGAGCAAGAAGAAGTTTTCTCATCGTGAGATCGAGCCGGAGGAGACCGGCGGGCTGCCGCCGCTGAACCTCGCGGACGGACCAGGTTCCGCCTTGCCCGACCCGGGTGGGCTGCCGGATCCCGGCGGGTTGCCAGACCCCGCAGAGGCGCGCGGAGGCAAGGCGGGCTACTGGTCCTCGAAGCGTGAGGCCGCGGGTGGCGGTTTGGCGGCTGGCCTCGCCCCACCGGGCGGCGAGACGATAGCGGGGAAGGCACCCGTTCGGGCTGCGCGCGGCGACGGGACGCCCGCGCCCGCCAACGAGGACGACGCGGAGGTGGGCAAGTTTCGACTGCAGCACGTGGAGGTGCCGGACACGACCTCCGCGCCGACGCGCGCGATCGCACTGATCGGCAGCGCCCTGTGTGTGCTGGTGGGCGGCATCTACCTCGACAACACGATCCTGTTCGGCAATGCGAGTCCCGTCTCCGTGGCGCTCCACGCCTACTTCTTCTACGGCCTCGGCGCGGGCCTGGCGGAGCTGAAGACGGAATGAAGGTCCTCCACATCGTCTGGGCCCTGGTGTCGATCGGGCTGTCCGTCGGGATCAACGACTGGACCAAGCCCAAGGTGGAGTACCCGCTGACGATCGGGCAGATGACGATGTCGACCGGCACCGTCACGCTCAAGGTGGGCAGCAGCCAGCACCAGTACGCGCTGATCGACCTGCACACCGTCGCGGCCGACGTGCACCAGGTCTTCGGTCGCGTCCTGACCGCCCGCGAGGTGTGGATCCGTAGCCCGCAGGAAGACGAAGCGACGCCACCGGACCTGGAGCTGTTCTTCGACTTCGGCGATGGCCAGGGGTTCATCGCCAAGGACAAGCGGGACATCAAGCTCTTGCTCGAGCGGCCCATTCCCGTTCGCCTCAGGCCGCTGGGGCGCGAGGGCTCCTCGAGCATTCGCTTCCCTGGCACCGGCGAGCCGTCCGAGGTGGTGGAGGGCACGCTCACCCTGGAGGACGCCATCGAGTTCGAGACCGCCGACGCCGCCGCCAGCTGGCGCGTGCGCGGTGAGCTCGACCTGGTCGTGCGCGACGGGGATGCCCAGAAGACGGTCCGCGGTCACCTGCGTGCCCGCATGGTCTGGAACTAGCTGCCTGCAGCGTTCGCTACAGCTTGACCGACCAGATGATGGCGCCGAGCCAGCCCAGGCCGGCGATGATCAGCGTCGGCGACCGCAGGAGCATGTCCACCGGGGAGCCGCCGGCACGGTTGACGTGGGCCATCCTCAAGTAGTCGAGCACACCGAAGACGACGAAGGGCAGTGAGGCGAACTCGCGGCCGCGGATCAGCACGCTCTCCTTGCTGGCGGCGTCGAGGGAGTACATTGCGTAGGCGACGACCGTCATGGTCGCGCTGATGCCCATCGCCTGGTCCAGGAATCCCTGGTTGTAGCCCTGAAGGGCAGGACGGTGGCTGGCGTCGAGGCCGCTGATCACGTCGGCACGGCGCTTGGCCAGGGCGATGAAGAGCGCCAGCGCGTAGGAGCACAGCAGCAGCCAGTTGGAGGCCGGGACTTCCAGCAAGGCGCAGCCGAGCAGAACGCGTAGTATGTAGAGGGCCGACAGCAGGAAGACGTCCAGCAGCGGCACGTGCTTGGCGCCGAAGCTATAGACCAGGTTGATCACTACGTAGAGCCCGAAGAGGACGAGCACGTACTGGCTGCCGGCGCTGAAGGCCAGGCCCGCGCCTGCCAGCACGAGCAGCACCGCCCAGCCGTAGGCCACCGGCTCGCTGATGCGCCCGGCGGCGATCGGCCGGTGCTTCTTCTCGTCGTGCATGCGGTCCCGCTCGGCGTCCTGGGCATCGTTGACCGCGTAAACCGCGGAGGCTGCCAGGCAAAAGGACATCACGCCCGCGAGGAAGGTCAGCGGGTGAAGCTCGGCCCCGGCCGCGAGCGCGAACGGCACCGGGAGAAGAACGAAGACGTTCTTGATCCAGTGCTTGGGGCGGGACAGCCGGATCAGAT
>JAPPOT010000552.1 GCA_028817855.1 Myxococcales bacterium
CCACCCCGACAGCCTCACGTCGTGCCACAGGGTGAGGAAATGCGCGGCGCTCTCTTGGTGGCAGGTGCGTGCCGCTTCCGCGGCCCGCTGCGCTGCCGCGCATGGGACGCGCTACGCGCGCGTGAGGTGATCACAGAGACCGAGGCCGCCGGCACGGGCTCGGACTCGGTCGCGGCCTCGGTCGCGAGCTCGGTCGCGGGCTCGGACTCGGTCGCGAGCTCGGTCACGGACTCGGGCTCGGTCGCGAAGGGTGGAGCTCCCGGGGACGTGCTGTAGACTCCGCTCGAGTCATGCGCACCACTCCATGTGCCGGATGCCGTCTGTGACCACGGCGCGACCCCAGGCGAACCGGGCGAAGGGACCCCGGGCACGAAGGTGGCTGGAAGGCGAGGCCGTGTTGTCGCTCGACGCGCGCGACGAGCTGCGGGTCGCCATCGTGGCCGACACACACAGCCGACCGCACCCCTCGGCTGCCGAACACATCGGCGCGCTCGCCCCGAGCGCGATCCTCCACGCGGGTGACATCGGCGACCTCGGCGTGCTCGACGACCTTGCGGCCATCGCCCCCGTGGTCGCGGTGCGCGGAAACATCGACGAGCGCGCAACGGACCTACCGGACTCCGTAACGATCGACATCCGTTCGGATGCCTCGAACGTGCTGAAGCTGCTGCTCCTGCACATCGGCGTGAGCGGACCCCGGATCCGCGCCGATGCTGCGCGACGGGCGAACCAGCACGGCGCGCACCTGATCGTGTGTGGACACTCGCACGTGCCCTTCCTCGGACAGGATCGCGGCCTGACCGTGTTCAACCCCGGCTCGATCGGGCCCCGGCGCTTCCACTTGCCGATCGTCTTCGGCGTGCTCGAGGTTCGCGACCGCAAGCTTGCGTTGCACCACGTCGACTGCCAGACCGGCGAGCGCTGGACGCCGTAGCCGATCGCCAATCGAAACCCTGGCGCCGACGCCGCCCTCCCCCGAGTGCAATCAAGGGGATCGCAGGAATGCGAGCCCCGGTCTCCGCACGCCCCCTAGCCCGGATGTCTCACCGATGCGCGCGCCCTCGCACAACCGCTCGACTCCACAGCGCTTCCACCTCGGTCGCGAATACACGCCGTATGCGCTCCGCTCCCCGAAAGCCCTGCGAGGCCGGTCGCTTGCGCGATCATCACGCGCCTCGGCGAGACATCCGGGCTAGGCGTTGTCCTGCACGCCCAGCTTGCGTCCGACCATCGTCATCGCTGTGCGCAACGACGGGAGGTGGACCCCGGGGTCGAGCAGAGCGCACATCAGGCTGGTGCCCGAGTTGCGCAGGTAGAGCTTGTGGCCGTGGAAGCGCAGCAGGCACTCGGCGCCGCGGCCGGAGACGGACCAGGTATCGAAGATGCGCGCCGCACGCGGGCCCAGCTCCGCGAGTACCTCGCGGTCGATGTAGCGCGGCATGTCCTGACCGAGCAACTCGCCCTGCTCGCTGACGACGAAGCTGCCGATCACGCCGTCCACGTCACGCAGGGCCGCGAGCGTCGCGGTGGCCTTGCGATCGCGGAGCCCCATCAGAGCTCCAGCCTCTTGCGCAGGGCGACCCGCTCCTCCTCGGTGGCGGGCTCGACCGCGACGACGCCGCCTTCCACGTCGCGGTAGCTGATCACGCTGGCCGCGCCGTGGCTGATCTCCATCGCCGTGATCTCGCCCAGGGCGAGTAGCTCACCCACCAGGTTGCCGAGACGCATGGCGTGGGCGACGCAGCCCGGCAGCTCGCGCGCGCCGCCGTTCTGGTGTAGCACCGCACCCTCCGAGTCGAGCGACAGGCTCCAGACGTAGGGGTCCGAATCCTCGTAGTCGATCTCCGGCTCCTCGTCCTCGCGCTCGACCTCCTTCGCAGGCGGCTCGGGCGGGATGATCGTGCGTGCCGCGACGCGCTCGGGCTCGGGCTCTGGTGCTGGCTCGGGCTCGGGCTCGAGCTCGGCGTCCAGCACGTGCACCTGGCTCTGACGTGCGATCCCGTCGTCCACCGTCTGCTCATCCTGGCGGTGGGCCGCGTGCAGCAGCAGCGTCTGCCACGGCGTGTCCACGGTGGTCACCGTGGGCCACTCGATCTGGCAGGGCGCGACCACGCCACCGTCCCACTCGAGCATCGCCATCACGGCCTCGTCACCCTGGCTGTGACCCGCCACGGCATGCACCAGCAGGCCGTCATTGAAGAAGAGAAATCCCTCGCGATTGTCGGAGCGCACGCGTACCGCCCGCTGCAGGCCGGACAGGCAGGCCATCTGGATCAGGTCCCAGAGCGTGACGCCGTCGAGGCTGACCCGGAAGGCAGCGCGGCGACGGCGCAGCTCTCGATGGTGACTCTCGGTCACGGTGTCTGGCTGTTCGGGCGCGAGCTTCAGCATGGCGTGGATTCCACCTGCTGACAGGCATACTCAACGCACTCTGCGCTGCTGTGCAAGAACAGTTGGAACCGGGTGGCCGAAAAAAAGCCGACACGTCCCGGTGGCCCCGGAAGGGCCCGAAGGCGGCACGCCAGGTCCGCTGGCTCGCCCGGCGGATCCGCCCGTCACAGGGTGCGCAGCCGGGATCACAAGCTGGCTGTGCGCCTGCGCGCTCATGCCGCCAGACGGGCCACGTCCAGCACCGTCACGTAGAGGATCAGGCCCGCGACGAGCACCCAGCCCGCCACGCTCACCTGGAGCTGCCAGCGCGGCACCGCCCCGCTCACGAATTCCAGCAGGCAGAGCACCACCTTGCCGCCATCGAGGGGTGGCAGCGGCAGCAGGTTGATGACCGCCAGATTGAGACTCAACAGGGCCGCGAAGGACAGCACCGCAATGGCGCCCCCGGAGGCCCAGCGCGAGCCCTCCGCCACGATGCCGACCACACCCGAGAGCTGCTCGGGCTGGGCGAAGAGCGTGGGCAGGATCGCAAACATGCCGAAGAAGGTGTCGGCCGTGCGCGACAGCGCGGCCTCGAGGGCCGCCCAGGTGGGGCCGTCGGCGACGACGGCGGCGAGGCCGAAGAGCAGCGCGGCGGCGACCACGTTGATCGCGGGCCCACCGAGCGCGAAGACGATGCGGCGGCCAGGCGAGATGCGGAAGTAGTCCTGCTCGCTCTCGAGCGCTGGCAGCACGTAGCCGCCGAAGGGCAGCGCGCCCAGGCAGTACTCCGTCTCACCATGGCGGAAGCGGGCGATGGTGGGTCCGATGCCGACGGCGAAGCGCGCGATCGGGATGCCGGCCGCGCGGGCCGCCAGCACGTGCCCATACTCGTGGAGCGCCACGAGCGCACCGATCAGGAAGAACATCAGGACGGAAGCCATCGAGATCACGTTAGGTTGCCGCAGCCGCGGACGCAAGGCGGGGGGCGCCCCCATCCCACCGATACACCCGCGCAGGATCGGGCCCGGCGATCGTTGCTAGGATCGCGGGATGGCACGGGGTGCTCGGGCGGTCTGGCTGCTGACCGGGGTGCTGCTGGGCGCGCTCGCGCTTGCGCCCCACGGCGCGCGCGGGGGCGAGCGCGGCCCGGCGCTGATCTTCGCCGGCGACGTGATGCTCGACCGCGTCACCAAGGACGCGGTCTTCCGGCGCTCGCTCGAGATCGGCCGGGACCGGGCCTACGCCGAGGTCTTCGCCGACGCCCGCGCGGTGGTCGGGGCGGCCGACGTCGCCTTCGCCAACCTGGAGACGCCGATCTCCTCGCGCCTGGAGCCCCCGCCTGGGCCGGGGGAGCCTCCGCGCTTCAACGCGCCGATCGAGCTGCTCGAGTCGCTCGGTCACGCGGGCTTCGACGTGCTGTCGATCGCCAACAACCACGCCTACGACCAGGGCATGGAGGGCCTGGACCGCACGCTCTCGGCGGCCCGACGCGTGGGGCTGCCGGTGGTGGGCGCGGGCCCGGACGCGGGGCGGGCGCCCGGGCCCGTGGTGTTCGAGACGGCCGGCGGTCGCATCGCCTTCGCCGCCTGGACCCAGGGTGTCAACCGCCGCTTCGGCTCGCACCGCCGCTGGGTGCCGCGGGTGGCGCTCGCCCACGACGACAGCTTCGAGTCGACGCTGGCCGCCGCGCGCGAGGCCGCGCCGCTGGTGGTGGCGAGCCTGCACTGGGCCCGGCGCAAGAGCGACGGCCTGGGCGACGCGGAGCGGGCGTTGCTGCGGCGCGTCGCGGAAGCGGGGGCCGACGTGATCGTCGGCCACGGCCTGCACGTCCCCGGGCCGATCGAGCGCCTGCGGACGCGCGATGGCCGCACGGTGGTGGCGATCCACACGCTCGGCAACTGGCTGGGCGCGATGCGGGTGAGCAAGGGCGCGCTGCAGACCCCCGAGCTCGGCGTGCGCGACGCGCCCCTGGTCTCGGTGCGCACGCGCGCGAGCGGGGACGGCCGGCTCGAGCCTGCCGAGGTCTCGGTGATCCCGTTCTGGATCGCCAGCCCGCGGCGCCCCCTGCCCTGGTGGCCGGGGCGGCAGCGGGCGGGCGCCCGCCCGCTGAGTATCCGTGGAGAGCTCGAGCGAATCGCGCGCGCCGACTGCGGCCGGCGCTGCGCGCGGCGGGCGCAGGCCTATCGGAAGAGGATGGAGCTGCAGCGGGTGGCGATGGGGGCGGGGATGGAG
>JAPPOT010000905.1 GCA_028817855.1 Myxococcales bacterium
GCTCTTCGAAGGGCACCACCCGCCCAAGCCCACTCGACGGTTCCCTCCCCCTTCACTTACCACCTAAGGAGACTTTGGGTTTTTTGCGTTTGAGATCCTCCGGGTTGATCAACCCGATCGCCAGCGCATCGCCCGCCTCGAGCCGCGCGCCCCCGACCGGCCGCACTTCGGTGTAGATGCCATCGGACAGCCCGGTTTCGATCGTCACCGCGCCCAGGTCGTTGGGCTTGCCGTTGTGGCGGAAAACGCGCGTGCGCGGCGCCGCCTCGGACGCCTCCTCCGGGCTGAAGCGTAGCGCCGCCTCGTGCACCGCCAGCACGTCCGTCGCGCGCCCCACCTCCATCGACACGCGCGCGCTCATCCCCGGCAGCAGCGCGCCCTGTGGGTTGTCGACCAGCAGCGTCACCGGGTAGAGCACCACCCCGTCCTTGCGCCGCGGCTCGATCGCGATCGCATCCACGCGCGCCGAAAAGCTCTGGCCGGGCAGCGCTTGCACCGTCACCTGGGCCTGTTGCCCCGGCTTGATCAGCGCGATGTCGGTCTCGCTCACCGGCGCGTCGATGCGCATCGTCGTCAGCGGCTCGCCGATCACGAACAGCGGCCCGCGCTCCGGGCTGACCGCCGCGCCCAGCCGCTCCGGCACGCGCAGCAGCACGCCGCCGCGCGGCGCCACGATCTCGCCCAGGCTCTTGCCCAGCTTGGCCGAGCGCACCGTCTGGCTCGCCACCTTCTGCTCCGCGCGTGCCGCGTCCAGGGCCGCCCTGGCGCGCTCCTGGGCCGCCTGCGCCTCGCTCACCGCGTGCGCGCTCGCCAGGCCCTTGTCCGACAGCGCCTTGGTGCGCGACAGCGTCTGCTCGGCCGCGCTCAGCGCGGTGCGCGCCTGGGCCACGTGCCCGGCCGCCGCCTGCACGGTCGCCTTGGCGCTCTCGACCGCCAGCGCCGCCGCTCGCTCGTCCAGCGTCGCCAGCAGCTGCCCCGCCTCCACTTCCTCGCGCGCCTGCACGTGCACTTCGGTCAGCCGCCCCGGGATCGGCGACGGGACCTCCACCCGGCTGCGCACGTCCAGGCTGCCGGTCGCCTCCACCCGGTGCACGATCGTCCGCATCACGACCGGGTCGGTGCGGTACATCTCCACAACCGGCTGGGGGCGGTTGTAGTACGTCCACGCACCCGCAGCCGCCGCGACCAGCAGCAGCAGCATCAGCACGCGCCGCATCCGCGCCCGCCGGCTCAGCTCCGGGATCTGCAGCCGGTCATCGGCCCGCTCGAGTGCTTGCTCGGTCACCGTCGCCCTCTACCCGCCTATCTCACCAAGACGCGCGATGATCGTGCAAGTGATCGGCTCTACAGGGGCCGCGGGGAGTGGAGCGCATACTGGCTTGTATTCGCGACCGAGGCGCGGGCGCTGTAGAGGCGAGCAGTTGTGCGAGGGCGTGCGTCTTGGTGAGATAGGCGGGTATACAACGGTTTCGCGGGTTGCGCCGCCTTCTGGCATCAAAGCCTGTGGCTCGGGGTCCGGCATCGGGATTACCTGGGATTGCTGCGCCATCGGAGCTTGGACGGGCGCGGCGCCGGGCTATTTTCCGGCCGCGGCAGCTCGGAGCCGCCCGCGGCGGCCCAGCTCAGGGCGGTGAGCATCCGCGCCCCGTTCTGGCGCACGTCGAAGTCGCGCTCGATGCGGGCGCGCCCCGCCAGCCCGAAGCGCCGTGCCGCCCGGCGGTCGCGGCCCAGCCAGGCCATCGCCTCGGCCAGGGCTCCGGCGTCGCCGGGGGGCACCAGCAGGCCGGTCTTGCCCGGCTCCACCACCTCCGGGATCCCGGACAGTTGGGAGCCGATCACGGGCCGCCCCAGGGCCATCGCTTCGAGCACCACGTTGGGGATGCCGTCCACGTCGCCCTCCCGGTCGCGCACGCTCGGCGCGACCAGCCCGTAGCAGCGCGCCATCTCGGCGAGCGCGTTTCCATGGGAGAGCCGGCCGAGCAGCACCACGCGGTGCGACAGCCAGTGCTCGTCGATGCGCGATTGCAGGGCGTCGCGCTCCGGGCCGTCGCCCGCGATCGCCAGCTCGAAGTCGACCCCGCGCGCGTCGAGCAGGGCGGCGGCCTCGATCAGCCGGTCGAAGCCTTTCTTCGGGACCAGCCGCCCGACCGCAAGCCAGCGCGGGCGGCCGCGCGGTACGCGCTCCACCTCGGGCAGGTCCCGCAACGACAGGCCGTGGTGGCACAGGCGCACCGTGGCAGCTTGCCGCGGTGCGATGCGGCGAAGATGCTCCACGTTGTGCGCGGTGCAGGTCAGCACCAGGCGCGCGTCGGCGACCTTCTCGGCCAGCAGGTTGCGGTCGCGGTAGATGCCGACCGCGTGAAAGGAGGCGCCCCAGGGCACGTCGGTCAATCGCGAGAGCGCCATCGCCAGCTCGCTCGGGTAGCCTGCGAAGTGGGCGTGCAGGTAGCGCACACCGCGGCGCTCGACCTCGGGTGCGTGGGCGGCGGCCGCCAGCACCATCGCCGCCCCGCGCGCGCGGTGCAGCGCCGTGCGATGCGGCAAGGCAAGCATCCACAGCAGCGTCGACAGGAAGCGCAGCGGATGGCGCGCCGCCCAGCGCAGGCCCCGCAGCGCCCAGCGCGGCCCGCTGCCGAGGTAGCTCGCCCGCTCGGCCAGCGCTGCGATCTCCGGCGGCTCGCCCACCACCGAGCGGCGCGGTCCCGCCAGCACGTGCAGCCGCGCTCCGCGCCGCTGCAGCTCGACCATCTCGCGATGGATGAAGGTCTGGGTCAGCTCGGGAAACCCCCACACGATGAACGCGATGTCACTCATGGGCCTCCGTCGGTGCAAGCCTCGTACCAGTCCCCGCGCCCGTGCCCGTGCCCGCGCCCGTGCCCGTGTCCGTGTCCGTGCCCGTGTCCGTGTCCGTGCCCGTGCCGGACAGAACCGGAACCGTTCTTGGATCTCGGGCACGGGCACGTCTCGATCTCCTGGTTCGGCCCACCCGGCACGGTGCTTGCGATGGGAGGGCCCCATGAAGATCGTCGACGTCAACGAGTTCTACGCCGAGCGTGGCGGCGGTGTGCGCACCTACGTGGACCAGAAGCTGGCCGCCTGCGCGGCCGCCGGCCACGAGCTGGTGGTGATCGCGCCCGGCCCCGAGGACCGCGAGGAGGCGCGCCTGGGCGGCCGCATTCTGTGGGTGCGCTCGCGCCCGCTCCCGCTCGACCCGCGCTACTACCTGCTGCTGCGCGAGCGCGCCGTGCACGCGCTGCTCGCGCGCGAGGCGCCCGACGTGATCGAGGGCAGCTCGCCCTGGACCGGCGGCTGGTTCGCGGCGCGCTACCGCGGCCCCGCCCTGCGCAGCTTCGTCTTCCATCAGGATCCGATCGCCGTCTACGGCCACACCCTGCTCGGCGGCCTGCTCGGTGAGCGCAGCGTCGACCGCCTGTGCGCGCCCCACTGGCGCTACCTGCGCGCCCTGAGCGCGCGCTACGACCTGACCGTCACCAGCGGCGCCTGGCTGGCCGAGCGCCTGCGCGCCTTCGGCCTGCGCGCGCCCACCGCCGTGCCCTTCGGCATCGATCGCACGCGCTTCGACCCCGCCCGCCGCGACGAGCGCACGCGCCGCGACCTGCTCGCCCGCTGCGGGCTCGGCCCGGGCGCCACGCTGCTGCTCTGCGTCAGCCGCCACCACCCGGAGAAGCGCCTCGGCACGCTGATCGACGCCGTCGCGCGCTGCCGCGACGTCGGCCTGGTGATCCTCGGCGACGGCCCCCTGCGCCCCTGGGTCGAGCGCCGCGCGCGCGCCGCCTCGCGCGTGCACGTGGCCGGCTTCGAGCGCGACCGCGCCGCGATGGCCACGATGCTCGCCAGCGGCGACGCCCTGCTTCACGGCTCCGGCGCCGAGACCTACGGCCTGGCCGTGGCCGAGGGCCTGTGCGCCGGCCTGCCCGCGATCGTGCCCGACCGCGGCGGCGCCGCCGAGCTCGCCACCGACGCCTGCACCGAGCGCTACCGCGCTGGCGATCCCCGCGCCTGCGCGGCCGCCATCGAGCGCCTGCTGTCGCGCGATCGCGCGCCGCTGCGCGCCGCCGCGCTCCAGCACGCCCGCGCCCACGTCGGCTCGATCGATCACCACTTCGACGCCCTGCTCCGCCTCTACGCCGCCCGCGCCACCGGCGTCGGCGACAGCTCCGGCAGCAGCGGCGCGCACAGCGCGCTGAACAGCTCCGTCGCCGCGTGAGCGCGCACGTGCTCGGGATCGAGCCGCGCGATCCACGCCGCCCGCTCCACCGACGCGTACCAGTGCACGACCCGCGTCTCCGCCACTGCGATCGCGCGCGCGTCGCGCCCGTCTCCGCCGCGGAAGTAGTGGTGCGAGACCGAGGGCCCGAGCGGATAGAAGACCTGGGGCGGACACACCAGCAGGTCGCGCCCGGTGTACTCGCGCACGCAGTGCTGCAACAGGTGCGTACCGAGCGCGAAGCGGCGCCGGCTGCGCGCTGCCGGCATCGCCACCATCCGCTCGAGCATCGCCAGAATCAGCGGGGGATTCGCCTCGGCCCCGAGCAAAGCGTTGTTGGACGCACGCGGGGAGAGATGGGCCACGAGCTGGAA
>JAPPOT010000758.1 GCA_028817855.1 Myxococcales bacterium
ACGCGACCCTACAGGCCTTTCCGCACTTTCGCGCACGCCTGCGCGTCGCGGTGCTCGGCGGAGAGGGAGGGCACGACGTGCAGTGCGCGCGCCACCACGGCGCCACTGCTGTCGACTGGGTGGTCGAGCGGCCCGCGCTCGCCGAGCTCGTGCGTGACGCCGACTGGGATCTCGGCGTCGGCGACGATGTTCGCATCGTCCGGCGGGCGCCACGGGCGTACATGGCAGCCGCGCGCGAGCGCTACGACCTGATTGTGCTTCCGGCGGCGCGCGTGTTGCACACCCGCCCTTCCCCGCTGCTGCCCACGGCGGCGCCGCGCGTCACGCGCGAGGCGCTCCGCGACACGCTCGAAGCGCTCACACCCAACGGCATGCTCGCGATCGGAACGATCGGCGAGCCGGACACGATCGCCGTGCTGCTCACCGCACTCGAGGCGATCGGCGGCGAGGAGCCTTGGAACCAGGTGGCGGTGGCTCAGGGCGGTGGCGTGTACTCGACCCTACTGCGCCCACGTCCCTTCCCGATGGACGAGATCGTGGCGATTGGCGAGCTGGACAAACGCCAGCGGATCCCGCTGCCACCGGAGCTGATCCAGGCCGCTGCCTGGTCGCTGGCGCCGGCGCCGCGGGTGCGCTTCACGCCGGTCGTGCCGCGGCCCGGGCGCATCGGCTCCTTCATGGCGCGGGTGAAGCGCGGCGAGCTCGAGGACTTTCGCGCGCGCTACAGCTTCGACGTGCGTGTCGCGACCGACGATCGCCCGCGGGTCTTCGACCACGAAGGCGCCGCGCCGACCATCCGGTTGGCGATGTACGCATGCGGCCTCGGGCTGCTGGCGATGCTGCTGATCTGGCTCGGTGGCCGCGGCGAGCGCAAAGGAGCGAACGGACGCTCCCGGGCAGCGGTCGCGGCATTTGGTGCGGCCTTGCCGCTGACCTTTGCGTTCTGCGCGCACACATTCGCGCTCCACGTGGGGCAGGCCGGGCAGGCCTACGCACTGGCCTGCTTGCTCGTGGCCGCGTTGGCCGCGGGCGCCGGCAACTGGAGGGGTTTCGCGGATGACGTGCCCGCACTGCTGCTCGGTGCGGGCGCGACGGTGATGTGGCCCGCGATCGCAGTGGACCTGGCGGGGTACCGGGTCGTGGCGCTGGCCGCGGGCTTGCTCGTCCTGCTCGCGGTGGCGTTCGGCGTGCTCGGGCGTGCCGCGCACCAGCCGGCGGGCTAGAGCCCATCTCACAAGTGCTCCGGATGGATTTCGGAGCGCGACGGGGTCGAGCGGCGCGTCGGCGAACCGAGGCAATGCCGAGTATTGTCGAGCGTGAGGCGACGCGGCGAGCGGCCCCGTCCCGCCCGAAAGGCGCCGAGAGCATTTATGAGATGGGCTCTAGCCGCGCTTGCGCTCGAAGGCGCGAAGGCCATCCTCCACGAGCGCCTTGGCCAAGTGGCCCATCTTTGGATGCGCGGGCTCGAGGTCGGCGGGAAAGCCGGCAGCCGCCAGCGCTTCGCTGGTGACGGGGCCAATCGAAGCGACCAGACGCTCTCGCTGCAGGGCCTCGACCAGCGCTTCGCGCCGGCCCATGCGGTCGGCGACCTCGAGCAGGTGGTCGACCTGACGCGCGCTGGTAAAGAGCACCGCATCGGCATCGCCGTCGCAGAGTGCTGCGATGGCGCGCTCGAGGGGCGCGGTGTCCTGGGGCAGGTCCCAGGCGTAGACCCGCACGACGTGGACCTCGCTGGCGCGCCCGCGCAGCGCTGCGAGCAACTCCTCGTTGCTGCGTCCGTACTCCTGCACGTAGACGCGCGCGCGATCGAGATCGAGCGCCCCCATCGCCTCCAGCAGCTCGCGGTAGGTATTGGGCTCGGGCGCGACCACCGCTGGCTCGAGTCCGAGGGTCTTGAGCGCCGCGCGCGGCTTCGGCCCGCGGCAGGCGAGCTGGACACCGCCGAGAGCCTCGAGCACCGCGGCGCGCTCCCAGCGCGTCTCGAGCACGCCGACCAGGGCCCGCGTACCGACGCCTGTGAGCAACACGAGCACGTCGCACTCGCCCGCCATCAAGCGCTCGCCAAAGGCGAGCGCCTCGGCCTGATCCGACAGCGGCACCTCGCGCATGGACGGCGCCTGAATCGGCACCAGCCCCTTGCGCTCCAGCAGCTTCGCCATCTCCGCACCCCGGCGGCTCTCCAGGCTCACCACACGCAGCGCCATGGTCGTGGTCATGATGCCCCCACGGTAGCCACAACCGCACCGCTCTCTCAACTTGCAGTCCAGCCGGCCCGAGACTAGCGTGACCCGGCTTTGGCGGCGGCGGTCAGAATCGTTTGGGACGTGTTGGTCTTTCGGCTGCGCAAGCTGGAGATGGCCAACCTGGCGGGCGCCGTGGCGATCACGCTGGTGCTGCGCCTACCGCCCGAGGACGTGCTCGTACGCGCCCTGTTCGCGGGGCTGCTCAACGTGCTCGTCTACCTGAACAACGACTACCTGGACGTGGCGATCGATGCCGACGCGCCCGACAAGGATCCGGCCAAGGTCGCCTTCCTGCGCGACCACATGGGCGCCGCGGTCGGCGCCCAACTGGTGCTACTGCTGATCCTGGCCGCCATCGGCTGGATGCACTCGCGCGGCCTGCTGGTCGTGCTCGCGCTCGGCGGTGGCATCTGCTGGGCCTACTCGGCCAGGCTCAAGCACACCGCCCTGCTGGACGTGCTCGCGATGGCGGCCTGGGGTGTGGTCATGCCGCTGTGCGGCGCTCCGCTCGACAGCGCACTCGGCATCGCGCTGGCGCTGCAGCTGGGCCTGATGTCCGCCGTCTTCGAGCCGATCCAGACGATGCGCGACCACCGCGCCGACAGCGCCCTGGGCATCCGCACCACGGCGGTGGTGCTGGGCGTACCCAGCACCCTGCGGCTCACGCGCGCGCTCATGCTGCTGTGCGCGCTCTACGCGGCGCTGGTCTTGCACCCCGTGGCGGGCGCGATCGCGGTGGTGGCGATCACGATGCCGCTACGCGACGCCGAACGCGGACCCGAGCCGGTAGAACGCTTCTGGACGCGCATCAAGCTCGTCTACGGGCTGGCCTGGCTCGCCGCGTGCGCGCTCTGCTACCTCGGGGAAGGCTCGCATGGTTGGCTGCTGTCGGTGGACGGCGCGGCCCGCTTGCCAGTGGGAGCGTGGCGATGAGCAGGGCAGCCCAGAAGGGCGACAGCGACGTGCTGGTCATCGGTGCCGGCCCCGCCGGCGCGGCGGCCGCCACGGTGCTCGCGCGCGCTGGCGTGGACGTGGCCGTGGTCGACCGCGCGCGCTTTCCGCGCGACAAGGTCTGCGGCGACGCGGTCAGCAACGGCGCGATGGACCTGCTCGACGGGCTGGGCGCGGGCGACGACGTGCGCGCCGGCCCACACGCGATCGTGGAACGCGGCGTGGCGGTCTTCCCGAACGGTGCGCGCGTCGGCCGCGAGTACGCGCGCCCGGGCTACATCGTGCGCAGGGTCGATCTGGACGACGCGATCAAGCGGGCGGCGGAGCGCACAGGGGCCCGCGTATTCGAGGGCACCGCAGTGCGCGAGCTCGTGATGGACGGCGATCGCGTCTGCGGCGCGCGCGGACCGGAGCTGGACTGGTCGGCCAAGCTCGTGATCGCGGCCGATGGCTACGGCTCGGTGGGGCTGGCAGCCGTGGGGCGGGACAAGCCGCGCGGGCGGGCGCTCGGCGTCTCCTCGACCGCGTACGTGCGGGGCATGACCTACCCGGATGGGGAGCGCACCGCGGACCACTTCTTCGAGCGCGACCTGCCGTGCGGCTACGCCTGGATCTTCCCGGAGGTGGAGGGTCTGGCCAACGTCGGCGTCTATCTCCGAGAGGACACCTACCGCGCCGCCGGCATCCCTCTCAAGCAGCTGCTCGACAACTTCATCGCGCGCCACCCCGAGCGCTTTGGGAGCGCCGAAATGGTGGGCAAGGTGCGAACCTGGTCGCTGCCCCTGGCGCCGGCACCCGGCCCGTCGGCGGGGCACGGGGTGATCCTGGCGGGCGACGCGGGCGGCTTCATCGACCCGCTCTCCGGCGAGGGCATCTGGCAGGCGCCGCACACCGGCCGGCTGGCGGGCCAGCTGGCCACAGCCGCGATCGGCGCCGGCGGCGAGCTGACCGCCCCGCTGCTCCGTGGGTTCGAGCGCGCCTGCGAGGAGAGCATCTGGAGGCCGAGTCGGGCCAAGGCCGTCACCCAGGAAGTCATGCGACAGGTGGTCCGGGCCGGGCTCTACCGGCTGCCGCCCCTGATCGCGGCCCTGCGCTGGGCCTACCGGCGGCGCTCGTTCGAGATGACCAAGGCCTGACAGGGCCCCTTGACGTCCCCGGATCGGGCGGCTAGATACTGCGGCCTCGAACTGAAGTTGAAAGTCGTTTTCAATATCAACAGGACGTCATGAAGCATCTAGTACCCATATTGGTGATCGCCCTCGCGACTCCCGCCGCAGCTCAGCCCGCGCCCGCTCCGGCGCCCGCTCCAGCTCCCACGCCGGCCGGCGCGGACGCCCCGGGGACGCACCCAGCGGAGAGCCAGGGGGCGCGCGCCGGGGGCGGCGGGGGAGAAGACCGAAAGGG
>JAPPOT010000894.1 GCA_028817855.1 Myxococcales bacterium
GTGTGGCCCTGTGGGCGCGCTCGCTCCTGAACAAACCTCGACGATTCGAGTGGCGGGCGGCGGGTGGTGCTGCTCGGCCTGACGCGGGATGTCGGCGTGTCGATTGAGCTCGCGCCTGCATTGCTCGGATCACCGACCAGCCCGAACAGAGAACGGACCCCCAGCGGGAGCTGAAATCGGTCGAGGTTCGTTCAGGAGCGAGCGCCCCCACAGGGAAAAGAGGAGGCGTAGCAGCGCTACGTCGAGCATTTTCCCGAGGAGGTAAGCCGGTCCTGGGCGGACCTCGACCGATTTCCGAGCATCAAAGCCGGTCCTGGGCAGACCTCGGCGATTCCCTCTCAGTACTACTTAACCTCTATCCAGATTTCGGACGTGGCTTGGTTGTTTCGTGCGTCGCTGGCTCGGACGGCGATTACGTGGGGGCCTTTGTCGAGCTTGGGGAGCTGGAGCTCGAAGGCTTCGACGCGGGTGTCGAAGAGGGCGTCGCGCGGGTTCATGGGCTTCCAGTCCTCGCCGTCGATCGCGTACTCGAGCGCGGAGATCGGCCCGAGGGCGTCGCGCGCCGTGCCGATCACGCGGCCGCCGGCGTAGCGCAGGCCGTCCACGGTCGGGGCGTGGTTGTCGAGCAAAAAGGGCTCGGACTCGGCGCTGTGATCGAGCGCGAGGGTTTCGGGGTTCTCCAGCTCATCGCTGGCGGTCACCCGCACGCGGTAGTAGCCGTCGGGCACGCCCAGGGTGTCCCACTCGTGGCTGGTCTTGGTGAGGATCTCGGTCTCGCGCAGGATCTCACGGCCGCGCGCACGCCCCTCCGGGCGGTAGTGCAGTCGGTAGCGCAGTCGGTCCTTGTCCGGGTTGTCGACCTTCCACTCGATCTTGTAGGTCGAGGTCGCGCGCGGCTTGGCCTTGCCCTTGGGCTTCTTGGGCTGGACCGTGACCTGCTGCACGGTGGGGGACTGGTTGGTCGGCAGGTAATAGGCTTGCACGGCGTAGAGCTGCACGTCGCCGGCCTTGCGTCCGGTCGCGAGGCGCGCGCGCACCTGCAGGAAGCGCGCGGCCGGGCTGCGCACCGGTCCGGGGCGGGTGAGCACCGAGGACCACTCGCTCCAGCTCTCGTCGGGCTTTTCGGTGTTGCCCGCGCGCGTCTGGAAGCTCAGCCCGCCGCGCCCGCGCCAGGTCAGCTCGCCCCAGCGCGAGCGGAAGCCAGCGTCGAGCACCTTGCTGGTCCAGCGCGCCTCCCGTGCCTCGCCTGGCATCACGCGGTAGATCGCGCCCGCGTCGCCGGTCACGAAGATGGGATCGCGGCGCGTGAGGTCCATTGCGAGCACCTGGCGCTCGTCCACGTCGATCCACAGGGCGTGGGTACCGTCCTGCTGCACGCGGTGGATGTGGCCTGCCTTGCCCGTGGCCGCGTAGATCGCCTCGTCGCCGGTCCACTGCAGCGCGGTGATGTGCCCCTCGCTCGAGGCCCAGAGCTTGCGCGCGCGGCCGCTGGGGGCGACCACCCACAGCTCGCCCTTGCCGGGCTTGGGTCGCGACGTGGCCGCCTTGGCCTTGGTCTTGTCGTCGCTCTTCTTGTCGTCCTGGTCCTTGGCGCCGTTCTTCTTCTTCGTCGGCTTCTTGGCGGCCGGCGCCTTCGGGAAGAGGTTGGCCGCGACCGCGATGCGGCCGTCCTGGACCGACAGGGAGGTGATCTCGTTGCCCTCGAAGTCGTAGACCACGTCGGCGCGCCCGGGTCCGGTCAGCGCGAGCAGCAGGGCGTCGTCGCTGGTGCCGGCGTAGAGCGTGTCCTTGCCGCCGCCCGCCAGGGACATCACGTGGCTGGCGTCGCTGTCGTAGTAGACCTCGGCCTTGCCCTTGGCGTCGATCGCGAAGACCTGACCCTCGGGACCGGTGGCTGCGAAGAGCGTCTTATTGCCGGCGTCGTAGAGCAGGTCCCAGATGTGCTCGGCGTCCTTCGGCTCCGCGAACAGCTTGGCGTTCCAGACCTCGTCCTTCTTGCTGTCGTCCTTCTTGTCGTCGACCTTCTTCGTGTCCGCCTTCTTCGCGTCGGCGGGTGCGGCGACCTGGGGACGCGGCCGCGCGCGCGCGTCGATCTCGAAGATCTTGCCGGCTGGCAGCGTGCCGGCGTAGACGCGTCCGCCCGGGCCCTGCACGAGGGAAGTGACCAGCAACTCCCCGGTGTCGGCCAGCTCCTTGACGTCGTCGCCGACCACGATGAAGACCTTGCCGTCGTTGCCGGTGCCGACCAGGGCCTTGCCGTCGGGCAGCACCAGCAGGCTGCGGGCGATGCCCACGTTCTGCAGGTCGAGCCGGCGGGTCTCGACGCTGGGGATGACCGCACCGGTGGAGAGCACGGCCGTGCCCTCGAGCTTGCCGGCCGACAGCACGCCTGCGCTGTCGAGGGAGAACTGGCGCGTGCTGACCGCCTGGGCCGCGCCGGCCAGGCCGGCGACGAGCGCGAGCATCAGCAGCGCACGGATGGGGGCTTTCGTCATCGCAGGGGCTCTTCTCGAACTTCCAGTTTCACGCGCGCCGAGCCGGCCACGATCTGGCCGAGCGGTAGCTCCTTGCGCTTGTACGTCGAAAAGGAGGTGGGGCGGTGCGCCTCGTTGGCCAGCTGCAGGCTGTCGAGGGCCGAGCCGGGCAGGTCGCGCACCACGTGGCCGCGCAGCTTCAGGCCACGGAACGGGAGCTTGGTCGAGACGCCCAGCGAGGTGGCCGGATAGCCGGAGCGTACGTTGTCGAGGATGGTCGCCATGTCGTCGGGGCGCGGCAGCTGCAGCTTGACGCGATTGCCGGGCTCGAAGACCAGCTCGATCTTCTCGCCGGCGGCGCTCTCGGGCACGGGCACCCGAACGATTCGCGTTTGATCCGGCTCGCCGAAGCGACGCGTGGTGAGGTAGACGTTCACGTCGCTGCCCGGGTCGACCTCGGTGCTGCTGACGAGCGCGTCGACGAGCACCAGCACGTCCCGGTCGAAGCGCACCTTGAGGTCCACCTCCATGCCGAGCACGCGCACATCCTCGAAGGGGTTGCCGTAGGCGGCGCCGATGGTATCGAACATGCGCATGCTCGACAGGGCCATGGGGTTGGCCAGGCCGCCGGAGCTGTAGCCGAAGTCGCGCGTGTGGATGACGCCGTGGCGCTCCAGCTCGACGCGCGTGTCGGCCTCGAAGACCACGTCGGCGCGCTCGGCGAGGGTCGCGTTGACCGCGTTGAAGATCGCGGAGAAGGTGAGCATGGGCGTCAACATGCGCTGGCTGGCGATCTCCATGTTCCATTCGGTGCGCGGCGCGCCCTCGGCACCGTGCAGGCGCAGGCGCAGGGGCACCGTGTCGGCCTCGTAGGTCGTATCGATCACGATCGCGGACTGGCGGTCGTGGACCATCGTGCCCAGCGACTTGATCGGGTAGCCCATCTTGAAGGAGCGGCGCTGGCTGGCGAAGACGTGCAGCACCTTGGCGACCGCCGTGGGCAGGGCGGGCTGGCCGGCGTTCATCATCGGGTGCCCGAAGGCGATGAGGCGCTCGCCCTCGACGTGGGTGACGGTGCCGATGGCGGTGGCGTTGATGTCGCCGCGGATCAGCTGCACGCCGATGGCGCCGCCGTCGACGAACTGCTCGCGGGTGTGGTCGCTTCCGGGCTTGGCGCTGCCGCCGGCGCCCGCCTGCAGCGGGACGAGGCCGAAGCGCTCGAGCTCGCCGGCGAGCATCGCGACGCTGCGCTCCTCCAGGCCGGAGAGCATGAGCGGCGTGGTCGCGGCGAAGGCGCCCTCGCGCGGCTTGCGGTCGTAGCCGCGGGCCTCGGCGTGTTTGTGGAGGGCGCCGAAGGCGCCGTGGCGCTGCTGCCCGAGGTAGGGCGGCAGGCCCGCCAGCCGCCGCGTGCTGCGCCGGCGTGCATCGGCCTTGGAGACGCGTGGGCCGAGCTTGCGCGGCAGCGTACCGAGGCCCTTCCAGAGCTCCGGATCGATCGGCCGGTGCAGCTCCTTCATCATGTTGGCGATCGGGGTGACGCCGGCCAGGGGCTCCTTGCCGAAGAGCCAGCCGTAGGCGTAGGCGCCCGCCAGCTTGCCGTCGAAGTAGATCGGGCTGCCGCTCATGCCGCCCACCACGATCGCCTTCTCCAGGATCGGGTGGTGGGTGCGCACCAGGATCAGGTCCTGGCTGGGCCGGAAGTTGTGCAGGACGTCGATCACCTCGACGTCGAAGCGCTCCGGCCGGGTGCCGCGGAAGACGGTCATCCCGTGGCCCTTCATGCCGGGCTTGATGTCGGCGATGCCGATGGTCGAGGTGGCACCGCTGGCGAGCGCGGCCAGGGACAGCAGCATCAGGCCGGCGATCGAGAGGGTGAGCAGCGCGCGCAAAGGTCTTCGCGAAGTTTCGGAGGGGTCGCGCGAGGGGATCAGGCGCGACAACGCTCGCAAAAGCAGGATCGATTTTGAGGGATCTTGGGCAGTTGGGCAACGCTCACCGACCCTCGGCGCAGACGAGATACCTCAACTGACCGGGCAGCGACCCCAAGCCCAGCACTGGGAACCGAGCCCCATGCCCAAACGGGTGGTCGCGCGGGGGCGCGGGGGACGCTCGCCCCAAG
>JAPPOT010000399.1:0-4181 GCA_028817855.1 Myxococcales bacterium
CTGTGTAGCCGGGGGATTGATGATCGCGCTGGCCGAGCTTGGCTGGGAGGTGAGCGGGATCGACATCACCGACAAGGCGATCGTGGCGGCGCGCGCGCTCTTCGCGCGCCACGGGGTGCGGGGCGAGCTGGCGGTGGCGGATGCGACCAAGTGGGTGCCGCCGCAGCGCTACGATCTGGTGACGAACACGTTCGCGCTGCCGGCGACGCGAGAGGCGCAAGCGCAGGTGTTCGCGACGGCGCGCGCGGCGCTGGCGCCGGGCGGGACGCTGCTGCTCAAGGACTTCGATCCCTCGATGCGCGCACAGCACCCGGCCTTCGAGCACTACCACCTGCCCTCGGTGGAAGAGCTGGTGGCGGACTTCGGGGAGCTCGAGATCGTGCGCGCGGAGGTGGTCGAGACGCCGATCCACGACCACGCCCGCAAGCACGTGCAGGGCGAGCCGCGCTGGACGGCGGCGTTTCTGCACGCCCGGCGGGCCGGCCGCTGAAACTTCTGCTAGCGTGCAACGTCGAAGGGGGGTCAACGTGGATCGCACTCTGACAGGGAATCGCCGAGGTTCGCCCAGGAGCGGCTTACGTCCTCGAAGAAATCCTCGACGTAGCGCTGCTACGCCTCCGGTTTCTTCTGTGGGCGCGCTCGCTCCTGAACGAACCTCGACGATTCGAGCGACTCGGGGCAGTCGTGCATGGGCGCTGCTGCTGATGATGATGCTGGGCCTGGCGGTGGCGCGGCCCGTGGGGGCGGCGCCGGATGGGCGCAAGCAGGTGCAGCGTGAGAGCCGGCCCGGGAAGAAGACGACGCCGCGCAAGCACGTGCGACGGAAGGAACAGCTCGCGGGCAGGGGGCTCTCGATGGATCCGACGACGATGAAGGCGATCGTGGACTCCCTCGGCAGCAAGGTGGAGGTGCAGGGCTCGATGTGGCGCTTCCAGCGCGGGCCGGCGACGGTGATCCTGGTCTACGACGAGAGCCACGATCGGATGCGACTGCTGTCGCCGGTGGCCGAGCTCAGCCAGATCAGCGACAAGCAGCTGCGCGCGGCGATGGAGGCCAACTTCCACACCTCGCTCGATGCGCGCTACGCGACCTGCGACGGGATGCTCTACGCGGCCTTCCTGCACCCCCTCTCCAGTCTGACCGAGGCGGACCTGCGCTCCGCCATCGATCAGGTCGCGACGCTCGCCCTGACCTTTGGCGACGACTACAGCAGTGGTGTCCTGCAGTGCGGCGGGGGCAGCGGCAGCGGTCGCGACGTGAACTAGCGCGCGCGGGCTAGCGCTCCGGGAAAGCTTCTTCGAGCGTCAGGTCGAGCTGGTGCTTGGGCAGGCCGGTCCACCAGGTGAGCTCGATGCCGATCATCGCCCAGTAGGCCGAGTCGTCGGTGAAGGGCTGGACGCTGGTCATCCGCAGGATCGGCGTGAGGGTGAAGGAGCCGCTGTCGCCTTGGTCGTAGAAGGGGTGGAGGTTGTAGCCGACCTCGAGGGCCGCGATCGCGCCGAAGGTTCCCGCGTCGTCGTCCGAGTCGGGCGCCGAGCTCAGGTCGGCGCCGCCCATTCCGCCGCCGAGGCGGAAGAGCCAGGGGCCGCTCGGGCGCAGGGTGGCATCGAGGCCGAAGCTGCCCATGATGCCCGACCTGTCTCCCGGAATGACGCTGCCGTAGTCGACGCGAAAGCCGAGGTCGAAGAAGCGGCTGAGGGACTGGCCGATGCGGAAGCTCATCGCGTAGCCGCTCAGCCCCGAGACCCAGTCGCCGCCGTCGAGCACGTTCACGTTCGCCAGGTGCAGGCCGGCCGTGAAGTAGTAGCCCTGGTCCGGGTGGGGGCGCTCGAGCACGGCCGGGCTCTCGGTGCCGCGGTCCTGCTGGGGCTCGGGTGCCGCTGCGGGAGCCTGGGCGCCCGCGCTCGAGGCGGCGAGCCAGAGGACGGCGAGGATCGGGATGGTGGTGCGCATCATCCTAGTACTCCGCTCTGAGGCCGAGGATCGGCACGATGGGCAGGCCCTGGGCCTTCTGGCGCTCCGTGTAGTCGAAGCTGTACTGGAAGCCCTCGGGGTTTGCGCGGTTGTAGATGTTCTGGATGTCCAGGTAGAGGCTGAAGACCAGCTCGGGCCAGATCCAGCGCTTGTCGACGCGCACGTCGAGCTGGTGGAAGGGCGCGATGCGATCGGAGTTGAGCGCGCCGAAGATCGGGTCGTACTCGTCGCGGTCGGCGTTGAAGACCGCGCCCACGATCGGCGTGTCGGGGTTGCCGCTCACCAGGCGCCAGCGCGCGCTGATCTCCCAGTTGCGCGGCAGGCGGTAGGTGCCGACGGCCGTGAGGATGTGCGTCTGATCCTGGCTGAAGAGGCGCAGGGGATCACCCGGGCGGTCGCGTCGCTCGGAGCGCATCAGCGTGTACGCCACCCAGCCCATGAAGTTGTCGCTCAGCTCGTGGCGGAGCATCAGCTCGGCGCCGTAGACGCGCCCGCTGCCGCTGTTGGCGACCTGCTCCTCCACCAGCTCGCCGTCGCGCTCCACGATCTCCTCGCTGGGCGCGATCAGATCGAAGAGGGTCTTGTAGAAGGCGGTGACGTCCACCAGCAGGTGCTTCTCGGGCCGGTACTCGGCGCCGAGCGCGTAGTGGACCGCCCCCTCGGCGTCGGCGTCGGGATTGCCGAAGACGGGGTCGGTCTCGTCGAAGGGCGGCTCCTGGTAGAACAGGCCGACGCCGCCCTTGAGCGTCCACTGGTCGGTCAGCGTGTGGCGCGCGGTGAAGCGGGGCGACAGCACGTTTTCGTCGATGCGCGTGAAGTGATCGAAGCGCAGCCCCGGGTAGAGGGTCAGGCGCTCCAAGATCGTCCACTCGAGCTGCGTGAAGGCGCCGAAGGCGTGCACGTCCCGGTCGTTGACCTCGGTGGCGACCGCGTCCTCGAGGCGCGGGTCGGCAGCCACGCCCTCGCGCGGGGGGGGCGGCAGGAAGACGCGGTAGTCGAGACGCTGGGAGATGTGGTCGAGGCCGACCGTGAAGGCCACGTCGTCGCGCAGCTGAAAGCGCGCCGTGTCGCGCAGCTGCAGCTGCAGGCTCTGGACGTCGAACTCGAACTGGGCGAGCTCGAAGCGGGTGTGGTCCTCGCCGCCGGCGATCCGCAGGGTGTTCTGGAAGCGCTCGCTCGGCGTGTAGGTGTAGTCGACGAAGGTGCGGTGAAAGTCGACGCCGAAGAGCAGCTGGTTGCCGGTCAGGCGTACGTCTCCCTCGCCTGGGTCCGAGAAGAGCAGCTTGAACTCGTCGTCCGAGAGCATCGAGAAGGCGCGGATCTCGTGGCCGCGGGCGGGGCGGTACTGGGCCAGCAGCTGGGCGTCGTAATAGCGCGGCGCGTTGATCAGGTTGACCTCGTCCGAGTTGGAGACGGCCGCGTCGAGCAGGTAGTCGATGTAGCTGCGGCGCACGGCGACGGCCACGGCGCCCTTGTCGGTGACGGGCGCCTCCACGTAGAGGCTGGTGTCGAGCAGGCTGACGTCGAGGACGCCGCCGATGCGCTCGGGCGAGAGGCGCTTGAGGCGCACGTCGACGATGCCGCCGATGGCGCGGCCGTACTCGGGGCCGAAGTTGCCCGGGTAGAAGTCGATGCCGGCCAGGATCGGCGTCGGCAGCACGCTGCGGATGCTGCCGAAGTGGTAGATGATCGGCACCGACATCGACTCGACCACGACGCGGGTGTCCTCCGGGGCGGCGCCGCGCACGATGATGTCGCCCGAGAAGGGTGTGGGGCGCGCGACGCCGGGCAGGTTCTGGATGACGGCCAGGGCGTCGCCGGCGGTGCCGGGGATGCGCTCGATCTGCTCGATGTGCAGCGAGGTGCGGCTGACCTCGCGGCGCGGGCGGTCGGCCTCGACCAGCACGTCGTAGGGGTTGTAGGCGCCGCGCTCGACCAGGTAGCGCACGTGGGTGCGCTCGCCGGCGGTGACCTTCTCGGTGGAGCGCACCGGGAAGTAGCCCTCGGCCTCGACCAGCACGTTCCAGTCGCCGGCGACCAGGTCGAAGAACTCGAAGCGCCCTTCGTCGTCGGTGATCGCCTCGAAGGCCTGCTCGGGCGCGCGGGGGCTGCCGCGAAAGACGCTGACGACAAGCCCCGGCAGCGGCTCGCGGGTGCCGCGCACGACCAGCTCGCCGGAGAAGTTGACGACGGGCTCGCGCGCGGGC
>JAPPOT010000399.1:4191-4587 GCA_028817855.1 Myxococcales bacterium
CGCGAAGCGGTAGCGGTAGGTGATGCGCACCGGCACGGGCTGCTCGCCCGCCATCGCCGGGCTGAAAACGAACTGGCGCGCCGCCGCCGCAGCAGCGTCGTCGAAGCCGTAGCCGGCGGGCGTGGCCGGCGTGATGACCTCGACCCCCTCGACCTTGCCGTCGACGCCGATGTCGATCTGAAGCACGACGTCCGCCTCGATGCGCTCGGCTTCAGCGCGCGGGGGATAGGCGGCCTCGACCGGCTGAACGAGCCGCGGCAGCTCCGTGATCGGCGCCTCCTCACCCCCAGCCCCCGGCGCCCCCTCGGGACGCGGTTCCGGACTCGGACCCGGCCTCGGACGCGGGGCCCGCGCCGGCGGCGGCCGCCGCGGCGGCGCCGCGGGCGGGGGCGGGGG
>JAPPOT010000853.1 GCA_028817855.1 Myxococcales bacterium
CTCAATGAAATTGGCGACCGAAATGACAATTTATCTCGGTGACCTATAAATATAACATCTTTACAGATATTTATGACCGGGATGAGCTGCGGCCCGCCACGTGGGCCGCAGGCACCTGCGCGCGGGCCTGCTAGGCTCCCCTGCCCATGCCTGTTCGCGCCTCGTTGCTGCTGAGCCCGATCGCGTTGCTCGTGTTGCTGGCGGGGTGCGCGGCGCATCCGCAGTACTTCACGCCGGGGGAGAAGGTGCGGGGGACGCGCGCCGATGGGCACCGGGAGGCGCTCTATCAGCTCGAGGGGAAGTCGGGGCGCTTCGGTGAGGCGCGGGTGTGGTCGCGTGGCTCGGTGGTGACGCTGCTCGAGGGTGGCGAGCGAACCGTGATCCACGTCGGCTTCGATCTCAACAACACCAGCGGCACCACGCTCGAGCTTCGCGACGCCGACGTCCGGCTGGAGGTGGCGCACACCGATGCGGGCCCGATCACCGACGTCGCGCCCCACGACGCCCGGACCATCACGGTTCCCGCCCAGTCGCTCGGCGCCGGTCGTGCGATCTTCCTGATGCCCGACGGCATCCTTCCCGGGGACGTGCGCTCCTTCCGCGTGATGTGGACCGTGCACAGCGGCGAGCAGCGCTACCAGGGCAGCACGCCCTTCATCGAGCGCCGTGACCGCTACCACCACCATCACCACCACGCCTACGTGATCTACGACGTCCACCACCCCCACTACTGGCACTACCGGCGCCTGGGCTACTGCTACGACATCGCCTGCCGTCAAGTGATCGTCGTGCCGCACCGCCACGGCACGCCCAAGCGCCGCACCCGAGTACACCCCTAGTGGTCGTGGTCTCGCTCGACGGCCTACGCGCTGTGCTCAGCACCCGTTGCCCGCCACTCGACGATTCCCCTGAGTCTGCCTCACCCACTAAGCACGAGCATCGAGTGCCGCGCGTCGCTGCGACTGAAGAGCGCCTGCCAGCGGCGGTCCGCCTCCTCGATCATGGCGGGCGAAGCGCGCTCGATCGCCACGATCGGCCCGGTCACCACACGCCGGGCGGCAGCGTAGAGCGAGAGGTGCTCGCCCACCCGCGGCGGCTTGGCGCCGCAGGGGTGGTCCACCGGATCGAGCGTGGGCCCCAGCAGGTGCGCGCAGCTGGCCGCGTGCAAGGGGATCCAGGCGCCGGTCGCGCGGTCGCGCACGCCGACACAGAGATCGCGCAGGACCAGGTACTCGCTGCGATAGGTCACATAGAGCTTGCATGGCGGCGTCACGCGGCGTTCCTCCTCTCCAGGGGCGGGTCGGCCACGATAGCTGAACACATTTTCAGGTTCAAGCCCGGTTTTCGGCTAACCGCTGCTGACTCCGGGCCCAGGACTCTTGGCGCGAATCAGGGGCGCGTAGAGCAGGGAGAGCCGGCCGTAGCGGCGGTGGCGAATGGCGATCGGGATGCCGAGGAAGAACGACATGCCACCGTAGAATAGCGTGGCGTAGAGCACCTGCGCCTGCTCGGGCTGCCCCGGAAAGAAGAACCGAACCAGCAGCAGCGCCAGGCCCACGTTGCGCACGCAGACCTCGATGCCGATCGCGGTGGCGTCGTCCTCGTAGCGCCGCATCGCGCGACACAACAGCGGCGTCACCTGCGACAGCACCACCCCGAAGAGGATCAGCATCAGGGGCGGACCCCAGCCGTAGGCCGGGACCTCGATGCGACCACTGCCCAGGGAGCTCACCACGATCATCGCGATGAAGATCACGCTCAGCCGGATGCTCCACTTCGAGATCGGCTCGGCCCGCACGGGCGACGCCCGCAGCAGCCACATCCCGAGCGCCAGCGGAGCGATCAGGTAGGCGACGATCTCGGTGACGATGCGCCCCGTCGGAAACGCGAAGTCATCCGGCACGTAGCTGTCGGCCAGCAGGCGCAGCATCAGCGGCACGCTGAGCACCGAGCCCACCGTGGTCACGAGCGTGATCGAGACCGACAGCGCCGTATTCCCACGCCCGAGGAACGTGAAGAGGTTGCTCGCCGTGCCGCCAGGCACGACGGCGATCAACAGGAAGCCTACCGCCCAGCCAGCCGACAGCTCGAAGCCGTACACGATCGCGAGCGCCAGGGCCGGCACGAAGAGCCACTGCAGCGACAGCCCCACGATCACCGACACGCGCTCGCGCATCACATCGAGGAAGTCGCCCACCGTGAGCGTGGCCCCCATGCCCAGCATCGCAAGCACGAGCTGGGCCGGGATCAGGTAGGCCTCGACGAGCTGCTGGACCTCCGACATGGAGGTCACGAGCATGCCCCCTGCCCCACTCGCGGGCATCCCATCTGGCGGGCCACGGACATCGCCTTTCGCGCGCGGCGCAGCCTCAGCGCGAGCGCATGCTCGCGAGTTCCCGCACTTCCTCCGCGCTCAGCGCCCGGGCCCACAGCCGGATGTCGTCGACGACCAGGGCGCTGAACTGCACGCCGGTGCCGCAGGCGATCGGCGCCGCGTGGCAGCCGATGCCCATGCCCTGCCGCGGCGACCCCGCCAGCTCCGCGAGGTCGCGCACCGGCACCGGCCGGCCTGGCTCACCATCCAGGTAGGCCGTCATCGTGCCGGCCTCCGGGTCGTAGACGCACGCGCCGTGGTGCCAGGCTCCCGCGCGCGCGCCGCGCGGCGACAGCGCCACCGGCTGCTGGCGATTGCGGTCCTTCATCGTGCACAGCACCATGCCGCGCTTGAACTTCAGCGTGAAGGCCTCGGTGCTGGTCTGGGAGTAGATGTACTTCTGCAGGCCGAGCTCGTCGGTCTTGAACCAGGCGGCACCGGAGAGCCCACGCGGAGCCGTCCGCGGCACGGGCGCGCGCGCGACCTGAAGGTGCCCATCCTCGTCAAGCGCGCAGCCCTGCCCAAACGCTCCCTGCACGGTGCAGTCGGCGCCGGACACCGCCTCGGCGTCGAAGCCGTTGCCGGTCTGATCGCGCAGGCTGCCTCCGTCGAAGCTGTAGTGCGCGATCAGGCCGTCGGCGAGACCGGCGCGGCCGGCCGGCGCCGGCTTGGCCGCCGCAGCCGGCTGCGCCCCAGCGGGCGCCTCGGCAGCCCGCGGCGCGGCCGGCGCGTCCGCCGGCTCCGCAGCCGGTGCGCGGGTGTCGCCGCTGGCGGGCGCGCTGGTCGGCGCCTCCGAAGGGGCGGGCGAATCGCCGGCGACGGGCGCACGGTCGTGCGTGCAGCCCAGCGCCCAGACGAAAGCGATGGTGAAGCCGATCCTCGAGAGCATGGGCGCACTCTAACCGAGTCGGAGTCCGAGGCCGAGTCCCGAGGCCGTGGCCGCGACTGAGTCCGAAGCCGTGTCCGCGACCCGAGCCGCTCCTGGGCAACCTCGGCGATTCCCTCTCAGTCTTCCGGATCGACTCGCGGCGGGTCGTGGCACACCAGCGGGCCAAGGTCGATCACGGTCTCCTCCGAGTCCGGGAAGGTCATCTCGAAGCGGCACGCCCCGTCTTTCCACTCGACCAGGGCGGCGTGGGTGCCGGGCTTGATGTCGAGCAGCTCGAACTCCCCCTCGAGCCCCAGGGGCGAGAGGACGTCCTCGCCCATCTGGGTGATCACGACCTGGCCGTAGGTGGGCGCCACGCGCGAGCCATCGCTGCCCTGAACCTGGATCGTGCCCCGGTAGAAGTGCGGCACACTGTGCTCGAAGTCGGCCAGCGCCACGCCCCGCGGCGGCGGCGCCAACACCATCTCCGTGGTCTCGAGGCTGCGGTCGATCGGCACGTCGTCGGCCGCGATGCTGAGGTGGTTGCCGTAGTAGACACCCAGGGACGGGATCACCAGGTTGCCATCCCGATCCGTCTTGCCGAGCAGCTGGTGGTTGCCGTAGCCACTGACGCCCTCGATGCCCTTCACGCGGATCAGCCCGAAGGCCGTGCGCACGGGCAGCGCCGGGAAGATGCCGACGCCCGGGACGACCACCAGAGCGCCCGCCGCATCCAGCGTCAGGGAGCGACGGCCCGGGCGCTCGTTGTAGCGCAGGCCGTAGCGCCCGAAGAGCGCCTGGTAGCGCACGTCCGCGTCGAGCGTGACGTCCTTGGAGACGTCGAAGGCGCCGCGGTATCCGACGCCCTCGCCGGGCGGCAGCACGTTGGAAATGTCGTAGCGGTAGGCCTTCCGGCGCGTGCCGGTCTCCCCGCTCATGCGCGCGTGGTGCTCGCGCCACGCGAAGTTGAGCGCCGCAATCGCTTCGAAGTCGGTGCGCTTGCCCTCGCGCGTACGGCGCGTGGTCACGATCGACAGATTCATGCGGCGCGTGAGGCGCCAGCCGATCTGAAGCCCCATCAGCGTGCTCAGGCCGGCATCGCGCTCGTGCTCGACGCGCGTCTGGTAGCCCATCGACAGCCCATCTGTGAAGGGCGCCCAGGCCGCCGCTGCCGCCGAGATCACCGCGCGGTCGTCGTCGGGCGAGAGCTGCAGGTTGGAGTAGTGATCCGAGCGCACGGTCCAGGCCACGTTGGCGCCGAACGGCCGGCTCCCGAAGGTGTAGTGCATCTGCGCGGCGCGCCCGTGGCGGCCGCTGCGATCGC
>JAPPOT010000116.1 GCA_028817855.1 Myxococcales bacterium
GCCGCAGCGTAAGGAAATACGCGGCTCTCTCTGGGGGCAGTCGCGGGCCGCCGCGGCCCGCTGCGCTACCGCGCAAGGGACGCGCTGCGCGCGAGATGAGCTCGTTAGGGTGTGGATGCGAACCGCGGTGAGTCCTCGAGGGAACTCCGATTCCGAACCGGCGAGCGCACCGCGACCAGCAGCGAAGTAGAAATCGGGCGAGGTTCGTTCAGGGGCGAGCGCGCCCGGAGGGCCACACCGGAGGCGTAGCGGAGCTACGTCGAGGATTGGACCGAGGACGTAAGCCGGCCCTGGGCGAACCTCGACGATTCCCTCTCCCTCATGCTCCACTACGCCCTTGCCCAGGCGTAGCTCTTAACATCGCGGGGCTCTTCGTCGATGTTGTGGCGCATGGCGCGGCGCTGGATGCCCTCGTATTGCATGCCGATCTTTTCCATCACGCGGGCCGAGGCGTGGTTGTCGACGTCGCAGACGGCCGACACGCGGTAGAGCTCGGGCTGGGCCTTGAGCCAGTCGAGCAGGCGGCCAGCGGCCTCGCTCATGTAGCCGCGGCCCCAGCGGTCACGGCGTAGGACGTAGCCCATGTCCCCGCGGAAGCCCTCCGGGCGGAAGCCGACCATGCCCAGGCAGGTGTCGTCGCCGCGCTCGGTCAGCGCCCAGGTGAAGGACTTGCCGCGCGTCCAGTCGCGCTCGGCCGAGTCGAGGAAGGCCCGCGTGTCGCCCAGGTCGCGGTGCACGGGCCAGGTCAGGTAGCGCACCACCTCCGGGTCGCGCGCGTAGCCGTCGAAGATCGCGGGCGCGTCTTCCTGCCCCGGCGGCCGCAGGATCAGGCGCGAGCTCTCCAGGCACTCGGGCGGCGTCATCGCGCCAATGTGTCCAGCACAGCGCAGTCCGTGCAAGCGGGATCTCAGCCTGTGCGATCTGTGTCGGGTGATCAGCTCCACTGTCCTACACTTTTGTAACCACATCAAAACATTCGATTTTTTGTGGAAGCAGGACCCTAGATCGGGGATATTCGAACCAGCTCCGATCGCCGCTGGTGGTCGGGCGCGCGCAAACTGAGGGGTTTGTCGATGACTGTATCTGTCTGTGCTGCCGCCCGCCTGGCGGGCGGTTGGCTTGCCTTGATCCACATCTCCGGCTGCTATCTGACGCCCACGCCCGAGCTCGAGCCGCAGGAGCCGACGCCCGTGGCGATGGAAGGCGAGACTCTCGACAACACGCTCGAGAGCATCCAGGAGCACGTCTTCACGCCGGCCTGCGCCGGCTCCGGCTGCCACGACGAAGACACGATGGCTGGCATGCTCGACCTGTCGAGCGCCGAGGTCAGCTACGACAGCCTGGTCGGTCCGGATGGCGAGGGCGTGCCCGCCGCCAACCGCGTCGCCGCGGAGAACCGCTGGCTGCGGGTGAAGCCGGGTGATCCGAACCTGAGCTTCATCTACCGCAAGCTCGAGTTGCCCGGTCTGGGCGAGGGCGCCCCGATGCCGATCGGGCCCTTCCAGCTGACCGAGCCCTACATGCATCAGCTGCATGTCTGGATCGAGGAAGGGGCTGAGCGATGAAGCGCGCGATCGCACTCGCCGTGCTGTGCACGGCCGCCATGCTCGCCTGCGAGGCGGGCGGAGTCACCGACGCCGGTCTGCCCACCGAGGAGCACGAGGGGGCGGGCACCGGCGCGACGGAGGACATGCTCCCCGAGCTCTTCGAGGACCGCACGCTCTTCCCCACCGAGTTCGCCGACCCCCAGCAGGACTGCGTGGAGTGCCACGAGCAGCACGTGCAGGAGTGGGAGATCTCCAACCACGCCTACGCCCAGAAGGACCCCGTCTACCTGGCGATGGTGAAGGCCGGGCAGGCGGCCACGGGCGGCAAGCTCGGGCAGTTCTGCGTGCAGTGCCACACGCCCACCGGGTTGGCGAACGACCTGACGCCGGTGGTCGAGCTCGACGACGGCACCTTCATGCAGGACTTCAGCCAGCTCGACGAGATCGGTCAGCAGGGCGTGAGCTGCGACGTCTGCCACACCATGAGCGAGGTGGTGGAGCCGGTGAACGCGCGCATGGCGATGACGCCGGACGGTAACAAGCGCGGCGGCATCGTGGACCCGATCGACACCGACGCCCACGGCAGCGTCTACAGCGAGCTGCACAAGAGCCCCGAGATGTGCGGCTCCTGCCACGCCGTGGTCAATCCCAAGGGCGCGCTGATCGAGGAGACCTTCGGCGAGTATGCGCGCAGCTCCGCAGCCGAGCGCGGCGAGACCTGCCAGACCTGCCACATGCCGGCCTACACGGGCCGCGCGACCCCGGACGCGCCCGAGCGCGAGCTGCACCGCCACACCTTCGTGGGCGTGGACGTCTCGCTGCTGCCGCCGGACGAGTTCCCGGGCTACGACACGATGCGCGAGCTGACTACCGAGCTGCTACGCAGCAGTGCCGAGTTCTCGGCGCGCTACGCAGAGGACAGCGGTCGCGTCGAGCTGGCGATCGAGAACAAGGCGGGCCACGCGCTGCCGAGCGGAGCGACCGCCGAGCGTCAGATGTGGGTCGAGATCCTCGTGCGCGACGCCGACGACAACGTCGTCTTCGAGTCCGGCACGCTGGACGCCGGCGACGACGTGCGCGACGGCATCCACGGCGAGCAGCCGGGCACCGATCCGCAGCTGATCTACTTCGGCCAGCAGATGATCGACATCGAGGGCTTTGCCGATATGAACGATGCCGAGAAGGCGACCGCGCGCGAGCGTGCCAGCGAGAACTGCATCTCGATCGCGCTTGGTGCCGTGAAGCCGGACAGCGGTCTGATGCCCGTCACCTTCCCGTGGCAGGCGAGCTGGCAGTGCAACTACCTGATCGAGCCGGACGAGACCGCGCAGGCCGGCTACGACCTGCCCGAGCTGCCGGCGGGCGACTACGTGGCGGACATCCGCCTGCTCTTCCGCACCTTCCCGCCCTACTTCCTGCGCGAGCTGGAGGCGGTCGCGGACCTCGATCCCGAGGTCAAGACGCGCCTGCCGACGGTCGAGATGGCCGCCGAGCGGCTGAGCTTCAGCGTTCGGTAGGGCGCCCCCCGGCGAGCCACTGGCCGCCATTGATAGCGTGCGTGCGCACTGACCGGTGCCTATGCTTTGGTCGATGGACGACCTCGGCGTCGAGACGGGCTACGGGCGTTGGGCGGCTTCCTACGATGACGGGGACAACCCCCTGATCCGCCTCGAGCACGACTGCCTGGCGATGCTTCGCTGGGGTGCTCCGCAGCGGGTGCTCGACGTGGCGACCGGAACCGGGCGTCACGCGCTCGCCTTCGGGCTCGAGGGTGCCGACGTGCTCGGCCTCGATGCCTCGGGTCAGATGCTGGCGGTGGCCGAGGCCAAGCGAGCCCGACACGGGCTGTCGAACGTGCGCTTCGCGCGCGCGCCCATCGACGCACCGCTGCCCGTGCAGGCGACGGCCTTCGATCTCGCGATCTGCGCGCTGGCGCTGTGCCACGTGCAGCGGTTGTCGGAGGCGGTCGCCTTCATCGCGGCGGCCGTGCGGCCGGGCGGGCACGTCGTCTTGACGGATCTGCACCCGGTGGCCGTGTCCGAGGGGCTGGTGACGCTCTTCGAGGAAGATGGGCAGACCCACGCGATCCGGACGGTCGCCCACACGCTCGAAGCCTACGTCGGCGCGCTGGCGTCGTCGGGCATGGAGGTCGTCGCGGTCGAGGAGCGGACGCTCGGCGATGGGTTGACGACCAGGCCCACGAACCTGCCCCCGGGCGTCCGCGCCGACTGGGAGTCCCTCCCCTTCTGCCTCGTGGTTCACGGCCGCAAGCCGTGACCGTATCCGGTTGCGCGTCGTGCGGTTGGGAGTCAGAAGGTGGGGCATGACCGAAGGTCTCGCGAGGCGTCGCAGGGCGGCGCGCGCTTTCATCATCACGCCTCAAGCGGAGGTGCTGATGATGCGCGTGCGCCTGCCCCGCGGCGGGGATGCCTTCTGGATCGTGCCGGGGGGCGGGCTCGAGGATGGCGAGAGCTATCAGGATGCGCTGCAGCGCGAGCTGGCCGAGGAGCTCGGGCTGTCCGGGATCGAGGTCGGCCCGCTGATCTGGCGGCGCGACCACACCTTCGACTGGGACGGGGGCCGCCTGCGGCAGTACGAGCAGTACTACCTGGTCCACACCGAGCGCTTCGCGCCGCGCATGCTCGACGACCGCGAGCAGCTCTTCGTGCACAGCTTCCAGTGGTTCCCGATCGCCGAGCTCGATCGTGTCCCGGAGCGGCTGACGCCGCTCAGCATTCACCGCATCCTGTCGGAGCTGCTGGCTGACGGACCGCCGGTGTCGCCGCCGCCGGTCGAGGTGCTGGTGGACTGAGTCTGCGACCGAGACCGAGTCCGGGTCCGAGACCGAGTCCGGGTCCGAGACCGAGTCCGAGACCGAGACCGAGTCCGGGTCCGAGACCGAGTCCGCGTCCGTGGCCGAGACCGAGACCGGGTCCGAGACCGAGTCCGCGTCCGTGGCCGTGACCGAGACCGACTATGAAGTGGCCTCTCGGTCAAGGTTGGATCGGTCCCTGTAG
>JAPPOT010000438.1 GCA_028817855.1 Myxococcales bacterium
GGCACACTGGCACGGACGGGAACGCCGGGGGACGACCTCTGCACCTCCGATACACCGACGACTTCGTCGGCGGCGCGCTCTCAGTCGAACGCGAGCGGGGTGGCCCAAGCGGCCCGCACCGTGGCCTTGGCGTCGCCTTCCAGACTTTCGCCGTGGGCGATGATGACGCGCTCGAAGTCCCAATCGAGGATGCGCTCGAGAGAACGTTTGGCGGCCGCCTTGTCTTTCCAACCCATCTGGTACTCGGGGGCGGGCTTCGGCTTGTTCCACATGTCCATTACCGCCTTCCACCACAGCTTCAACACCCAGTTGGTGCCTTCGGTCGCGTCGCCGATGTTCTCGACGAGATCCGTGAGGATCAGGGTCTTGGAGGCACGGTGGAGAAAGGCCACCTCCCAGATGAATCGATTGCCGCGAACCAAGACCTGATCGACCTCGCCGCGCCAAGGTTGTGGTGCGTGATCGGATAGCAGCCAATCGAAGTCCAGGTCCGGGCACTTTCGTTCGACACCTGGGCATATCCAGGTCGTCGCGTCCGGGTATGCCTTATGCCAGGAGGCCGTGTTGAAGTAGTGGTAGCTTCCCGGCGCAACGATGTGGGCAAGGCGGCCGATGGGCTCGAGCGCGCTCATCAAGGCGTCATCGACGGGACACGGGGAGTGAACCAAGAGGTCCCCGTTCGAAAGGCGCACGAAGGTAGCCCGTGCGAACAGTTCGCAGCCTGCATAGTGGATGGGATACTTCTTGACCCAGATCTGCCCCGGAACGTAGTCGCGCAGCACGGTGTCGATTGGTGTGGTCATGCTCCTCCTCGAAAGACCGCGCGGGGGTGCGCCAAGAGCTTGGCCGCCGCGGCGTGATCGTCGCGCGAGAGCTGGCCGCTCTATGCAGGCGCCCCCTCGACCGGCACCCGCCCCCGCGCCTTCGTGGGGTCACGCATCGCCAACAGCGGAACACCAACGCCGTAGGTCGCGAAGTGCCCGCGCGGCGCGACCTCCAGGAAACAGACCACCACGCCACCTTCCGGCTCGTGGCCCGTCGCGTGGCCGAGCGCCTCGAGCACTGTGTCATCGACCTCCTCGGCGCCGAGCACGCGCGCGGTGCCCTTGAAGGCGATGGTCGCTTGCGGGATCTGGATCCACGGCATCAACGGCACCCGCTTCGGTATGGTCACGTTGAGCGCAACGTTCGGGTTGAGCCGAATGTGCTTCGCCTTCCACGAGTCGTCAGCCACCCGGATGTAGAGCTTGCCGCCGACCACCACGTACACGATCCCTGCTGAGCGCGCTTCGCTACCGGGCGTCACGTACGAGAGCACTGCGAACGATCGCCTCTCGATCTCCGTCCAGACGAGGTCTGTCGTGATGGGCGCCGGCATTCGCGTTGCCTCCTCCTCCTGCTCGAGCCTCGATGTCGTCCCCTCAACCCAGCCGCTCGAACACCCGGTCGTCGATGGCCGCGGCACAGAAGACGCCGCTCATCATCGCTCCGGCGATACCGGGAGTCAGCGTGTCCTGGCCCGTCAGGAACAGACCGTCGATGGGCGTGCGAGCGCTGAGCGCATCGGACAGCATGCGCCGCGGGGTCGCCTCGACGCCATAGAAGCCGCCCTCCTCGTGGGCGGTAAACGTGACCGTGGCGAGGGGCGTGGCGAGCCCGTGATGAACGATCATGGGCGCGAGCGCGGGGTACTTGGCTTTGAAGAACGCCAGTATCTTGGCCTCGACATCTCGCTTGAACGCGGCCCACTCCTCGGGCCGGTCCTTGGCGCGCCCCTCGGCGAAGTCAGCCACCGTGGACCAGTTGGCAAGCACCATGCAGTCACCGGTATGGCGCTGCGACGGCCCCGGGTCGTGGGCGGGATCCTTGAGCGACGGGAACGACACGAACATCATGTTGATGGGGGCATCGACCGACCAGACCGCGTCGTCGACGTCCCAGCTCTCGTAGAACCAGTCGTTGGAGCGCGTCGCTCCGTTCCGGGCGATATCCCCTTCGAAGCCGAGAGTCAGCTCGAAGTGGCAGAGCGCGGGTTTCAGCGAGCGAAGCTCATCCGCCCAGGCCTGCTCACCGAACTGGGCGGGGAGGAGTTGTTTGACCGTGCCTCCGGCGCCGATTGCCGAGACGACGACGGGCGCCCGGAACTCGTCGCCACTCTCCGTGCGGACACCGACCGCCTTGCCCCCCTCGATGAGGATCTCGGTGACCGGGGTCGCAGCGCGGGCACTGCCGCCCGCGGACTCGATGACCGGAACCAATCCCTTCGCGATGGCGCCGGCGCCACCCACCGGGTAGCCAGCACCGTCGAAGTAGTGGCTCATGATCAGCGCGTGGATACCGAAGCTGGATTCCGTCGGCTTGCCGCCGAAGGTGCCCCAGCGAGCGGACAGGATGGCGGCCAGCGTGGGGTCGGAGATGTACTCGGAGATGACTTCGCGTGTGGTCCGGCCGCACCAACGCTCGATTTCCGCACTCTGCGATCGACGGTGCTCGGAGCGGAGGGGCTCCGGCATGGAGCGTTCGGCGGCCACGACACCCGCCGCGTCCCTCCCCGCCAGCAGTGCCTCGAAGTAGGCGTCGATTTCCACGGCGTTGTCGGGAAACCGTTCCTGGAGCTCCATCTTGTATGCCTCGGCCGGGCGCCCCACGGAGATGTCGAATCCGTCCGGGAAATGCAGGGTGTCGTAGACGGTACCCACCGACCGGAACTCGACAGTGCCGCCACTGAGCCACTCCAGGATGCGCCCGCCCAGTTGATCGCGACCGAACAGGCCACAGTAGTGGAGTCCCACATCCCAGGTGAAGCCGTCGCGCGAGTAGGAGTGGGTCAACCCACCGATGGACTGCGCCTGCTCGAGCATCAAGACCCGATGCCCGAATCGTGACAGGGCGGTGGCCGTCGTCATGCCGCCCATGCCGGAGCCGATGACGATGGCGTCGAATTCCTTCGTGGAAGCTTGAGTCATGCCGTGACGCTCCTGCGTGCGATATAGACGCGGCGCCCGGGGCTGCAAGGGGGCGGCGGTTGAAGCGTGTGGCGTGTGACGTTCGAGCGGTTCAGTGAGCCGAAGCAGGTCCTGAAGGTGGAGCCCGCGGACAACCCGGTTGCTGGCGCGGGCGAGGTGCGCATGCGGATGCGGGCGAGACCCGGGCGCGAGGAAGGCCTTGCGCATGGTGGTGCGCCGGGTGATGGCCGTCGTGGCACCGGCGACGATGATGCGGGGGGCGGTCACGCCCGAGGGCGGGTGCGAGCAGCGTGCCGCGCCGGATGGACGTGCTATCGAGGGGGTTGCCCTATCCGGCGCGGCGGGATCGAACGGAGTCGCCGGCGGCCGCCGCTGCACAGGATCGGTCGCTGGGCAGACATCTGGGTCCCTCGGATCGATCCCACGTGACGCGAACCTCGTGACCTTCGAGTACGACGCGAACGAACGCCGCGTGCTCAAGCGTGTCGAGGACGACGACGAGACTACGATCTACGTCGACGGCATCTTCGAGCACCGCAGCAGCCCCCAGGGCGACGTGTACGTGTACTACGTCTCCAACGGGAGCCGGACGGTCGCGCAGGTCGAGGTCAGCCCGACTGTGGATCCCCAGACCCAGCAGCTCGTCTACAACGAGAGCGAGGCGTACCTCCACGTGGACCACCTGGGCTCGACGACAATGCTGTCGAATCCAGACCTCGATGCGTTTCTGATCCCGAAGTTCAGCTACGACCCCTGGGGTCAGCGGCGTAATCCGGACAACTGGGCGGTCGCGCTATCAGGCACGGGGGGCAGCAGCTTCCGGGTCGGGTTCACGGGGCACGAGTACGACTCCGAGTACGGCCTCGTGAACATGCAGGGGCGCGAGTACAACCCGGTGAGCGCGCGGTTCTTGAGTCCCGATCCGATCGTGCAGGCGCCGTTCTACAGCCAGTCGTTGAACCGGTACTCGTATGTTTGGAACGGCCCGTTGCGGTTTACGGATCCGACGGGGTTCGAGTGCAAGGAGCAGGAACTCGATGTCGGCGAGTATGGCGCTCAGGCGTGTCTGCCAGGGTTCGAACGCTGGACAGCCGCGATAGCTGGTTGGTGGCAGGAGTTCCTCTCGAGCGAAGGCACGGAAACAGGACCCACACCATTCGCGTGGCTGAGGATCGGCTTGATGGACGGGCATGCGACTCAGGCCGTCGAGGAGTCGCCTGCGGTGGAGACGGCACACGCAACCGTCAGTGCCTTGCCGCCTCAGGGCTTCTTCGAGACGTTTACCAACGGCAGAGGCAAGACCCGGACAGCCCCCTGGGCACGTAGCGATGCCACCGGCGAGCTTTGGGCGGACTACGCATCGCATCAGTTCCTCAACGGTCTGAGTCTCGCGCCTGTTGCAGGCGCATTGAAGCTGAAGGTCCTTCCCCCCAAAGTGGTTTCAGATGCGGTTCGGCCACTGGCTCCCGGGACGAGTCTATCCAACGATCCACGAGCGCTCATACCGCCGCCCTCGCTGTTGCGGCGGGTAGCACCGGCCAGTGTTGGGGAATTCGGCGTGGGGTTTTTCAACGGGCTGGCCACCACGCACGGCAA
>JAPPOT010000013.1 GCA_028817855.1 Myxococcales bacterium
CCCGGGACGCGTCTTCGGCAAGAGCTCCAAGCGCGACATCAAGTGCGGCGGGGGCGTGCGAGGCTGGTTCCCGCAGCAGTACGACGCCGTCGACGTGGACTTCGCGAACTACTACACCTTCAACGTCTCGGTGAAGGCCAAACTCTTCCGCTTCCTGAACATTCGCCGCGGCTATGTGGAGAGCAACAGCATCAGTGGCCCCAAGACAGACGAGGCTGCCACGGCCGCCGAGATCGGCAGCTTCGCGCCCAAGGCCCTGTGGGTGCTCGGCGTGCTCGGCGTCCCGATCACCAAGGCCTGGGAGCCGGTGATCCGCTACGAGGCGCGCGCCTTCGAGACCAAGGCCCGCCGCCGCGAAGGCGTCGGCACGGTGGTCTGTGTCATCCCGCGCGACGTCGATGAAGACGTGGAGTGCCCGGACCCTTCCCTCGACACCCTGTCGGGGCCGGACGACCGCCTGAAGATCGTCTCGAGCTTCGAGACCTTCGTCGCCGGCGTGCGCTACGACCACAGCAAGAGCGGCGGCGTGGTGGCCGGGGACCGCAAGCGCAAAAAAGGCAAGATCCCGCCGCTCTTCTTCGGGGTCGGCCTGATGAGCTACCGCAAGCCCTACCAGCTCACGATCGGCACCGACACGCTGGAAGAGAACCTCTTCGACGGCCGCTTCCGCGGTGCGGGTCTGGCCCTGGGCACGGAGTTGGGCGGCGGCCTCGACAACTTCTTCAGCGACATCGACATGCAGGTCGGCCTAGGCGAGGTCTCGCTGACCGACGACCTGACGCTCAACGAGATCCTCAACGACGTCTTCCCCAACGAGTTTCTGGTGGGCTACGTGCAGGGCACCGCCTCGCTGGGCTACAAGCTGCCGCTGATCCGCGCGGCTCCGACGCTGATCTTCGTGCCCCAGGTGAAGGCAGGAGGCGCGAGCTTCTTCCTGATCGACACCAAGGTGGACGAGAACGAGGAGGCCACATCGCCGACGGTGAACTGGGACTTCCTGTGGACCGTGCAGGCCTCGCTGCTCGTGCCTCTCTAGCGCAACCTCGGTCCGGCAGGCCGGTTGAAGGATTGAATCGGCCGATGTCGCGTTGCCTCCCGCTGTTACTGCTGTTCGCGTCCGCAAGCGCCTCGGGGCAGGAGCCCGTGCGCGAGACCGAGACCCAGACCGGGACCGGGACCGAGTCCGAAACCGAAGCCGAGACCGAAGCCAGGGCCGAGACCCAGACCGAGGTCGCACCCGAGACCGAGACCCAGACCGCGGTCGCACCCGAGCCCGGAGCCGCGATGCCGCTTCCCCCGGACTTGCCGCCGCCGCCGAGCTATCGGGAGGTGACTCCCCCGGGCGCGCAGCCGGCTCCCGCCGCCACCCCCAAAGCGGACAGCGTCACCACGGCGGACTGGGAGTTCGAGCAGGTGGACCCGGACGCGCGGGGGCCCGAGCACCTGCACCAGGGCTTCTACCTGCGGCTGCACCTGGGACTGGGCTGGTTCGTCGCGCGCTTTGCGCCCGATGACCGGGGGCCCGGGGTGGCGCTGGGCATCTCCGCCGGGGTGAGCGTGAACGAGACGCTCGTGCTCTTCGCGACCGTCGACTCGCTCAGCGCTGGCGACAACGGCGACAACACCGGGGTCTACCTGCTCGGGGTGGGGCTGACCTACTGGCTGCTGGAGCCGAACATCTACTTCTCCGGCGCCCTCGGCACCGGTCGCGGCACCTACCGCGGGGAGCTGGACGACACCATCTCCACCGACAACGGCCTCGGCCTCGAGGTGATGGCCGGCAAGGAGTGGCACGTGGGCGGCGCCTGGGGCATCGGCGGCGCGCTCTTTGCGCGCCACGGAAATTTCGACGAGGGCGACTTCAACGCCGTCGGCCTGGTCGGCTCCGCCACCTGGCACTGACGGCTACAGGCCCAGGCCGCAGATCGGGTCGTCGCCGCAGCCGTCCAGGTTGCCGAGAGCGTCGAGCGCCGGGCGCTCGGGGGCCTTCGCCGCGGGAGGGCGCTTGGGCTTCTTGCGCGGGCGCGTCACCTTCTTGCGCTTGGGCGCGGGACGCGCGTCGGTCGCGGCCTCTGCGGCGGGCACGCCAGCGTCACCATCGAGCAGCGGGATCTCCGCCTCCTCGAGCAGCGCCACCTCCGAGGCATCCTCCATGTCGGCCGCAGGCGGACTCGCCTCGAGCGCCTGCTCGAACTCCGTAGGCGCTTCCGGCACGGTCGTACTGACCACAGGGGCGCCCGGCACGTTCATCGCAAGCGCGCCGAACACGCCAGCGGCCACCACGAGCGCGGTCGCGATCGGCGCCCAGGTGGAGCGCCGCTCGCTCACGCGGACCATCAACCTTTCGATGCGGGCGTCGCGTTCCGCGTTCGCCTCCGCGCGCTCGCGGGCTAGCGCACGCAGCTCGAGCCGCATGTCACCGATGCGTTCCAACGTGGTACGGGAAGGGCGCGCGGGCTCCGGCTCCGGGGCGGTGGCACGTGCTGCCGCGATGCGTGCGGCGCGCTCCTCGCGTAGCTGGCGCTGGCGGGCGGCTTGCTCTTGGGTGCGATGTTCGGCCTCGACCCGCGCACGCTCGCGGACGCGGGCGAGACGCAGGGTGCGGAGCTCGGCGATCGCGTTCACGGAGCTGTCTCGGGTCGTCATGGTCTTTCCTCTCGTGGATGTTCGTTCGCGGCGCGTTGCTCGCCGCCTCGAGAGATAGACGCATGGGGCGCCAAAAGATTGAGTGAATACGCCGCTGGCGCGGCCTTCCGCCCCACGTTGCGCACAGCGGGTGTTGGTGTAGGCTGCCGCCCATGTCGCTGTCATCCCTCGTCCGCCTCGCGCTGCTCTCGGGCCTGCTGTGGGTGCTCGGCACAGCGCCGGCGGACGCCCAGGAGGCGGCCACCTACGACGCCCAGATCGAGCAAGCCCTGGCCGAGTTCGAGCGCGGCAACTGGGCGGAGGCACGCGGGTTCTTCCTGAAGGCCCACCGTCAGCTGCCGACCGCGCGCACCGCCCGGGGGCTCGGCATCGTGTCCTACGAGATGCGCCGCTACGTCGAGTCCGTGCGCTGGCTGCAGGAGGCCCTGAGCCTGAAGACCAACGCACTGACCGCACCCCAGCGGGCCGAGGTGGAGCGCACCCTGGCGCTGGCAAACGACTACATTGGCCGCTTCCGCCTGGACGTCAAGCCGGCGGACGCGAGCCTTCGTGTCAACGGCGCGCCGGCGGAGCTCCAGGAAGACGGCAGCCTTTGGCTCGACGTGGGCGAGCACGTGCTGGAAGCGAGCGCGCCTGGCCACGTGAAGGAAGCGCGCGAGCTGGTGGTCGAGGGCGGCGAGGAACAGCAGCTGGAGCTGCACCTGGACAAGCACCAGCCCGCGCCTACCGGCGCCATGTTGCCGACGGCGGCGGCCGACGACGGCTCGGTCTTCGGCGAGTGGTGGTTCTGGACCGCGGCGGTAGTGGTGATCGGCGGCGGCGTGGCCGGCACCCTGCTGCTGACGCAGGAAGACGAGGTGCAGCCGCTGCTCCCGGGCGACGACGGGGTCACCGTGCGAGCCCTGACTATTAGGTGACCGTCCCCGAGCCCCGCTGTGTCTGCCCGCGCCAAGGCGCGGGCGGGCACCCCCCACCCGACCACCCGTCAATGGAGGCGGAGCTCGGGCCTCCCTTGTAGGCTCTCTAGGCGACCGTGGCCAAGCCCCGCCAAGACCCTAGAACCCGTCGATAGCGGGTTCTAGTGCAGGTCGGAGAGCGCGCGGACGGCCTTGGTGAACCAGGCGTCGGGGTTGTGGGCAGCCTGGTGGACCCCGCTGGCGATGAGGGCGCCGGCGACGAGGAGCGGCACCAGCACCCAGCCGATGAAGAGGCCGATGGGGCCACGCTCGGACTTCCGCGTGGGGGCATGGCTGCCGGCGGGCGACGGCGTGGGAGAAGGAGCCGGGGGCGGAGCCTGAGCGGCCTGATCGCGGTCGGGCATCGGGCTGCTCCGCGTTCGGACTCGAAGGGGCGGGCCTTGCGCGAGAGGATGCGCTTGCGGTTGGGCAGATCGATCCAGGGCGGGCGCCCCGAGGGCGGCGGCGCGTCGCTCATCCAGGTGCCGAGGCGGTAGTCGTCGCTGTTGGGATCGATCACGCTGCGGGCGCCCATGAGATGGCCGACCGCGCGCAGCAACCCGCGCAGGTGCGGCAGCTCCGGATCGTCGCCCTGACCCACGAGTCCGTAGGCGCCGTTGAGCGGGGCCTGCCCGGAGGGCGCTCCCAGCGCGTAGCTCGGTCCATCCAGCGAGCGCGCCACGAAGCCGAGCAGGACGTCGGCACCCTCGCGCCCGTGCTTGCGCAGCTCCGAGTAGAGCACCGTGCCGCCCATGCCATCGAGCGCCTTGGCCCAGCGCACGACGCCGGCCAGCTCGAGCTCGACGCCGAAGTCTGCGCGGTAGATGCGCGAAGCGGTGGCGATGGTGCGCTGCACGCGCGCGACCCAATCGGGCTGCGCGCGGGTGAGGCGCTCATCGACCAGAACCTTGATGTGGATGGTGACGGGGATGGCGCGCTGATCGTCGAGG
>JAPPOT010000558.1:0-2186 GCA_028817855.1 Myxococcales bacterium
TTTCTCGCCCTCCCCCGCCTTTTTGTACGTGCGTGTGCGGGGCACGCGAGCACACGACGGGGGTGCCCCCTTTGCCCCCGCCCCGGCCCGTGGCAGGCTGCGCGCCGTGAGCGACGGGCCACCATCCCTTGCATTCGACCGGGCGGCGCACCTGCGCACCGATCTGGGGCAGCTCGAGCGCGCGCTGAATGACGCGGAGTCGTTGATCGTACCGGTCTGGCGTGACCTGACCCTCGTGCACGACGACGAGCGGGTGGCGCGGATCGAGGTCGGGCACGCGCGCGAGCTGCTCGACAAGGGGGAGCTGGTCTGGCTTGGCCGCATGGAAGGGCGCAGCTGCTTTGCGGTCGACGTGAGCCAGATGGACGAGCCGCTGGACCACCCAGCGCTCGAGGGGGACTTCAAGGACCTGCGCTTCATCGGCGCGGCGCTACCCGCCGAGGACGCGGCGCTGGCGGCCTACGCGCGCGGCATCCTCTACTGGCACACGCGACAGCAGCACTGCGGCGTTTGCGGAACCCCAACCTCGCCACGGGAGGGCGGGCACATGCGCGAGTGTCGCGACGAGCGCTGCGCCACCAAGCACTTCCCGCGCACGGACCCGGCGGTGATCATGCTCGTGCACGACGGCGACCGCTGCCTGGTGGGACGCCAGCGGCGATGGCCGACCGGGATGTACTCGACGCTTGCCGGCTTCGTGGAGCCCGGAGAGACGATCGAGGAGGCGGTGACGCGCGAGGTGCTCGAGGAGGCCGGTGTTCACATCGAGCACGTGCGCTACTTCCGCTCCCAGCCGTGGCCGTTCCCATCGTCCCTGATGATCGGCTTCATGGCGCGCGCGGGCAGCACCGAGATCGACGTGGGCGACGACGAGCTGGAGGATGCGCGATGGATCACGCGCGAGCAGCTGGCCGACCCCAAGACCCATGGCTTCTTCGTCCCGGGCACCTTCTCGCTGTCGGGCCAGTTGCTTCAGGCCTTCCTGGAGGACCGCCACGACCCGGCGGGGGGTTGACAGTGACACTTCTAACTGTCACAGTGTAGGGACGATGGACGGCGCGGTGGATTCGCAGGACGAGTACACGATCGACGAGCTGGCAGCCCGCAGCGGTGTGCCCAGCCGCACCATCCGCTTCTATCAGGCGAAAGGGGTGCTGCCGCCACCGCGCAAGCGCGGCCGCGTCGCCATCTACGACAGCTCTCACATGGAGCGCCTCGACGTGGTGGGCCAGCTCCAGGACAAGGGCCTGCGTCTGCGTGCCATCCGCGACATCGTCGCCCGCAAGGACCTGGACAGCGGCGCCATCCAGAAGTGGCTGGGTGTGGGGGAGCGCCTGGGCCACCTCTCGGAGGACGAGCCGAAGCTGCTCACCGAGGACGAGCTCAAGGAGCTGCTCGGCAACCCGCCTGCCGGGATCATCGCGCGGCTGGTGCGCCGCGACGCCATCCAGGTCCAGGGAGAGGGGGCCGCGCGACGCTTCCTCGTGGAGAGCCCCGCCCTACTCGGCGTGGCGATGCGCCTGATGGCGGCCGGGGTCGAGCTGGATGTCGTGCTCGGCCTGCACGACATCCTGGAGCGCCGCTTTCACAAGGCGGCCGACGAGATCGTCGACTACGCGATCAAGCACGTCGGCAAGGGCTTCGGTCGCGGCGACAATCCGGACGACATCATGGCCTTGCTCGAAACCATCTTCTCCGATGGTGCCGGGACCGACGCGATTCGCGTCATCTTCACGCGCGAAGTCCAGCGCTCTGTGCAGAAAGCCCTACAGCTCGAGCCCGACCCGTCCGGACGCCGCGCCGGGCGTCGCCGCTAGCTGCAGCGGTTTTTGCGCTGGGAGCGTTTGCGGGCCCACGGAGAGGGCGGTGCCATGGCCGCTCGGGCCCCGAGCTTGGGGGGCCAAGGGCGGCCGCTGCGCCTATTGAATCGGCTGCAGCAGATCGACTACGTTGCGTGCTCCGCCCGACGAGGGGCCGGGCGAGGGGTTCATGGAGAGAACAATGAAAAGGATTCTCACGGTTTGTGCGCTGCTCGCGGTCGTTGGCTGCGGTGGCGAAAAGAAGGCCGAGTCCGCGGGTGAGGCACCTTCGGCGGAGGCCCCCGCTGGTGACACCACTGCTGCGGAGGCGGGAGAGGCTGGCGGGCTCAAGACCGACAAGGGCATCGACCTGTCGACACAGACGGG
>JAPPOT010000558.1:2196-5437 GCA_028817855.1 Myxococcales bacterium
CTAGGGTTGGAAGATCAAGCTGGTCGAAAAGGACCACGGCTACAACCCCCATAAGTCGGTACAGGCCTACAACCAGATCAAGGACGACGTCCTCTTCATCGCGCACAGCTTCGGCACGCCCAACACGCTGCCGCTGCGCCCGATGCTCGACCGCGACAAGATGCTCGCCCTTCCCGCCTCACTCTCCTCGGAGATGGCCAAGAACAAGTACACGGTCCCGGCCGGGCCCTCGTACCTGGTCGAGGCGATGCGCGCCATGGACTACCTGGTCGAGCAGGCCGGCGACAAGAAGGCGGACATCAAGGCCGGCATCGTCTACCAGCAGGATGACTACGGCCAGGACGGCGTCGACGGCTTCAAGAAGGCCGCCGAGCTGCATGGCGTGAGCATCGTCAGCGAGCAGGCGGTCACCCCCGGCCAGCGCGACTTCGCGGCGGTCATCACCGGCCTCAAGGAGGCGGGTGCAAGCCACGTGCTGCTCGTGGTGCTGCCGAGCGCCAGCGGCCCCCTGCTCGGGACCGCCGCCCAGCTGCAGTTCGCGCCGCAGTGGTATGGCTGCACGCCCACCTGGATCGACGGGTTCTTCAACCCCGAGGTCATCCCCTCGGCGGTCTTCGCGAACTACCACTGGGTCAGCGGCATGACCTACTGGGGTGACGACGTTCCGGGCATGACCAAGTTCCTGGAGGCCTACGACAAACACGGCAAGGAGCAGAACCCCCCGGACCTCTACCTGCTGATGTCGTACATGCAGGGCCTGGTGGCGACCGAGGCCATCAAGCGCGCCATCGAGTCCGGCGACGCGACCCGCGAGGGCGTCCTGGCCAACATCACCAAGATCGAGAACTACGACGCCCAGGGGCTGTCCCAGCCGCTGAGCTTCAACTCCTTTCCGTACGTGACCGGCACTGCGATCCGCGTGTTGCGGCCGGACTTCGAGAAGAAGACCTGGAACGTGGTCTCCGACTGGGCCACGCCCAAGGCCGCAGGCGGCGAGGGCAAGCAGGCCGCGGCACCGGCCGCGGCACCGGCTGCTGCGGAAGCGGTCGCCGAGAAGTAACTCTTACCGAGCGAGGTCGGGTCCAACAACGCGTGTTGTCCCGAGATTGGCATGTTGGAAGTCGCCAACCTCGAGGTCGTCTACAACTCTGTAGTGCTCGTCCTGAAGGGCGTGAGCCTGCAGGTTCCCGACGGCGAAGTCGTCGCCCTTCTCGGCCCCAACGGGGCCGGGAAGACGTCGGCGATTCGGGCCATCACCGGCCTGCTCGAGATCCACGACGGTGAAGTGACGAAGGGCAGCATCTCCCTCAAGGGGAAGGAGCTGCTCGGCCTGCGTGGCGAGCAGATCGTTCAGCGCGGCGTCGCGCAGGCGATGGAGGGGCGGCGCATCTTCAAGGACCTGACCGTCGAGGAGAACCTGATGGCCGGGGCGTACACCTCCTCGCAGGCCCACATCCGGCAGGACCTCGAGCGCTTCTACGACCGCTTCGGCGTGCTCAAGGACCGACGCGCGCGACAGGCCGGCTATCTCTCCGGCGGCGAGCAGCAGATGCTGGCCATCGCCCGCGCCCTGATGAGCCGCCCCAAGCTGCTGCTGCTCGACGAGCCCTCTCTCGGGCTGGCGCCCAAGATCGTCGCGGACATCGGCAAGCTGATCCGCGAGATCAACGAGGACGGCGTCTCGATCCTGCTGGTCGAGCAGAACGCGGCGATGGCCCTCGACGTGGCTTCCCACGGCTACGTGATGGACAACGGCAAGGTCGTCATCGACGGCACCTCGGCCGAGCTGAAGGAAGACAAGGACATCCAGGAGTTCTACCTGGGATTTGGAGGCGACGGCGCGGAGGAGAAGAAGAGCTTCCGCGACGCCAAGCTCTACCAGCGCCGCAAGCGCTGGCTTTCGTGACTGACATGCTGGAAGTGAAGGACATCGAGCTGTCGTTCTCCGGGGTCAAGGCGATCCAGGGCGTCTCCCTGTCCGTCCCCAAGGGGCACCTGCTGTCGGTCATCGGCCCCAACGGCGCCGGCAAGACCTCGCTCTTCAACTGCATCTCGGCGGTCTACCGCCCTCAGAAGGGCTCGATCCTCTTCGAGGGCACCGAGCTGGTCGGCCAGAAGCCGTACGACGTGGCGGCCATGGGCGTCGCTCGCATGTTCCAGAACCTGGGCCTGTTCCCGATGATGACGGTGCTCGACAACCTGCTCGTCGGCCGTCACCACCTCTACAAGACCCACTTCTGGAACGACCTGCTCTTCAATCGCCACACGCGCCAGGAAGAGATCGCGCACCGCCGCCGCTGCGAGGACGTGATCGACTTCATGCACCTGGAGAAGTACCGCAAGACGCCGGTCGCCATCCTGCCCTACGGCGTGCGCAAGCGCGTCGAGCTGGCCCGGGCGCTGTCGATGGAGCCCAAGCTGCTGCTGCTCGACGAGCCGGCGGCCGGGCTCAACCAGGAGGAGACCGAGCTGATGGCGCGCTACATGCTCGACATCAAGGACGAGCTCGGCATCACGCAGATCCTGATCGACCACGACCTCCACTTTGTCATGGACCTGGCGGACTCGGTGGCCGTGCTCGACTTCGGCAAGAAGATCGCCGAGGGCTCGCCCACCGAGGTCGGCAGGAACCCCGCGGTGGTCGAGGCCTATCTGGGAGGTGCCGCCGAATGAGCCTGACCGAGGAGCAGCTCAAGCAGACCCTGCCGGGTCGTGTCCAGCACTTCGCCAACACGCGCGGGACGCGCCCTGCCCTGCGCCACAAGCAGCTGGGCGTGTGGCAGGAGATCACCTGGAACGACTACGCCCACAACGTCGCGACGACCGCGCGCATGCTGTGGCAGCTGGGCGTGCGACCCGGCGACCACGTCGCCATCCTGAGCGACAACCGCCCCGAGTGGCTATACGCGGACCTGGGAGCGCAGGCGATCGGCGCGCGCAGCGTAGGCATCTACCAGACCAGCCCCGCGCCTGACGTCTCGTACATCGTAAACCACAGCGAGTCGAAGGTGCTCTTCTGCGAGGATCAGGAGCAGGTCGACAAGCTCATGGAGATCACGGGCGAGACGCCGAAGCTCGAGCACGTGGTCGCCATCGAGCCCCGCGGCACGCGCGGCTACGACGAGTCCCGCCTGATGGAGTGGGACGACTTCTTCAGCAAGGGCGAGGAGCTGCTCGCGGCCGAGCCCGGCTGGTTCGAGCAGCGACTGGGTGATCTCGCCCCGCAGGCAGCCTCCATGGT
>JAPPOT010000558.1:5447-18817 GCA_028817855.1 Myxococcales bacterium
GCAAGCCCAAGGGCGCGATGATCGGCAGCGCCAACGTGACGCGCTACACCGACGACTTCGTCAAGCTGGTCGGTGCCACCGAGGACGACCTGATCCTCTCCTATCTGCCCCTGTGTCACGTGGCGGAGAAGATCTACAGCGTCTTCCTGCCGCTCGCGACCGGGCTGGTCGTGCACTTCGGGGAGTCGATCGACACCATCCAGCAGGACCTGCCCGAGGTCTCACCCACGATCTTCCTCGGGGTGCCGCGCATCTGGGAGCGCAACCACGCCGCCCTGATGATCAAGATGCAGAACTCTTCGCCCCTGAAGAAGAAGCTCTTCTTCCACTTCACGGCGAAGGGCGCCGAGATCAAGAAGAAGGAGCGCGACGGCAAGCCCCTGAGCGCGGGCGACAAGCTCAACTGGTGGCTCGGCGACAAGCTCGTCTTTCGCCCGCTTCAAGAGCGCCTGGGCCTGCGGCGCTGCCGGCTTCCAGGCAGCGGCGCTGCGCCGATCTCACCCGAGCTGCTCGAGTGGTTCCACGGGGTCGGCATCCCCATCGGCGAGGGCTTCGGCATGACCGAGCTGGCTGGCGCGAGTCACTTCAACATGCCCGAGGACTTCAAGATCGGCACCGTGGGCCGCCCGATCGGGAGCATCGAGCAGAAGATCGAACAGGACGGCGAGATCTGCATCCGCGGTGACAACGTCTTCATCGGCTACCTCCACAACGAGGAGGCCACCCGCCACACGATCGACGAGGAGGGCTGGCTGCACACCGGCGACATCGGTGAGATCGACGAGGACGGCTTCTTGAGGATCACCGGCCGCAAGAAGGAGATCATCATCACGGCGGGTGGCAAGAACATCTCGCCGGAGAAGATCGAAAACGCCCTCAAGACCAGCCCCTACGTGAAGGAGGCGGTGGCGATCGGCGACCAGCGAAAGTTCATCTCCGCGCTGGTGCAGATCGACTACGACAGCGTCGGCGACTGGGCCCAGCGCCGCGACATGCCCTACACCTCGTATGCGGACCTGGCCGCCAAGCCGGACGTGGTGAAGCTGGTCGAGGAGGAGCTGAAGAAGGCGAACGACATCCTCGCGCGGGTGGAGAACGTACGCTCGTTCAAGATCCTGCCCAAGGAGCTTCACGAGGACGACGGCGAGCTGACGGCGACACAGAAGGTGCGACGGAGCGCGATCTCGGAGCGCTACGGTGAGCTGATCGAGAGCATTTATCGGGGCGGATGATGGGAAATCTGATCCAGCTACTGGCCGGAGGCCTCTCGCTCGGCGCCGCCTACGCCCTGGTGGCGCTGGGCTTCGTCGTGATCTACCGCGCCTCGACGGTGCTGAACTTCGCGCACATGCCACTGCTCACGACGGGCGCCTTCCTGATGGTGGGGCTGTGCAAGATGGGCGTGCCCTGGGGCCTGTCCGCGATCGGCGCGATGGTGCTCACCGGCGCGCTTGCAGCGGCAGTCGAGCGCGGAGTCATGCGCCCGATGATCGGCAAGGACATCGTGGTCACCTCGATCCTGACGATCTTCGTGGCTTTCTTCCTCGAGGCGATGGTGATCATTCTCGGCGGCGTCGAGCAGCGCGGCATGCCGACTCCGTGGGACACCATGCGGACGGTACCGATCCTCGGCGCCAAGGTGCTGGTCAACTCCCTGGTCTCGCTCGCGGCCGGTCTCGTCGCCCTGGGCGGCTTCTTCGCGTTGATCAACTACACCAAGCTCGGTGTCGCGATGCGCGCAGCCGCCAGCGACCAGGAAGCCTCCCTGGCCCACGGCATCCCGGTCGGCAAGATCCTGAGCGCCACCTGGTTCTTCTCCGGTGTGCTCGCTGGCTTGGGCGGAATCATGCTCGGCATGTTCCCGAACCAGGTCGACCCGCTGCTCGGCACCATCGCCCTGCGCGCCTTCCCGGCCATCATCCTCGGCGGGCTGGAGTCGCCCCTGGGCGCCGTGCTGGCCGGGTTCATCATGGGCATCCTGGAGGTGCTGGCCCAGGCCTACCTGAACCCGGCCCTGGGCGCCTTCGGACAGAACTTCCACGGAGTCTTCCCTTACCTCTTCATGATCCTGGTCCTGATCGTGCGGCCGCACGGGCTGTTCGGGGTGCAGGAAGTCAAGCGCGCCTAGCGTCGAAGAAGCGAGATGCCGACCAAGCCCCTACAGACGCGCTACGAAGACGACCAGAAGCTCTTCCCGGACATGTGGCACAAGGTCGGGCTGGCGATCGCGATCCCGCTCGCACTGGCCTACCCCTTCCTCGTCAACAGCCAGTGGCTGACGGTGGGCAACCAGGCCTGGGTCTACATCGTCGGCGCCATCGGCATGATGATCCTGACGGGCTTCTGCGGTCAGTTCAGTGTCGGCCACGCGGCGTTCATCTACCTGGGCGGCTACACCACGGCGATCCTCGGTGAGCAACTCGGCATGCCCTTCTGGATGGCCATCCCCTTCGGTGGGCTCGTGGCGGCCGCTGTCGGCCTGTCCGTTGGGCCGTTCGCGTTGCGCCTGGAGGGCTACTACCTAGCGATCGTCACGCTGGGCTTGCTCTTCCTGGTCAACCACACGCTGATGTCGGCCGAACCGCTGACGCACGGCGCGATGGGCATCGCCGTGCCGATGCACACCTGGTTCCCGGACGAGCCCGGCGGCCTCGGGAACTTCTCCGAGACCCTGAACCTGGGTCCGATCGAGCTCACGGTGGAGCGCAAGCTCTACTTCTTCTTCCTCTTGATCGCACTGGTCTCGGCGTACGGCGCCAAGAACCTGATGCGTACCAACACGGGCCGCGCGATGATGGCGGTGCGCGATCACGACATCGCGGCCGAGGTGATGGGCATCAACCCCGCGCGCGCCAAGATCACCTCCTTCGGGCTGTCCTCCTTCGTGGCCGGGATCGCCGGCGGCATGTACGCCTGCCAGCAGCAGTACCTGACGATCGATCAGGGCATGAGCTTCATGATGAGCATCCAGTACATCGCCATCATCGTGCTGGGTGGCATCGGTACGGTGTTCGGGGCGGTGTGGGGGGCGATCGTCTACGTCGTGCTCAACCCCCTGGCCGAGGAGCTCTTCGAGGTCGCCAAGCCCCTGCTTCCGATGCTCTCCGGCCTCAGCTCGCATCAGCAGGCGACCCTGCTCTTCTCGGTGGTGGTCGTCGTCCTGCTCATCTTCGAGCCCCTGGGATTGCTCGGCTTCTGGCTGCGCACCAAGCGCTACTTCATGGCCTGGCCCTTCAAGTACTAGTGCTCCGACACAGGCATCGTGACCCGCCCTGGCTTGCTCCGACCGCGCGTGGCGGCGTTGCGAGTACTCGACGTACCGGCGGGTACGCCTGCGCTTCGCGCCTTGCCACGCACGCCCGGCTCGTCGCCATCGCGGGTCACGATGCCTGTGTCGGAGCACTGGGGCGGGAATGGGGTACCCTCCCCATCGGTTGACCCGCCATGGCCGCTGACAAGCGCATACGCGTCGCCGTCATCTACGGCGGCCGCTCGAGCGAGCACGAGATCTCCCTGCAGTCGGCCCGCAGCGTGATCGACCATCTCGCCCGGAAGCGCTTCGAGGTGCTGCCGATCGCGATCGACCGCGACGGGACTTGGTACGCCCAGGACCTGAAGCGAATCGACTCGGGCGAGAGCCCCGCCCTGCCGGTCGACGCAAGCACCGACTCCACGGTCGCGCTCGAGCCCAGGCCGGGCGAGTCGCCCCTGAGCGCGCCGGGTGCCGCCGGACCGGTCGATGTGGTCTTCCCGGTGATGCACGGCCCCCTGTGCGAGGACGGCAGCATCCAGGGTCTGCTGGAGCTGGCCGCCGTACCCTACGTGGGCGCGGGCGTGCTGGGCTCCGCGGTGTGCATGGACAAGGACGTGGCCAAGCGCCTGGCCCGCAGCGCCGGCATCGAGAGCGCACCCTACGTCAGTATGCGCCTGAGCCGCTGGCTCAACGACCCCGACGGCGTACGCGCCCAGGTCGCCGACGACTTGGACTACCCGGTTTTTGTCAAGCCCGCCAACCAGGGCTCGAGCATCGGCATCCATCGCGTGACAGCGGCCGCCGAGCTCGAGGCGGCGATCGAGGACGCCCTGCGCTACGACACGAAGGTGCTGATCGAGCAAGCGGTGGACGCGCGCGAGATCGAGCTGGCCGTGCTCGGCGCGGCGGACCCAAGCGCACCCCCGGAGGTCAGCCTGCCAGGCGAGATTGTGGCCACCGAGGCCTTCTACAGCTTCGAGCGCAAGTACATCGAGGAAGACGGCGCCGAGCTCCACGTCCCAGCAGACCTGACACCGGAGCAACAGAAGGAAGCGCAACGCATCGCGGCGCAGATCTTCCTGGAGCTGGAGTGCGATGGGATGGCGCGCATCGATCTCTTCCTCGATCGCCAGAGCGGTCGCTTGCTCTTCAACGAGGCCAACACCATCCCCGGCTTCACCGCGATCAGCATGTACCCAAAGCTCTGGGAGGCGTCGGGCCTGCCCTACGGGGCACTGCTGACGAGACTGATCGAGCTCGCCCTGGCGCGTGCGGAGCGGCGCAGCGCGCTCAAGCGCGACCGCTGAGACAGCTACTAGGGTGACCGGAAATAAGGACCCTTCCCTTCCTCGGATGACCCTGGTAACCACCTGGGAACGCAATCCCCGACCGTCGTCGCAGTCAGGAGGCGGGGACAGGCCTTTCGAGACTTCGAGGTAGCAGATGAGGCGGAAGCCAACTTGGGTGAGCTGGTGGTGGCTCTGTGCGCTCGTGGTTTTGGGCTGCGGCGGGGACGACGGCAATGTCGCGCTCGACCCATCTTCCTGGTCGGGAATGCACGTAGAGCAGATTCGCAAGGACTGCGCCGAGACCGTGCAGTGCATGAACCAACGCGGCGATCCCCTCCTCGACAACCCGGTCGACAACTGCATCGAGTCGACAGCGCGCTTGCTCGAGAGCATGCCGGACAAGCAGGACGAGTTCATCTCGAACCACAGCCGCTGCGCGCAGTTCGTCGTGTGTGACTACCTCGAGTGCGCCATCACCGACGCGACGTCTTCCTACGGTGAAACCCAGATCAATGCGGTCACTCACGACTGCACCGCCGAGGTGGACTGCCTGACGGCCGCCGGGCAGGCTCCATCCGATCGGGACGGCGCGATCAACACGTGCATCGCGACCAACGTCAACCTGCTAAACAACTTCGACGGCGCCACCCGCGTCGCCTACGAGCAGGGCTTCGCAGCGTGCGCTACGCTGACAGCATGTGACTTCGGCCAATGCTTCGGCTTCTAGCCGTTTCGGGCTAACAATCGCCCAGGAGCGGCTTACGTCCTCGCCGCAATCCTCGACGTAGCGCTGCTACGCCTCCGGTTGCGGCTCCGGGCGCGCTCGCTCCTGAACGATTCTCAGCCCGAAACCCACGCCTGACGCGTGGCGGGGAAGCAGCGCTACCGCCCGGTCCAGGCGAAGCGGACGGCGATGGGGGGGTGGTCGCTGAGGTCTTCACCCGTATCGCTCTGGAAGACGTCGCTGTCGTTGCTCCAGCTCAGGGCGTCGATGCGTACGTCTTCGCTGCTGCGGTAGAGGAACTTGTCGATGCTGCCCGGCTCGTCGCAGCCCAGCTGGGTGCAGACGTCGGTGAGCCCGGTCTCGTCGAGCAGGTGCTCGAACAGGGTGCCGTCCGGCTCGCTGTCGATATGAAGGTTGAAGTCGCCCCCGACGATCACGGCGCGCCCGTCGGACATCGTCGCCATGAACTCGATCATCTGCTCGATCCCGGCGGCGCGCGCAGCGTCGTCCTCGGGTGAGCCGCCCGCTTCCATATGAAGGTTGTAGATGTCGACCGTGACGCCGTCCTCGAGCGTGGTGCGGGCCATGCTGAAGCCCTTCAAGGCGAGGCAGTCGGCGGCGGTGTCCACGCAGATATCCCAGGCCACCCGCGTCACCTCCTCGAAGGGGAACTCGGAGAAGCGGTTGAGGCCGTCGCCGAGCAGCGCCGACGGGCGCCGCTCGTCCATGCCCCACGGAACCTCGGCCGGCTCGGACGTGTGGGGATGCTCGACCTCCTCCAGCAGCAGCTCGTGATAGACGCGCAGGGGCTCGCCGGGATTGGGATCCGGCGTCAGCCAGCTCTCCTGCACGAGCACCAGATCATAGCCGTTGAGCAGCGGGCCGATCATCGGCGTGAAGCGCTCGGGCATGGAGCTCGAGAGGGTCTCCGGCAACCCCGCCACGTTGTAGGTCAGCGCCAGCATCTCGCCGTCCGCCGGGCCGGAGGGCACGTTGGGCGCTCCGCCGGCTCCGGCATCCGCGTCGACGCCGCCATCACGCGGGGCGTCGCCGGCGCCATCCCCGGCTGCGCCCTCGTCGGGCTCGTCATCGCCCGAACAGGCGACGACCGTGGTCGCCCAGACCAGCACCAGCGCAAGCATCCAAGCAAGTCGGCTCATCCCTGCCCTCCCGCGGCAGATGGTACACCGCGAGGGGCGCCGCTCAAGCCGGCGGGATTCAAGCATCCAGCAGCTGCGTGCGGATGCGCGTCTCGTTTGTCAGCGTCCGGTGGACGGGGCAGCGGTCGGCGATCTCCAGTAGCCTGGCGCGCTGCTCGCCATCGAGCTCACCCTCGAGAGCGAGCGTCCGCTCGATCACGTCCACGCGCCCCGCGGTGGCCTCGCACTCCTCGCAGTCGCGCGCGTGCACGCGCCCGTGGGAGAGCGTCACGGTCGCGCCGCGCAGGGGCCAGCCCTTGCGGTCGGCGTACATGCGCAGGGTCATCACGGTGCACGCCCCGAGCCCGGCGAGCAGCTGGTCGTACGGGGTCGGCCCCGTGTCGGAGCCGCCCACGTCGAGCGGCTCATCCATGCGGAAGCGGTGGTTGCCCGCGACGACGTCCACCGCCAGCCCGGAGCTTCCGAGGCTGGCGGTCACGCTGCCAGCCTCGCCAGGCGCGTCGCCCGCCTGCGCGGCGGCGGGCAGGTAGCGTCCCGCCCATGCGGCGATCGTGCTCGCCGCGTACTCCGCGTCGCCCGGCGTGCTCAGCAGATGATCGGCACCGTCGAGTGAGATGAAGCTCTTCGGGTGGCGTGCGGCCAGGTAGATCGACTGGGCGTTCTCGATTCCCACCACGAGGTCCTGCGGCGAGTGCATCACCAGGAGCGCCGCGTCGAGCTGCGCCGCCCGAGCGGCGCCGTCCTGCGCTCGCAGATCATCCAGGAAGGCGCGCTGCATCCGAAAGGGTCGGCCGCCCACGTCGAGCTCAAGCACATCCCCGTCGCTTGCGGCCTCGTCGACCAGCTTGCTCACGTGCTCCGGCTCCGCCGGCGCCCCGATCGTCACCACCGCGGCGACCTCCGCAATGCGCGGCCTGGCCGCCAACACCGCCGCGCCACCGAGGCTGTGCCCAACCAGCATCGCGGGCGCCCGGTGGTGCTCCCTCAGGTAGCCCGCGGCCGCGACCAGGTCGTCGACGTTCGACGAGAAGTGCGTCTCCCCGAACTCGCCCGCGCTATCGCCCAACCCGGTGAAGTCGAAGCGCAGCACTCCGAAGCCCGCGGCTGCAAGCGTCCCCGCCATCCGCGTCGAGATGCGCAGGTCCTTCCCACAGGTGAAGCAGTGCGCAAGCAACACGAATGCCCGGGGCTCGCCCGCCGGCAGATGCAGCTGGCCCGCGAGCTGCTGCCCCGCTCCCCCCTCGAACCGCGCCCGAATCGTAGCCGGCATCGTCGTCCCTCCAACCAACAGTCGCCTACAGCCGTCAAGCGTAACAGGCCGCGGCAGGGCACGCGGGTCGACTCCTGGAAGCTCGTGATCACTGCACCTGAAACGTCACCTTCGCCGGGTACGAGCCCGGGTCGGGTAGCTGCCAGGTCTTGACCACGTCCACGATGCAGTCGATGTGCTCGGCGGACTCGATCCCGTCGACCGAGGCGCCGGCACCGAGCACCGTGCCGCCCGGCGCGACGTAGGCCGTGACCTCGAAGCTGCCGCTGCCGCACTCGGCCAGGGCCGCCCCGCCCTGCTCGAGCGCGGGGCCCACGCGCGAGGCGTCCCACGACACCGGGGGTCGCCCACCGCCGACCGACTCGATCTCGAAGCCCCAACCGAGCTCCGCGGCGCCGCCTCCACGCGGCTCCGGGAAGCGCGCCTTCTTCGCTTCGTCGAGCAGGCAGCGCTCGGTGCCGCGGTGACCGATGCTGGAGCCCCGCGGGTAGACCCATTCGACCCGTCCATCGAGGCCCACGCGGAAGTAGAAGTCGATGTGGCCGCCGATCTGCTCGACCTCCACCGCGCCGTTGAAGAAGCAGCGCTGGAACTTGCGCAGCTTGGGCTCGAGCGTGGCGAGGATCTTGCGCTCCGGGATCGTACCCATCAGCCCCTCGACCTCCACCGAGTTGCGCGTCGGAGGCAGCTCGTAGCCGGTGGTCTGCTCCGGCTCTGGCGCTTGCTCCGGCTCGGGGTCATCGCCGCATCCGGCCACCAATACGCAGAGCGCGGCCACGAGTGCAATCCTCGCCATCGCTAGTCCTTGAGCACGCTGCTGGAGATGACGATGCGCATGATCTCGCTCGTGCCCTCGTAGATCTCGGTGATGCGCGCGTCGCGGTAGTGCCGTTCCACGTCGCACTCGCGGGTGTAGCCGATGCCGCCGTGGATCTGGATCGCCTTGTGGGTGACGCGATGGGCCATCTCGGAAGCGTAGAGCTTCGCCATGGCCGACTCCTTTGTGTGGCGCACGTCGCCCTTGTCCTTCAGGTAGGCGGCCCGGTGGACGAGCAGACGCGCCGCGTCGAGCTCGGTCGCCATGTCGGCCAGCATGAAGGCGATGGCCTGCTTGTTGGCGATCGGCTCGCCGAAGGCCGTGCGCTCCTTGCTGTAGGCGACCGACTTCGCGTAGGCCGCCTGGGCGATGCCGAGGGCCTGACTGGCGATGCCGATGCGGCCGCCGTCGAGGGTCGCCATCGCGACCTTGAAGCCCTTGCCCTCTTCGCCGATCAGGTTGGCCGCAGGCACCCGGCAATTCTCGAAGAAGACCGTGCACGAGTGCGCCGCGTGGATGCCCAGCTTCTCGTCCGGCTTGCCCGCCGTGAAGCCCGGCGTGTTGGTCGGCAGGATGAAGCACGTGATGCCGCGGTGGCCCACGTCCTTCTCGGTCATGGCGAAGACCACGATCAGGTCGGCGTGCGGTCCGTTGGTAATGAAGTTCTTGGAGCCGTTGAGCACGTAGTGGTCGCCGTCGCGCTCGGCCACCGTGATCATCGTGCCGGCGTCCGAGCCACTCATCGGCTCGGTCAGCCCGAAGCAGCCGAGCTTCTCACCGCGCGCCATGGGCGCGAGGAACTCCTGCTTCTGGGCCTCGGTGCCGAACTTCTTGACCGGGTCCGACGCCAGCGAGTTGTTGACGCTCATGATCACGCCGAGCGAGGCGCAGCCCGCGCTGATCTCCTCCATCGCGAGCGAGTAGCCCACGTTGTCGAAGCCAGCGCCGCCATACTTCTCGTCGACGGCGATGCCCATCAGCCCCAGCTCCCCGAGCTGCTTGACCAGGTCGGTGGGCCAGGTGCCCTCGGCGTCCAGCTCGGCCGCCCGGGGGGCGACCTCTCTCTGCGCGAAATCGCGCGCCATCTTCTGCAGCGCCTGCTGCTCCTCGCTCAACTCCAGGTCCATCGATCCCTCACTTCCCGGGCCGGACCATCGCCGCCCCCGGAGCCAGGCGCAACCCCCCTGCGAGAACCGCGCTAGCGCCCATCTCACAAATGCTCCGGATGCTTCGTGAGATGGGCGCTAGTCGGCGTGCCGCTGGCACTCCAGGCACAGGGGCGCCTCGGGATAAGCGGAGAGGCGCCGATGGCCGATCGGCTCGTCGCACATCCGGCAGTCGCCATACTCATTCCGTTCAAGGGCTTCGAGGGCGGCGCGACACTGCTGCAGGCGCTTCTTCAGACTGCGCTGGCTGGCCTGGGCCATGGCCTGCTGCTGCATCGCATCCATCCGCGACAAGCGCCCTACCGAGGACTGGTCGAGGGTCACGGGCCTGGCCGCCTCCGCCCCGGAACCCAGCGCAGCCTCCAGCTCCTCGCGTAGGGCCCGCAGACGCTGCGCCAGCTCGACGCGCTGCGCCTCCGTGAGCTCGTCGGCCATGGCTCGCCTCAGAGCATCGGGCCCAGCGCGCGCCTGGCGCGCTCTGCGTAGCGCCCCTTGGGCTCGAGCTCCAGGTAGCGCTTGAAGGCCGCGGCAGCCTCCGGCGTGCGGCGCCCGCCGCTCGCCTCGCCGAGCCAGAAGTGTGCCTCCGGCGTGATGCCGGGCAGGTCGATCGCTTCCAGCAGCACGCGCCGCGCGCGATCCAGGTCGCCCGCCTTCCCGCGCTGCACATAGGCATGCCCGAAGAAGGTGAGCATGCGACCGTGGACGTCCGGCCCGCGCAGGCGGGTCTCGAGCACGTCCTGCGCCTCCTCGAGCAGTTCGAGCGCGTCCCCGGGGCGCTCCGCGCGCAAGTGCACCTCGGCGCGCCCGATCAACGCCTCCGGCAGCGTCCCGTCCGCCTGCAGAGCGCGCTCGTAGCTCTGGGCCGCGGCGTTGACCTGATCGGCGGCGTAGAGGGCTTCCCCGTAGAGGGCCAGCGTCGCCGGCTTCACCCCGTCGGCCTGGGCCAGGGGGCGCAGCAGGGTCAGGGCCTCGCCGGGCTTGCGGCGCGCCAATGCCAGGCGGGCGCCGGTCTCGCGGGCGGCACGTCCGTCGCGCAGCTTCTCCGGCAGTCCGGCGAGCTGAACCTGCGCGTCATCGAGCCGACCCAGACCGAGCAGCGCCTCCACGCGGCCGAGACGACCGAAGAGCGTCCCGGTGCCGCCGCTGACGAGCCTCTGGTAGAGCGCGTCCGCCTCGGCGTACTTGCCGGAGTCGAGCAGCAAGCCGCCCAGCCCGACCATCGCATCCCGATGTCCCGGGGACAGCTCGAGCGCTCGCCGATACGCCTGCTCGGCACCCGCGCCGTCACTGGCCATGCGCCTGGCGCGTGCCAGCAGGTAGTGCCCCTCGGCGTCGTCCGGCGCAGCCGCCACGAGCTGCTCGAGCGCGCGCGTGGCATCGCGGGGCTCGCGCAGCTCGAGCGCGACTTCGCCGAGGGCGCGTGCCGCGTCCGGGTCCCCCGGGGCCCGCTTCACCAACCGCCGCGCCTTGCGCAGCAGCGCCATCGTTGACTGCAGCCGCGCCTGCAGGCGCAGCGACAGCGCGCGCACCGCGAGCTTGGCCTCGCCCTCCTCGGGGTAGCCCTCCAGAGCCGCGAGGCCGCTCTCGAGCGCCTCTCGCTCACCCGACTGCAGCGCGGCACGCGCGCGCATCATCAGCACGCCGGGATCTTCCGCAGGCAACTTGGCGAGCAGGTCCATCGCGCGCGCGCCGTCACCGCGCTCGATCATCACGCGGGCGAGCAGCACGCGGTAGGCCAGTGAAGAGGGTGCCGCGGCGACCGCGCGCGTGGCCGAGGTCTGGGCCAGTGAGAGCTGCCCCGTGCGGCGCGCTTCCTCCGCGACCATCGCGAGCAGGCGCGGCTCGTTGGTGCCACTCGAGAGCGCCTCGGCGACGGCCTTGCCCGCCGACTCCAGCTCTCCCTTGCGGGTGAGCAGCCGCGCGCGCGACAGCGACCACAGCACGCGATCGATCGGCGCAGCGGCGGTGGCGCGCGTGCGCAACCCGTCCAGCGCCGCGAGCCCGGCGTCCAGCTCCTGCTCGTCGGCAGTGAGGAAGGCACGCCAGAGGCCGGCGCGCAGGTGATCGGCCTGCTTTTTGAGCACCGCATCGAAGCGCGCCAACGCGTCCACACGCGAGCCACCGTCGTGGGCCAGCTCGCCCAGCGCCAGCGTCGCCGCACGCAGCTCCGGCGCCGCCGCGACGGCGGCCTCCAGGTGTCCGGCCGCGCCCGGCAGGCCGAGGCGCTGCTCCAGGCGCCCGACGACGTAGAGCAGCTCACCGTCACCCGAAGCGGACTTGGTCGCCGCCTCACGCAGCTTCGTGGCCTCCTCGCCACCGCCGGAGAAGGCCGCCAGTAGGGCGCGACCCGCATCCAGGTACCGCGCATCGGCGCCCAGTCGCTCCGCACGCACGAGCGAGCTGCGCAGCCCGCTCAGCTCGCGGCTGCCGTTCTCCAGCACGCGCTGGGTCTGGACGAAGAGCTCGTAGCGCGGGATGTCGGTCGAGCGAGCGTGCTTCTCGCGCGCCAGGCGCAGCAAGCGCTCGGCGTCGACCAGCTTGGCGTAGTCGCTGTCGAAGGCCGCGGCCCGCGCCTGGACCACCAGCTCGGCGGCCTCCCGATGGCGCTTGCCCACCCACTGGTGCCAGCCGTAGTAGCCGCCACCGAAGAGCACCAGCGTCAGCGCCCAGACGCCGATCAGCGCGCCCCGCAGGCGCGTGCCGCCGCGCACCACTTCCTGCGGCGCGGCCCAGACCGCCTCCTCGGGCGCGCCGCCCGCGGCGAGGCCCTCGCCCTCGCCTTCCTCCTGCGGCTCGAAGATGCCCTGCACCCGGAGCGACTCGAGCACGTTGTCGGGGTCGTCCCCATGGCCACTGTCGTCACCCAGCGGGAGGTCCGGCTCCGGCGCCGCGAGCTCGCCGTCCGGCGGCTCCGGATACTCGGCGGACTCGGCGCCGACCGCCGACTCGGTGCTGGCCGTGGAGAAGCTGAAGTCGAGCGCAGGCGAGGACTCGTCCCAGGCCGGGTTGGAGGGCGGACGCCATTCGTCCGGCGCAGGCTCCCCGACACCGGGGGTGGTGTCCCCTGGGATGACCGCGGACTCCACCTCGACCTCGTAGTCCTGCGCCTCCAGATCCCCGGCCGCGGTATTCGGAGTCTGATACGGAATCACGCCGGGGGACGAGACACTGCCTGGCGCCGAGCGCTGCCCCGGGGAGCTGATGCCCGGAGCGCTGCGGCCCGCCGCCGACGTCGTGCCCGGCGATGAGAGACGACCCGGCGAGCTGACACCCGGCGTCGACAGGCTGCCCGGTGCGCTGCGACCCGCCGCCGACGTCGTGCCCGGGGAAGAGAGACGACCGGGCGACGAGCTGACACCCGGCGCCGACAGGCTGCCGGGAGCGCTGCGGCCGGGTGACGAGAGGTGACCGGGTGACGAGCTGGAACCGGGCGGGCTGATGGGTGGCGCAGGCAGCCCGCCGCTGGCGGTTGTGGGCGCCCGGAGCTGGCCGGCGACCGACGGGTCCCAGGGCTCGTCGAGCCCGCCATCGGAAAGGTCCTCGAAGACTGGCGCGGAGGTCTCGCCAGAGCTCGACGTGTGGAAGCTGCCCGTCGGCTCGTCCTCCGCCGCTTCCCGGCGCGCGACCGGGGCGGAGAGCTCTACCGGACTGGGGGCAGCGGGCGGCGGGTAGGGCGACGGCTGGCCGGCGC
>JAPPOT010000025.1 GCA_028817855.1 Myxococcales bacterium
GGGGCGGGCCGACAGCGGTGCACCGGATTCCGGTGGGGGGGAGCCGTGGTCGGCGCAGCACGACAGGAAGAGGGACAGGACCACTGGGGAGAAGACGAGACGGAACACCCTCACGTGGGTTCATGCCCGAGCTGCCGCGATCTGATCACCCAATCGCCCCCGCTCCTGGCGCGCGCGCCCGCCCCGGCCGAACCCAGCGAAACCCTGACGGCATTTGCCCGCGGCGTGGTAGGGTTTCCGGCGCATGAAGCGGCTCTTTCGAGTGGCTGCCGGGGTGGTCTTCGCGTTGATCGCCTGGAGCCCGGCGCACGCCCAGTGAACGGGTTGAATGGTTCCCAACCTTCCGGTCGGAGGGTCCGTTCTCGATGTTCAACTCGGCAATGCAGGCACCCCGCCCGAGGGGCTGACGCAGCTGGTGCTGTCCTACGACTACGCGCTGCTGGCGACGGAGCTGCAGGGCGGCGATGAGGTCGACTCCGACGCCTCGATCGACACCCACATGGTCGCGCTGCTGGTGCGGCACCATCTGGGTGACGGCTGGGCGATGGACATGCGCGTGCCGATGGGCTCACTGTCGAGCGACGCCGGCGACGGAACTGCGATCACGCGCAGCGGAGGATTTGGTGATGTCCAGCTGGGCGCGCGCTACGAGCTCGCCCAGCTCTGGGGGCCGGGCGGGTATGCGCCGAGCCTGACCCTGCGCCTCGCGCTTGGGCTGCCGACGGGTGAGGCCACGCCCGCGGAGACCGTGCTGGCCACGGGCACCGGCGCCTTCTCCGCCACGGCGGAGCTCACCTACACGCAGTTCGCGACGAAGTGGCTGGCCGTGATCGCACCCGTCAGCGGGCGGCAGCCGCTGTCGCGCAACGCGGAGGGCAGCCGCGTGGGTTCCCAGCTGACCGCCGGTCTCGGCGCCATGGTGATCCCGGCGTCGGGGTTGCAGGTCTCGGCGGGCCTCACCCATGTGGCCCGGGATCATGGCCACAACGAGACCAACGGCGAGCTGGTCAACTCCGGCGGCCACTGGCTGAGCGCGTTTGTGACCGTCAGCGCGCAGGTGGACGAGCGCATGAGTCTCTGGGCCGGTGGCCGGCTTCCTGTGCTCAGCGACGTGAACGGCCAACAGCTCTCCAGCAGCTTTGCTTTGAACCTGGGCGTGGCCTTCAGCTTCGGGAAGGAGGAGGGCTCGCATGATCATGGCGACGCGCATGATCATGGCGACGAGCATGACCATCATGACCATGCGGGTGGGCATGATGGTGACGGTCACGAGCACGAGGACGAGGGCGCGCACGACGACGGCCACCGTCACGCAGATCACGATCACGCAGACGGCCACGGTCACGGCCACGGAGACGGAGACGGTCACGGTTACGGAGACGGTCACGGGGCCGGTGTGGAGGCGCCCGCTGCCCCGCCCCCTGCGGCGGCCGATGCGCAGCCGGCGCCCAAACCCGCGCGGCCGCGGCACCGGCCCGACATGCGCGACGTTGCAACCGGCGGCGAAAGCTTCTCGCTCGCGTCCGCGCTCGTGCCGGGCAAGGTCACGGTCATCGACTTCTGGGCGACCTGGTGTGCGCCGTGTGAGGAGATCGACCGCGACCTGCGGCGCCTCACCCGCGAGCACGCGAAGCTTGCAGTTCGCCGTGTCGAGATCACCGACGGCGACTGCGCGGCCTCGGAGCAACACCTGGGTGGATCGCCCGTGTTGCCTGCGATCTGGATCTACGGGCCGGCCGGCACCCGCGTGGAGGATCTGCGCGGCGCCACCGCAGAGCAGATCCGCCAGGCCGTCGCGCGCGCGCTCTCGACGGCCAACACGAAGTAGCTCACAGCTCGGCGGCCTCGATGCGGCGGTTGCGCTGGCGCCCCTCGGGGGTCTTGTTGGTCGCGACCGGGCGCTCCTCGCCGAAGCCGACGGCCTCGATGCGGCTGGGATCGATGCCCTTCGAGACGATGTAGTTCTTGCAGGCGTCCGCCCGGGCCTGGGAGAGCTTCTTGTTGTCCTTGGGCTTGCCCACGTTGTCGGTGTGGCCCGAGATCTCGATGCGCGAGGACTTTTTGTGCGCCATATACTCCACCACCCGGTCGAGGCGCGGGAAGGAGCTGCGCCGCAGCGTCGCCTTGGCGGTGTCGAACTCCACACCCTTGAGCTCGAACTTCGGCCCGATGTAGCGCGTGGTGGTCTTGGTCTTGGGGTCCGCGTTGCGCTTGTAGCGCAGGGTGAGCTTGATCGTCTGCTTGGGCTCGTCGTCGACGGGCACCTTGGCGGCGATCTTCTTGCGACCGAGGCTCAGGTACTCGAGCTCGTAGGTCTTGCCAACGGGCACCAGCACCTCGGCGTAGCCCTTCGCGTCGGTCTCCTCGGTGAAGTGCTTCTTGCCGTCGGGGCCCGTGAGCAGCATCACCAGCCCGGGCAGCGGGCCCTTGTTCTCGTCGATGACGGTCAGCTTGAGCGCAGCCTGGGTCTTGGTCGGCTTGATCTTCGACGGGCGCACGCCACGGGCGAGGCCGGGCTTGCCGCCCTTGTTGTCCCGGAACTCGTGGAGCTCGGGCTTGGCCTTGCCCTTGGGCTGGGCGTGCACGTGCGTGGTGGCGAGCAGGCCGGCCGTCGTGAGCGATGCGATCAGCAAGCGGTTCATCGAAACCCCTGGGAAGACGAGAGTCGAGCCGGGACGATACCACGGGTAGACGGGCGGGCCGCGGCGCCATTCAATCACCCCGCACGTGTGGGGGGCAGCCGCTCACTGTGATTGCAGGTGTGAGCGCTAGAGGCGCATCTCCAGCGAGTGGTCGCCCCAGCGGTGGACGGGAAGCTGCTGCTTCCAGATCGCCTCGACGATGCAGTCGAGGTACGGGGTGGGGGCGCTGCGCCGTCGTACGTCGGCAATCTCGTGGTCCTGGTAGTCGAGTGTGATGAGCGCGACCTCCTCGTCGGCGCGGACCTGACGGCAGGCGTCGCGCACGGTCCAGGCGATCTTCTTCCAGTCGATCGACATGGCGGACCCGAGTCCGATAGTGCCCATGCCAACGCCGGCCTTCCCCGCGCGAATGCGAGGGACCAACAAGCCCCGCTGCAGGCCCTCTGTGGAGGGCCGCACGCCCGGCTCCACCGCCAGGTATGAGGTCACGGGCGAGACCGCCCCCGCGTACATCGCGATCGACAGCTGCTCGAGCGTTGACAGGCTGCGATGGTGGTCGAGCGAGAAGACGAAGGCTGCGGTCGCGCGGTTGAAGGGCTCGGCCGTGACCGCCTCATAGCTCACCTCGCGCGACCACAGCTGTCCGCGTAAGGTGAGCGCCGTCGGCGCCGCTGGCACGCCGTTCATGAAGCGGATCGACGTGCCCTCGGCGATAGCGCTGCGGCCCGTCGCGGACATCTCCAGCGAGAGCCCCTCGATCGGTGTCGAAAACGAGGGGTGGTCGAGCCGGTTCGGCCGCACCAGGTAGAGCGCCTCGTCGCGGATCAGAGACCGCTTGCCGCGCTGGAGGCCACTGCCCACCACCGCCACGCCGCCCCGGCGCTTGGCGAGCGGGAACAACCGGTGGGCATCGTTCCGCTCCAGCTCGACGAGGCCCGGCTCGCCGTTCTTCGCGAGCTCCACCAGGTGCACGGTGGCCTCGAGCGGCAGGGAGCCGATGTGGGGCAGGGCCTCGGCGTTGGACCACACCGGTCGCAGCCTGTCGTCGGTCATGAGCACCAACGCCTTGGGGCCCTCCACCTGATTGAGGAGCTGCACGCCCAGCGCTGCGCCGGCATCGAGGAAGCTGCCGTTGTCGGGGGCGCGCCTCGCTTCCGTCAGCGCTGCGACTCGCGCGTCGAACGCAGCCGCCGGCGCGAAGTCCGACCACAGCTCCGCCTGGCGCCGATAGCCGACCAGGGCGAAGCGCGCATCGGGCACATGGGACAGATAGGCGCGCGCCAGCCGCAGCTGCGCCTCGATGCCGTCACGTCCCATCGTGTGCGACGCGTCGATGGCGAAGACGACCGACTGTCCGCGCGGGAGCGCCGCCAGCGTGCGTGCGACGTCGAGCTCCACACGTGTGAAGTGTTTGTCGGGCAGCAAGGCCACGCGACCGAGCCGCAGCTGCGTGGCGGTCTCGTTCGTGCGGACGGGCACCACCGCGATGCTCGCCATGTCCGCGTCGCCCTCGCTCGGCTGTGGGATCGCCGCCGGCCGCGCGTCGACGCTGGGGCGGCTACCCGCCAGGGGTTGGCCGTCGCCATCGACGGCTCGCAGGGACCAGCGCCGCAACACGCCCGCGTCGAGGGGGTGGTGATCCGTGACCAGCAGGTGCCACGTGCCCCGGATGTCGTCCTGCCAGTCGACGATGAAGGTCTCCAGCAGCGCGTTGTCGTCCAGCGAGAAGTCGTGGGAGCGCACGGGAAGAAGGAGGCCGCTCGGCGAGATCAGATCCAGCTGGAGATCCCCTTGCCAGGTGTGGTCCGCGTGGACCTCGACCGCCAGGCCCCGGATGTCCGCGCTCGTCTCCGCACCCACGCGCAGCGGCCTGATCAGCACCCGGTCGTCTTCGATGCCGTGGTCGCGCAGCAGGGCATGGACCTGCACATCGCCGAGGACCATCTGGCGCGAACGCTGCGGTTGGCCATCGAGGTTCACCGGCCGCAGCGCCGGGCCCAGGCGCACCACCGGTGCGGTCAGGTTCTCGTCCACCGGCTCGCGCCCGTAGCTCACGTAGTAGACGCCCTTGTCGTACTCGGTGGGCGCCGTGAGGGTGTACTCGATCGTGTGCGGCTTGCCAGGGACATTGGGGAAGACGCGCAGCGCCAGCTCGCTGGGCCAGCGCCAGTAGAGCAGGGCAGGGTCCTTGGGGCGGCTCGGCCCGAGCCCGGTCAGCTCGCGGTAGAGCTCTTCGGCCTTCTCCGCGTGCATCAGATCGCCGGCGTACCAGCGATTGCCGGCCTTGATCCGGAGGCCGGTCGCGGCGGCCCCGTAGGGCAGGTCGATCGTGAGGCGCGCTTCCTCCGCGCGCGCGCCGCCGTTGAGGAAGGTCCTTCGCACGCGATAGGTGGCGACTCCGTCCTCGATCGACAGGTCGACCACGTGGCGGGTTTCGCGCAGGGGTTGGTCGCGGGTGGCGATCAGCGAGTCCCCGCGGGCGCTGCCGGCCAGGCTCAGCCACACGGCGACGACGACGGTCGCGCCCCAGTGCCGCTTCGCTCGCCATCCGCTGTCCATGGCTGTGAGACACGCGCGCGGCCCAGAAGTTCCGCGGATGCACGCGGCGGAGCAGCGCGCACAGGCCTGCTGGAGACAGCCCTCTTCGACGTCTTCAGCTGCGCGATCAGGGGAGTCGCGCCCCTCGGCAACCGACGTCTCAGCGCACCGTGGGGGCACCCACGACCGCGATCTCGTGCTGTTGCAGCTCGTCGTAGAAGGGGAGGTCGGGTCGCGGCTGCGGTGGCGCGTCAAGATGCCAGACGAGCAGTGCCCCGGCGACATCGCTTGCCAGCTCGATCGCGTGGGTGCCGCGAGCGAGCTCGAAGGGCTGATCGGTCGGCAGCTCCACGCCGTCGATGCGTAGGCGCGGCGCCGGTGCGTCGGGCCGTCGTATCACGCGATAGTGGCCCGGGACGAGCACCTCGAAGTCGAGCGTCGTTGCGGCCCGGCCGTCGAGCCTCCGCCCCGGCACCATGACCGGTCCGTGGTAGGTGACGTAGCGCTCGTGCCAGAACTTCTTCAGCTCGGCCGGGAACGGGAAAAGGCGCAGGGTGTGCGAGCCCAGCATGTAGGCGATGGGTCGCTCACGGAACTGCTGCTGCATCCAGCGGACATTCGCCTCGGAGTTGGGGCCGCCGAAGTGGCGCAGCACGCTCAGGTACATCAGCACCGGCATGGGCTCCTCGGGTTGCCTGCAGAAGAGCCCGCCCTCGAGCTGGAAGCCCTGCTCCGTGCGCTCGAAGCTGTGCTGGATGAAGGCGTAGCTGCTGCGCTGGATCGCCTGCGCGTCGGTAAGCGTCCTGGCCGCCCCCGGCAGCCACAGTAGAACGAGCATCGCCCAGATGCCTAGCTGAGCCATTCGGCGTACGCGCGGCTTCTGGAACATCTGAAAGATGGCGTCCGCACCGAGCGCCACGCCGACCGCGAGGAACGCCGCGAGCGTCATCCAGAAGTAGGCGAAGGCGGAGCGATGGAAGAGGGCGACGAGCAAGCCCAGACCAAGGACGATCCACGCAGGGCCCACGTGAGTGGAGGGCGTCGCCCGTCGCATTGCGGGCAGGGTCGCCACCAGGAGCAAACCCAGCAGCAGCAGGTGCGGCGGGTGTTTGAGCAGGATGTGCAGGTAGGTCGCGTAGCCGAACACGTCCCCGTGGGCCGACAGGGAGCGCATGCCCTTCGAGAGGTCCTGACCGAAGCCCGACGCGGCAGGCGTGTCCACCGAAAGCGCGTGCGCACCGTAGAATGCCCCCACCAGCGCGGCGCTGACGGCGAGCGCCAGGCCCAGGCGCGTCGCGATGGTGCGCCAGCGAGGCGCTGCGCCCACCACCACGCTCAGGACGGTGGCGAGAGCGGCGACATAGACGGCCTTCTGACTCGCCAGGAAGCCCACGCCGAGCAAGGCGCCCCCGAGTGCCACCAGAGGCGTGCGCGAGCGCAGCAGCAGGACCGCGCCCCAGATGGCGGCGGCCAGCGCCAGCTGATCGGTGCGTATCTGCAATGACCAGCGATGGAAGACCGGGCTCAAGCACACCAGCGCTGCGCCGAGGGCCGCGTTGTGGAACGGGTGCGGGCTGCCAGCGCGCTTGAGCGCGTCGCGCAGCAATACGAACAGCCCCAGCACGTAGAGACCCGTCAGCGCCTGCCACAGCAGCCGGGCCGTGTGTAGCACGGCGACCTCGTCCAGGCAGTCCGCGACCAGTGGCCACAGGACGAGCACGGCCAGGCCCGGGCGTCCGCCTCCGACCAGCGCGCCCGAGGTGATCGAGCGCTGGACGCGATCGAGCAGGGACAGCTCGTCCCAGTTGAAGGCCTCGGTGTGGCCGGCCACCACGCGGCATGCGAGCACACACGCCGCACCCAGCAGGACCGCCGCCGCTCCCCACCGGCTCCAGCTCATGGCGTGATGGTAGCCCGGGGCGTGACGCGCACGTAAGCGGGGGCGCAAATGTCCTGGTTCGGTCAGGGTTGGGAGCCGGGCCAGCCCGGATAGCTCACCGTTCGCTCCCCGGATGGTGAGCTGTCCGGGCGAGACAGTGGCGCCGGATGCGGCGACGCATCATCGAGTGGGTCCGGGTGTCGTAGAACTGCTGCGCCCGATCCACGGCGTCGGCTCGCGCGCCGGCCATACAGTCGACGAGCAGCGCCAGTCCCTCGCGCATGTCGTCCTCGGGCCGCGGGTATTCTGCGCCGTGCTGCGCCAGCAGCGCGCGCGCCCGGTCGTAGTCGCCCTCGCGGGCGGCTGTCCACGCCCCGTCGAGCAAGTCCACGTCGCGGTAGAGGGCTGCGTGCTCCGCGGTGAGCGGGTGCGTTCCGTGGTCCGCGTGCGCAGCGATTTGGGGATGGGCGTGCGCATGGTCCGCGACGGGCGCGGCCTCCGGCGCCGGCGCCAGCTCGTCCGCCGCGTTTGCTGCGGCGCCGGCCGCGGCCCCGGGCTGGTCGGGCGACGCGAGGGCGATCAGGGCAAGCGCGATGCCTGCGGCCCCGATGACGAGGCCCCGCCTCACGGAATCTGGACGGTCCACTCCAACGTCTGCTCCAGCTCGGCGCGGTCTCCGCGCACCCACTCGGTGTCGTCGTGGGCGCGGGCCGTCACGGTGTGCTCGCCCGACGCCAGCTCGAGCTGGGTCAGGTCGAGGCGGTAGCCGTGGTCTTCCGCGACCAGCTCGCCGTCGACTGACCAGTCGACCTGCAGCACGTCCGGATCGACTACCCGCGCTTCCAGCACTTGTTCGGTCGTCGCTCCCTGGGGCGTGGAGAGTGCAACGTCGAAGGGCTCCACGATCTCGTAGATGATGCGCACCGCCTGTTCGAGCGAGATCGAGTTGAAGGAGGGCGAGCGCCACAGGGAGTTCATCACCGACTCCTGGCTCGGCCGCCAGGCGCCGCGGTCGCAGTACTGGGCCCCCTCGAAAGTGGCCTGCAGCCCGGTACCGGGTTCCTGCACGAAGTCGAGCCAGTGGGACCACTTCCCGGCTGTGTCGACCGCGTCCATCGTCACGTTCACGCGCATGCGGCTCTCGTCGCCGCTGAAGGTGCAGTTGCCGCCGTACTCGTCGGCCAGGCGCTGGAAGGAGTGCCCGCCCTCGTGCATGGCGGCGCCCGGCGCGTCCGGGTTGCCGCCGGACCACACCATGATGCGCCCACCGGAGTTCCACCAGCGGTCGCCGTTGAGCACGACCGCCGTCCAGTCCACCTCGATCTCGGCGGGCAGGCGCTCGCGGATCGCCGCGTTCACCTTGCTGTCGTTGATGTAGCCTAGGCGCGTGCCGTCGTTGCCGTAGCCGTCGAAGGCGGTGTTGCCCGGCTCGGTTCCGACGCCGGACTGCACGCTCGGGACCCGCAGCGCGCAGATGTTCACGAAGCGACGGTAGCGCAGGTAGGGCTCGCGCTCGGGCGTGAAGCGATCATCGAGCATGCGCTGCAGGTGCTCGACGTAGGTGGTGTCCAAGTCGGCCTCGTCGTAGGCGTCGCCGACGATGATGTAGTTGATGCGGTTCTCGGGCGGCCCGGCGCTCTCCAGCGCGATGCCGTCCGGGCCGCAGTCGAGGACGAAGTCACTGCCGGGCTGGTCTTCGCCCACCAGCGTGCCACCCATGCCGGCGACCGGCGTGTCCTCGCTGTCGCCTGCCGGAGGATCGATCGGTGGGGGTTCGATTGGATCCGCACCGGGAACGTCGCCGCCGGGCGCGCTGGTGCCCTGTGCCGGCGGCCCATCGTCACCGGTGATTGCGTCCATCATGGGGCCGGTGGCCGGGGTATCCCCCGCCGCCGGCGTCGGTATCGGGTCGACTGCCGCCGTGCCCGTGCCCGTGTCGTCCACCGTGCCGCCGCAGCCCGTCGCCAGTGCGCAGGCCACACCCAGCGCGGCCACCCGTTGCCACACCCCGCAGATACGCATGACGCTTGAACGAACCTGCCCGGCCTGCCCAGTCAGAAAGATCATGGCAACAGCCGGATGAGCTGGATCGTCCCGGCGTCGGCGTTGGCCCACAGGATGCTGCCATCGGGGGCGATCGCCACGTCGTCGCCGGTGGCGTAGCCGTGGCCGGCGGGCAACGCGGTGCGGGGCTGGCAGATGGCCCCGTTGCGGTCGACCACCATGGTGAAGAACTCGGCGCTCTGGTTCCAGAAGTCACCCGAGACCTCGGCCCACATCAGCAGGATCAGGTCCGCGCCGTAGGGCGCCGAGCGCAGCCGCGATAGGCCCGTGCCTGCGGTGGGCTGGGCGTCGATCCAGGTGGCGGGCAGGTCGCCGTCGGGCAGCGCGGCCTTGTTGGCCATCAGCAGCCCCATGTCCGTGCCCGCGGCGGCCGCGTCGCGAATCTGCATCGAGATGCTCTCGTCGATGTCGGGCCACTCGCCCGCGTCCAGGTCCTGCGCCACCGAGCGGTTGGTGATGAACGGCAGGGCGATGGTGTCGCCCATGTCGACCATGCCGCCGAGCTTGCCGTTGGTGGTGCCGACGCCGTCGGCCGCGAGCGCGTAGACGACCCGCGGCCGCAGGCGCGCGCCGTCGGCGTAGTTGAAGAAGATCCCCTTGGGGAAGGCGTCGCCCAGGCCGGTGACCGCCACGCGCGCGCCGTCGACCAGCAGGCGCTGGGAGAGGTTGTGGCTGCCGAACCAACCGCTCAGCACGGTCTGGGTGCCGGCCGCATCGAGCGTCGCGAGGTAGCCGCCCTGGTGGCGCACGCCATCGTCGTAGCGCTGGGTGTGTCCGAAGTAGGCGACCAGGGTGTCGGTGTCCGCGACGTAGCCGATGCGTCCGGCGCTCGCGCCGCCCTTGGTGTCCACGTCTTCGAGATTGGGCGAGCGGAAGAGGTCCGTGCGGAAGACCTCTCCACCGGACGCGTCCACCCGCGCGACGGCCGTCCACACTCGGGCGTCCACGTCCGTGTTGGGATCGAAGAGCAGCGCACCCAGCCCATCGCTCGTGGTGACGACCCCACCGAGCGCGGCGTCCGGCAGCACGATCGCCTCGCCCGCCGCCGCGTCGGAGCGCGCGATCACCGCGCTGCGCGCGCCGCCCTCGTCGCGGGTGAAGCCGACGTAGACGTCGCCCGCCGCGTTCACCGCCACCGGCGCGCGGGCCTGATCTCCGGCCCAGCTGCGCTCGACAGCCGCGACGGTGAAGGCGGGGTCGAGCGGCGTGGCGATCAGCTCGTAGGGCTCGGCGGCGTCGCCACAGCTGGCGGGCGGGGTGGCCGCCGGCACGTCCATGCCGTCGTCCGGCGGGGCGCCGTCGCCCGCCGCCCCCGGGTTTTCGGGGGGAGGTCCGTCAGTGACCTGCCCACCCGGCGTCATCGCCGGGGTCATGTCGCCCGCTGCGTCACCCGTGTCCGCTCCCGCCATCGGGGGTCCGACCGTGGGCGGCAAGACCTGTGCGGACATCTCCGGCGACCCGTCCGCGCCCTCATCCGAGCAGCCGCACGTCAGCGTGACGGCGACCACGACCCATGAAATCCGAACGCACCTCATGACCGATCAAACGTCCGGGTCGAGACTGACCAGGCAGGCCGTCCGGCGCGGACCCGGGCCTACGCGCGCCCCCGGCAATGATTGGGGGAGGCGGAGGAGGTGCGGGTCGTCAGGGGGCACGGCGCACGCGATGTATTGGGTAGGCGCCGTGCCCCCGGACTCGTGTGGTCGGTTGCAGTCGTCTTGCGAAGTCCCTGGGAGGCGCCGCCTACCAGCAGGTGTTGAGGGCGCCGATCAGGCTCAGGGCGCCGTTGTTCAGCGCGCCGGCGGGGTAGCTGAGCGCGAACTGGTAGCACATCTCCTGGCCGGTGGATTCCCCGAACGCCACGTTGCTGCCGGTGTCGTTGAAGAAGGAGCAGGTCGTCACGAGGGTGTCGCCGGGCATCACGTCCACGTGCGGGATCTCGTAGCCGACCTGGTAGTCGAACTGGAACGGCTGGTCGAAGATCGTCGTGGTCGTGCCGTCCGCCCTGCGCAGGTCCGTCTTCATGTGCGTGCCGAGCAGGTGCATGTGCGGGTTGAAGCCCACGACCGTGATCGGTCCGTTCGAGAAGTTGGTGCACTGGGTCGTGAAGTCGTTCTCACCCGGCGGCATGCCGGCCGGACCGAAGAAGTTCTCCGTGCCCAGGAAGGTGATGCCGGCGGTGTTCGGGCGCGTGCCGGGCGGGACCGTGCAGATCTGCACCGTGCTGCCGTCCTGCGCCGGCAGCCCCGTGCTGTTGTACATGTGCCACTGGATCATGATCAGCGCGCTCGGCGGGATCTCGCCGCCGGCCTCAGGCGTCAGCGACGTGCTGCACCCGCCGACCGCCCAGCCGCCGATCAGGGTCGCGCCGGTGCCGAGGGTCGTGCCGGTCACGTTCGTCACGAGGGAGCCGGGTGACTGGGCCGCGTTGCTGGTGAAGACGAGGTAGTGGTGGAGCACCTCGAGGTTGTCGAAGTCGGCGCCGTAGCGCGTCCACACGTGGCCCGCCGGCCAGGGCACGGCGTAGTACCACTCGTGGTAGGACTCGTTGGTCGGCACGGTGAACTTGCCGTTGCCGCCGCGCGCGGTGACCTGGAAGTCGTAGCAAGTCTCCTCCGGGCCCGCGACGGTGCGCGGAGGATCGAAGGCGTTCGGCTTCTTGCAGCTGTCGATCGTCTCGCCGGGACCTGCCGGCTGCTCGACGGCGTCCGTGTCGGGATCCTCCGGCGTCGCGCAGATCCCTTGCTCCGGACCCGCGGCCAGCGCACCGCTGGCGAGCCACGCGTCGAGCGTCGCGAGGTCGGTGGCGGACATCGTGCCGCCCTGGGGCATCTCGCCGTTGTTGATGCGGAGCTGGGCGACCTCGTAGACCTGCTTGGTCGGGTCGTAGAGCGGCGACGGCTGGTGCCAGTCCTCGTGGGTGACTAGCGGGATGGCGCCACCGATCGGGTTCTCGCCGTGGCACTGCTGGCAGTTGTCGGCGACCACCGAGGCCACGTCGCAGGGCATGCCCGCCACCGCGGGCGCCAGCGCGTCGGGTTCCTCCGTCGCGCTGTCGGGTCCCGCCATTGGCATCGGTGCACTCGCACCCGCGCCTCCGGGAGGCAACTGGCCCGGCTGGGCGACCATCTCGCCGGGGTTCACCACTACGCTGCCGGTCTCCTCGGAGCTCGGAGCGGACTCACTTTCACAGCCCGCTGCCACCAGGAGCAACGCGCACGCTGCCGCGGTCAATCTCACGCAACCAATCATGTTCGGACCTCCCGAGCCGCACCCATGCGGCTCCTGACCACCCTCGAGCTCGGCGCTTGCTCGGCGCCTCGCCTGCCGTCTCACCCGAGCATCAATCTACTCCGCTGCCCCCACACCCGACCCGCTGACGGACGATCTTCCGCGACCGCGCTCGCTCGCTCGTGGCCGCGATGATTAACTCGCCCGTGGCATCGATCCCGAAGGCCACGACGGTCCCGGGACCGTGGCCGATCGCGCCAGTCCTGGGCGGGTCAGGGCGATCGCTCGCGGGCGGTGACCTGGACGGCGGCGTCGAAGCGGGACTGCCCGGCCGAGAAGCTCAGGGCATCGACCGCCGCGTCGGGCAGCACGGGATCGCTCGAGGTCAGGCGGTTGAGCTCGGTCCAGCCATCGCGCATCCACACCGTTCCCTGAGGCATTGCGTCCGTCACGCGCGCGTGGGCATCCATGGTACCGCGCCCGTTGTGGATGCGGATCGGTGCGCCGTCGGCGACGCCGCGCGCTGCCGCGTCGCTCGGCGCGATCCACAAGGTCGGACCTGGCTCGAGGCGCGCCAGGCTCGGAAGCGCACGGCCTTGGTCGTAGAAGCTGTGAAAGTGCGCGAGCGTTCGCCCGTGGGTGAGCACGAGGGGCTCGGCCGGAGCGTGGGTGGGAAGCTCGTGGACCGGCAGCGCCGGTAGCCCGAGCTCCTGCGCGACCGACGACAGCAGCTCGACCTTGCCGGAGGGCGTGGCGTAGTGGTGCTCGGGGTGGGCGATGGGGGAGACTCGTAGCGCGCTCATGCCGCCGGCCGCGCGCAGGGAGGCGACCGTGGCGTGACCGGTCGAGGGGTGATCGAGGATGGCGTCGATCGCGGCCTCCTCGCTCTGCCACGGGAAGTAGTCGTGCACGTCGAGGCGCTCGGCGAGCTGCTGGAGCAGCCACGCGACCGTGCGCGTCTCGCCTGGGGGCGCCAGCAGCGGCTCCATCAGATAGAGATGCGTGTTGGTGCTCTTGCAGCCCAGCTGCTCGAGCCAGGCGGTGGATGGCAGCACGACGTCGGCGAAGCGCCTCGCGGTGTCGTTCATGAAGAGGTCATAGCTGACCACCAGGTCCATGCGCTCGAGGCCGCGCGCGAGCCGCTCACTGTCGGCGAAGGAGGTCAGCATGTTGGTGCCCAGCAGCAGCAGGGTGCCAAGCTCCCCACCCTCGAAGGCCTCGAGCATGGCGGACATCTGGTTCGGAATGTAGGAACCGGGTGGGCGTCGGTCGGCGGCCGTGATCGACGCCAGAGCCTGGCCATGGCTGGCCGCGCCGTGGCGTGGGCCGAGGCCGCCACCGGGGATGCCGAGGTTGCCGGTGAGCGCGGGCAAGCACGAGATGGCGCGCGCTGCGAGCCAGCTGTTGGCACCCTTGTGCAGGGAGCTTCCCCCGATCAGGATCATGCTGGGGCGGATGGCCGCGTACGTGCGCGCGAGCGCCGCGATGCGCTCGGCTGCCACGCCGGTGTGCTCGGCCGCCCACGCGGGGGTGTACGTGCGCAGGTGCTGGGCGAGCGCGTCGAAGCCGATGGTGTGCGCCTCGATGAAGGCCGGGTCGAGGCGGTCCTCGTCGACGAGCACGTGCATCATCGCCAGCGCGAGGGCCGCGTCGCTGCCCGGGCGCACTAGCACCGCCTCGTCCGCGCGCTCGGCCGCCTCGCTGCGGCGCACGTCGATGGCGACCACGCGCGCGCCGCGGCGCTGGGCGGCTACCACGTGGCGTGTGGTGTTCGGCTGGCTGGCGTGGTTCGCGCCCCAGAGCAGGATCTGCTCGGCGTGTTCGCCCATGTCCTCCTTCGTGTTCGCCTCCAGCGCGCCGGTCAGCCCCAGGCCGAAGGCGCCCAGGCCCCAGCAGATGATCGATCCGCTCCAGGTCTGGCAGCCGTGGAGGTTGGCGAAGCGCTGCAGGTACTGCTTGGAGATGCGCACGCCGTAGTCGGTCGCGGACAAGCCGTGGCCCGCCCACAGCCCGACGCGCTCGCGACCGGCCCTGCGCATCGCCGTCGCGACGCGGTCGAGGGCCTCGTCCCAGCTGGCGCGGCGGAAGTCATCGCTTCGCCGGTCGCGCACGAGCGGGTGCAGGAGCCGCTCGGGGTTGCCGATGACCTCCGCCGAGGCCCGGCCACGAACGCACAGGAAGCCGCGGCTGTCTGGATTGTCGGGGTCGCCGCGCACCGCGACCCGCCCGCCATCGATCACGGCGATCATGCCGCACAGGGTCGGGTGGCAGCTCATGGGGCACATGGTGCGGACGCGACGTCGCGGGCTCGAGGTCATGAGGGGAACCCAAGCATAGGCTAGAAACCCGTCGTCGCCAGTTACGTCGGCGGTTGCGGGAAGCGCATTTTCGGCAACGAGAGTCGAGGCAGGTGCCCACTAATGGGTCGAGGATGTCGCGACTCGGGCTCATGCTGTGGTTGACGGGGCTCGCGCTGGGCTGCGGCCAGTCCGGCGACGGGCAGGGCAGCGCGGCGGGCGCCGACGGCTCCGAATCGATCGCCGAGACGCCGAATCCGGACGACGGCGCGGCAGGGGCGCACGACCCGGCGGACACCGCCGCCGGTGAATCGGGAGCGGCGGATGCCGCGGGCGGCTCGGCGGGGAGCCCTGCAGGGGAGCCCGGGGAGACGGCGGGCGCCGGAGGCGCCGCTGGCGCAGACGGCTCCGGGGAGGGCGAACCCGAGCAGGGCGGCTCCGAGCCGGATCCCTCCGGTGAGGGAGGTGAGGACGCCACCGGCTCGGGGGTGCGCGTCGACGGGCGGCAGCTCCTCGTGGACGGCCAGGCCTTCCGAATCCAGGGCGTGTGCTGGAATCCGGTCGGACGCGGCGGTGTGCATCCGGCGGATCTCGACTTCGCCGGCTTCGCGGCGAGCGACGCGGCCCTGATGCGGGCGGCCGGCATCAACGCCGTGCGGACCTACGAGACGATCACCGACACCGCGGTGCTCGACGCGCTGCACGCGGCCGGGATCCGCGTGCTGAACATGATCTACACCTGGGGCGGCGACGAACCGAGCGTGGTCGACGCGCGGGTGGAAGCGGTCAAGGACCATCCGGCGATCCTGATGTGGGTGCTCGGCAACGAGTGGAACTACAACGGGCTCTACGTCGGGTTGTCGCACCAGGAATCGATCGACGCCATCAACGAGGCGGCCGCGCGCATCCGCGCGATCGACGACACCCATCCGATCGCGTCCATCTATGGTGAGATCCCATCGCAGGAGACGGTGGAAGCGATGCCGGAGATCGACGTCTGGGGCATCAACGCGTACCGCGGGCTGAGCTTCGGCAACCTCTTCGAGCAATTCGAGGCGGTGAGCGACAAGCCCATGTTCCTGGGCGAGTACGGCGCCGACGCATACGACGCCAACCAGGGCGCGGTGAACCTGGAGGCGCAAGCCGACGCGACGCGGGCGCTGACCGAGGAGATCCTCGACCACAGCGCGGCCGGTCGTTGCCTCGGTGGCACGATCTTCGAGTGGGCCGACGAGTGGTGGAAGGACGGCGCGGGCAGTCCCGACGCCCAGGACGTGGGCGGGATCGCGCCCGGCGGCGGACCGCACCCGGACCAGACCTTCAACGAGGAGTGGTGGGGCGTGGTCGACATCGATCGCAACCCGCGGCCGGCCTACGAGGCGCTGCAGTCGCTCTACGCAGCGCCCTGACGCGAAGCTCGGGCTTTATCACGGTGCCGAGCAGGGGACCGGCGTGTCGGACAACACGAGATCGTCCATGAAGACCTCGAAGGGATCGGTCTGGCCCGAGGACCAGTCGACGCCCGCGCGCAAGAGGTGCACGCCGCCCTCGGGCAGCGTGTCGTGCGGGTCGACCTCCAAGGCGGGCGCGCCGTCGACGAAGACCCGCACCGCGCCCTCGTCCGCCAGGACGAAGGCAGCCCGCAGGCAGAACCAGCGATCGCGCGGCACCTGCACGGTGCCGGTCACGCGAGGCACGGCGCTCTGGGGCGAGTAGAGCTGAAGCGCGCCGTCCTCCAGGTTCAGGTCGGTGCCGAGAAAGGCCGCCGCCGGGTCTTCGCTCGGGTTGGGATCGTCGCCGAGGAAGAAGAGGTTCATCGTCTCGGTGGCCACCCCGCCCGGCAGGTAGAGCCACACGCGCAGGTGGAGGGTGCCGCCCGTGCGGGGCTCGAACTCGCGCACCACCACCGCGCTGCTCTCGGCTCCGCTGCTTGCCGCGCGCAGGGAAGCGGAGCCCGAGCGGGCGCGCGCGGTGGAGCGCGCGATCTCGCCGCTGCCCTGCACGATTGGCTCGGGCCAGTCGGACAGCTCCGGGTGCTCGAAACCGGAGCAGGCCAGGGCGCCGGGGTGATCGACGCAGGGGTCGAGCACGGCGGCGTCCGTGCGCACGGCTCCGATCACGTAGGGATTGTCGGCGCAGGCGCCGAGACCGAGCAGCAGCAAGGCGACTCGAATGGGATGCGACACGTTCATGGCGTCCACACCATTCCCAGGCCGAGCTGCCCCACCAGCGAGGGCACGCGGTGGTGGGTGACGTCGAGCCCGCGCACGACGAAGCGCGGGCGCTGGGTGGAGACGGCGGCGTCGGCCCACAGGCGCACGCCCAGCGGGGCGTCGCGCGGCCAGACCAGCTGGGCCGCGGTGAAGATGGCGTTCCATGGGGCCACCGCCGATCCGGGCTCGCTGCCCGGGCCGTCGCTGCGACCGCGGACCGCTGCCAGGTGGCCGCCGGCGCACAGCCCTGCGCCCAGGCTCGCCAGCTCGAACCGGTGGCACGCGAAGAGCGAGGCGCCGACGCCGTCCATGCGCGTGCGCAGGCCTTCTTCCGGGTGCTGGCTGCGCGCCGCCCAGCCGTGGACGCCGAGGCCGAGCGCGAGCCTACCGAGCACCAGCTCCGCGCCCACGCTTGCGCCGAGCGCCGGCTCCGGCAGTAGCCCCAGGGGCGTGGTGGCGGTGGCGAAGATCGCGACCGACGGCGAGGGATGGTCGTCCGCAGCGGGGAGGCGGTCTTGGACGGTGGGGCGCTCGGGGGCATCGGTGGCCGCTTCGTCGGCGGTGACCGGCGGCGCCTCGCCCGCCGGGGAGGCGGGCTCGCGCGTGGGCTCCGACGCTGGCGTGGCGGGCTCCTCCGTCGCGGTCGTCGTGGCGGGCTGGGCATCGGACTCTGCGGCTGTTGCGTCAGGCGGGGCCACCTCGGGCTCGATCCCGAGCAGCACACCCAGCACGAGGGTCACCGACTGCGCGAGCGCCCGGCAGTCCGACGCCTCCAACGTGCGCTCGCCACGCTCCCCCTGGAAGGTGGTCTCGAGCTGGAGCGCGTAGCGCGTGCCTTGCCGCGTCACCCGCGCATGAGCGGTGAGCGCCGGTGCGTCCCGGGGAACCGCGCCGAGGGCACGACGCGCTTCCGCGCGGACCTCCGCCTCGGTCGGGCACCCCGCCGGTGCCTGCCAGGTCAGCTCCACCGCCGCGGGTTGCGCGCTTGCGTGCGCCGCACCGAGCAGCGACGTCGCCAGCCCCCAGACAGCGAGCTGCGCGCGCCCGCACGATCCCATGGGCCGCAGGCTAGCCGACAACGGGTGGCGTGGGGACGCGATCCTCGAACGGGTCTCCACCGGCTGCTACTCGAACGCGCAGCTCCCCTTGACCGCGCTGCGCAGGGGCGAGTGGGGCGCGTCGCGCAGCCAGCGACGCCCGAGGCGTCGGGCCTGGGCCTCGCGTCCGAGGTCGCACAGGCACAGCACACGCAGCGCGTCGCGCTCCGCCGCCACCGCAGAGCGTGGGTAGCGTGCGCGGTGGCGCTGCAGCAGCGACAGGGCATCGCCGGCCTCGCCGCGGCGCCACGCTGCGCGCGCGCGGTGCAGCAGCTTCAGCTCCTGGCCGAGCCCGTCGGCGGGGCGCGCCGGCTTGCGCCCGGGCCGCGCTGCGGCGGGCTTGCTCTCCATCTCGGGTTCCGGCGTAGCCGCCGGCTCGACCTCCGGCTCGGCCGGCGGCTGTGGCGCCGGCTCCGGGGGTGTGATCACCGGGGCTGCGGCAGGCACCGGCCCGGGCTTTGGTGGCGGCTGCACGTCCATCGTCGCGACGACCGCGAGCCCACCGACCATCGCGCTGGCCGCGCACACCGTGCCGAGGATCCACGTGCTCGCGGCCGAGCCGAGCCACTTTCCGCCCACGCCGGCGGCGCTTCCCGCGCTGCCTGCGCCCTGGGCTGCGACCTCCGCCGAGTCGGTCGCCACGTCGGTCGTACCGGCCGCCGCGGGCGGCGCGGCGACGCCGGCCAGCGTCAGGCGCTCCCGCACCCGCGCACGGTCGTCCCCCGTCGGCGTGCGGGCTTCGCGCGCCGGCTCCGGCCCCCGCGGGGCCTCCTGGTCGCGCTCGCTCGTCGCGGTTGCCGCCAGCGCCG
>JAPPOT010000774.1 GCA_028817855.1 Myxococcales bacterium
CGTAACAGCTCTACCCGGTACCCTCCCGAGACGCCTATGCCCTCCTTGATCGAGTCCCCTCGCGGGAGTATCTTGCAGGGCTCGGTCGCCGTACTGGGTTGGAAGCTGCCGGCGTCCGGGCCCGCGTCCGGCGCGGGAGCTCCGGCGTCCTCCATGATCGGCACGCCCGCATCCGGCGCGTCGAGCGCGGCCGCACCGGCCGTCCCGGTCGCGCCGGCGCCGTCGCTCGCGCCGGGGCTCATCCCGGCCGCGCCGCCCATCATCGGCCCCGTGTCGTTCGTCGCGGGCGGGTCCACCACGCCCGCCGGCGCGCCTGCCGGGTTTGCCGCTGGAGTGGGTCCAGGCGGCACGACGATCGCTTGCATCGCCGAGCCGGAGCCGTCGTCGCTGCTGCATGCGAGCGCGGGGCTCAGGATCGCGAGCAGGAGCCAGGACGTCGTGCCGTGCATCGTCACCTCGAGCCGGACAGACCGAGTCCCACGCTCGGACCTGCGGCCGCGCCACCGCCACCGCGGCGGCGGATGCGTGGGTATATGCGTGGGCGCTGCCGCGCTGATCACGAAAACGTGGCGCGGACCGTGCTGCACATGGCGCACTCGCTTGCGGGGTCGACGACGTGACGTCGGAAGGAAAAAGCGACCCCTCCGGTACATCCTCTCCTGCGTAGGGTGTCGTAGAAGAACGACTTCCTGCGTAGCTCAGGCGCTCCGCTACTCCGCGTACTCGTGGTCCTCGACCTTCCGCCGTATTGGCAGCACTCGTTGGCCTCCCCCACGGCCGCACGGGCCGCGTTGGTGGCGCCGCCCGTGCCGCGACGACCCGCGGAAAACGCGACGCCAGTGTCCGGCCAGGTTCTGCGATCTACCACACAGAATGGTGGGTTTCGCAGACGTTACGCGCCCATGCCACTTGGGTTCTGGCGACGCGGCCCCATAGCATATGGGGACTGCATGAGCCGCGACGACAAAGCACGACTGCCACTGCACGCGGTGGAGCTGCCGCTGCAGCGCGAGACATTCATGCGGACGCTGATCCGTCACCTCTCCGGCACGCTGGAAGAGATCGTGGGTCTCGAGGAAGCGACCGGCTTCATCAGCATCGTCGGTCAACAGATGGGCGAAGAGATCGGGCAGGACTACCGCAACGCCCTGGACAAGCCCCGGCTGAGCCGCTCGGAGGTGGCCCAGGTCCTGGTCGACCTCAAGCGCCGCATCGAGGGTGACTTCTACGTCGTGGAAGAAACGCCCGAGATGTTGCTGCTGGCAAGCCACTCATGCCCGTTCGGGGACCACGTGGTCGGCCGCGAGTCCATGTGCATGATGACGTCCAACGTCTTCGGATCGATCGCCGCGCAGAACCTCGGCTACGCCAAGGTCGAGCTGCGCCGCACGATTGCCCGCGGTCATGAGGGTTGCATGATCGCCGTCTACTTGACGCCCGAGGTCGGCAGCGATGCGGACGGGCGGGAATACTACGCCGACTGAGTTGCTGCGTTGGGCAACGGCACTATATCGACGCAGATGGATGGTGACGCTGAGCGTGCCCGTGCCGTGCAGGCGTTCGAGCAGTTCGCCGAGTGCTTCCCGGACGCCGTGGCGCTGACGGACCTCGCCGGCAACGTGCTGGCATGCAATGGTGCCGCGCGCGCCATGCTCTGTGCGTCGCCGGGTGAAGACACCGGCCGGCTGGCGTCGCTCCTCGAGCTCGTGGACGATCACGAGCACCTGCTGCGCTTCTTGAAGCTGGCCGCGCGCACCAGCTCGCCGTTTCCGGGCGCCCTCAGGCTTCGCAACGCCGAGGGGGAGCTTCGGCACCTGCGCTGCAGCGCCCGCCGCGTGACCACCCGCGCCGTCGCTTCGGGCACGCCGGACGCGCTGCTGTTGCTTCGCTGCTCCGAGAAGATCCAGGCAGACCAGCGCTTCACGGCGCTCAACAGAGAGATCGCGAGCTTGCGGCGCGAGATCACCGCGCGCCGGAGCGCAGAGGAGGCCACTCGCAAGGGCAAGCGTCGTTTCCAGGCGCTCTTCGATGCAGCTCCCGACGCCACGCTTCTGATCGATTGCGAAGGCACGATCGTGCTGGCAAACGAGTCGCTGGAGCGCGAGTTGGGGCGGCCCAGTCAATCGCTTGTCGGTGCCCCGGTCACGTCCGTGCTCGGCCCCGCGCTCGGTCGCGAAGACAACGTGCTCGACGCGCTGCTCGCGCCGTTCGACGGCGCCGAGACCGCAATCCCCGGCCGCATGGCCGCTCTGCACATGGATGGCAGCGTGGTGCCCGTCGACGTTCGCCTGCGCCGCCTCGAAATCGACGACCGCCCCGTCGTGGTCGCCGCGCTGCGCAACCTGACGGAGCAGCTGCGGATCGAGCGAGAGAATCGCGACCTGGAACACAAGATGCAGCAGGCCCAGAAGCTGGAGAGCCTCGGGGTCCTGGCCGGCGGCATCGCCCACGACTTCAACAACCTGCTGCTCGGGATGATGGGCAACGCCGACCTGGTGTTGCGCGAAGACGTCCCGGATCGGGCGCGGGCGTGCGCTGATGACATCGTGAAGAGCGCCCAACGCGCCGCCGAGCTTTGCAAGCAACTGCTGGCGTACTCGGGGCGCGGTAGCTTCGTGGTTCAGCCCGCGTCCCTTTCCGCGATCGTGCACGAGATGGCGCACCTGCTCGAGATCTCGATCAGCAAGAAGGTGGAGCTCCGCCGCAGCTTCGCCGACGGCCTGCCGCGCATCGACGCCGACGAGACCCAGATCCGGCAGGTCATCATGAACCTCATCATCAACGCCTCCGACGCGATCGGCGACGCCGAGGGGACGATCAGGATCCGAACGGGGCGCATGCGTTGTGACGAGTCGATGCTGCGGGGCGCGACCGTCTTCGGCGATCCCGAGCCGGGTTCGTATGTGTTCGTGGAGATCAGCGATACGGGCGGCGGCATCGAGCCCGACAAGCTCGAGCGCATCTTCGAGCCCTTCTTCACCACCAAGACCACGGGGCGGGGGCTGGGCCTGGCGGCCGTGCTCGGCATCGTGCGCAGCCACTGCGGCGCGCTGAAGGTGGAGAGCGAGCCGGGCGAGGGCACGACCTTCCTGGTCTTGCTCCCAGAGAGCAGCGCGGCGGCTCCCGTCGTGCGGCGCGACAAACGTGCGGAGATCGAGGTGCGCGGTGGTGGAAGGGTCCTGGTGGTCGACGATGAGGCGATGGTGCGGTCGGTCGCGAAACGAATTTTCGAGCGGCACGGCTTCGAGGTCTTGCTGGCGGAGAACGGGCGCGTCGCCCTGGAGCTGCTCGAGGCCCATCGCGTGTCCGTGGTGGCGGTCGTGCTCGACATGACGATGCCGGTCATGAACGGCGAGGAGACGCTCGCCGAGCTGCGCAAGCTCGATGCGTCGCTTCCGGTCGTGCTCGCCAGCGGGTTCAACGAGCAGAGCGCGCCGGTGCATATCGAGCAGGACCCGGCGCTACGCTTCGTCCAAAAGCCGTACCGCATCCGCGACCTGATGGACGCGCTGCAATCCATGCTCGACGGCGCTTGATCGGCGCCGCGTCCCACGGCCACCGGCGGAGGCCGGTCAGCCGCACCCGGCTGCGTCCAGCGCGGCTTCGCAGCTGTCGGCGAGGACCGAGCCGCCGGAGGCGCTGTCGCCGGTGTTGCTGGAGGTGCGGCAGGTGCACTCGTAGAAGCCGGATTGGATCCGGTCGCAGTCGGTGCGCGTGTTGCCCTGCTCGCGACTGCAGCTGGCGGGGCCGGTGTCTTCGCCGGTGGGGCCGCGCGGGGCGCAGAAGAGGTTACTGGAGCAGCGCATGCCTTCGGGGCAGCGTTGGCCTTCGCGGCAGTCGAGGACGCAGGAGCTGTCGTCGGTGAGGCCGTCGTAGTTGGCGCACAGGGGCGGTGCGTCGCCGTCCTCGCGGGCGGGGCAGTCGGCGGTGGTGCGGCACTGGGCCATGCAGATGCCACGTTCGACGAGGCAGTACTCGAGGGGGGCGCCGCAGTCGGCGCTCGACTGGCAGCTGGCGTAGGCGGGGCCGGTGGGCTCGGCGTCGTAGCACTGGCCGTCGCGGTCGGTGTGGCCGCAGATCTGGCCCTCGGGGCAGGGGCACGGTCGACACTGCCGCTCGATGCAGAAGAGGTCGTCGGCGCAGGCGTCGGTGCGTACGCAGCGTTGACCGTCGCGGGATCGATCTTCCGTGCCGGCGTCGCCATCCTCATCGTGGGCACCGGGGCCGTTCTCGACGGCGTCGCCGTCTGCGTCGTCGCTGCCGCTGGGCGCGGCGCTGTCTCCGTCGCCGCCCTCGTGTTGCATGTCTGCGGTGTCTGAGTCTCCATCGCCGCTGGCGCCGACGAGCTCCGACGCGTCGCCCTCGGCGCTGTCATCGGCGCAGGCTGGCGCGAGGCAGAGCAGGATGACGAGCGCGGCTGTCGGCGGACGGGCTGGGATGTTCATGGAGTCACATGTAGCCCGATTGAGCGCCACCTTCCCCCGCGCCCCACC
>JAPPOT010000551.1 GCA_028817855.1 Myxococcales bacterium
GGCCGGGGCGGACTCGGACGACGTGGATGCCTTCGCCTACCATCTCGACGCCGAGCTCGGGGTGAATGTGGCCGATGACCGCGTGCGGATCGCGGGCGAGGGGTTGCTCGCATCCGGCGACGATCCGAGCACGACCGAGGACAACGAGGCCTACGACCACCTCTTCCCCACCGCCCACAAGTGGCTCGGCTTCTCCGACATCATCGGCGCGCGCAGCAACGTCGGCAGCGGTGTGTTGCACCTGGTCTTCAAGGCCAGTGAGCAGGTGAAGCTCACGGCCGACGGCCACATCTTCCTGCGCCCCCAGCCCACTGCCGCGACCGGCAACGATGGCTACGCCGGGGCGGAGGTGGACTTGGGTGGCGTCTATGCCATCGGCGGCGGGCTCAAGACGCGGCTGGGCTGGGCCATCTTCCTACCAGACGAGGACCACTACGGCACGACCGACCCGGCCCACTTCGTGGAGGCCGAGCTGCGCTACGATCTGAAGTAGGCTGGGAGCTCGCTTGCCGGTGGGGCCCGAGCGGTCCGCGCAGCACGCGGCGGTGCGCTCCGAGCTGCGCTGAGGCCCGCGCGCCGCTACTTGGCCATGTCGTGGATGAGGTGGAGGCTCTCGGCGATCCAGGGATCGCGCGCGAGGGACTCCTGCCACTTCTTGAGGCGCTCACCGGTGTCGACGCGGGCGCTCATCTTCGGGGCCTTCTTCTCGGGGCGGTACTTGATGACCTCGACGCTGAAGTGGGTCGGCTGCTCGTCGAGCTTCGGGTCGAGCGCCTCGAGGGCCTTCTCGTCGGCCTCGCGCTTGGCCTGGAAGGCCTGGGCCTCGAGCGGCACCACCGTGTCCTCGCGGCGCTTCTCGAGGTGCGCGCCGCGCGCCTTGATCGTGCCGAAGACCGCCTGCGCGCTCTGGCGGGACTGGCTGGCCGCGGCCAGGACGCGGCGGTCCCAGCTGGCGCGCTTCCAGGGCTCGTGGCGCAGGGGCTCGATCGTGGTCCAGGGCACGGCGTTGTCGAGGAAGCGCTCGCCCGACTCGACGTAGGAGACCGGATCGGGCAGCAGCACGTCGGGCTGCACGCCGCGCTGTTGGGTGGACTCGCCGTCGACCAGGAAGAACTGCTGGGTGGTGAGCTTGAGGACGCCCAGGGACTTGCCCTTGTGCGGCAGCACGCGATCCAGATCGACGAGCGTCTGCACCGTGCCCTTGCCGTGGGTCGGGCCGGTGCCGACCACCAGCGCGCGGCCGTAGTCCTGCAGGGCGCCGGCCAGGATCTCGGACGCGGAGGCGCTGAAGCGGTCGACCAGCGCGATCAAGTGCCCGTCGAAGTAGACCTTGGGGTCTTCGTCGTGGAGGGTCTGGCTGCGGCCATCGGAGCCGCGCACCGAGACCACCGGGCCGTCCTTGATGAAGAGGCCGGTGATGTCGTTGGCGTGGCTGAGCAGGCCGCCGCCGTTGCCGCGCAGGTCGAGCACGACGCTGGCGACCTTGCGCTGGTTGAACTTCTGGAGCAGGGCGCGCACGTCGTCGGTGGCGTTGCGCTCCGGGGTCGCGCCGCGCCGCGCGCGGGTGTTGCCGTAGAAGCTGGGCAGGAAGATGTAGCCGACCGGATCGTAGCCGGCGCCCAGGTCGAGCAGGGCGCCGCGCGCGTAGGAGGCCTCGACTACGATCACGTCGCGGGTGATCGAGATCGCGGCGACGCGGTCGTCGGACTTGCGCACCGACAGCGTCACGACCGTGCCCTTGGGACCGCGGATCATCTTGACGACGTCGCTCAGGCGCATGTCGATCACGTCGACCGGGTCCTCGCCATCCTGCTGCACCGACAGGATCAGGTCGCCGGCATCGAGCTCGCCCTGGCGCCAGGCCGCGCCGCCGGGGACCACCTCGCGGATCTCGATGTAGTGGTCGCTCTCGGTGAGCACCGCGCCGATGCCTTCGAGGGAGCCGCTCATTTGGATCTCGAAGTTCGCCTGCTCCTCCGGCGCCAGGTAGTGCGTGTGCGGACCGAAGACGCCGCCCAGGGCGTTGACGAAGGTCTCGACGGCTTCGAGTGGGCGCGGCGTGGCCAGGCGCTTGAAACGACCCTCGTAGTTGGTGGCCAGATCCTTGCGCGCCTTCTCGTGGCGCTCGGGATCGGTCTTGGGCAGGATGTCCTTGCGCCGCTTCGCGTGCTCCTCGTCCTTCTTGGCCTCGTCCTTCTTGGCCTCGTCCTTCTTGGTCTCGCCCTTCTTCTCGGCCTCGGCTTCTTTCTCGGAGGCGCGTCGCATGCTGGCGACGCGCTCGAGCACTTGGCGCTTGAGGTGACGGCGCCAGAGGTCGCGTAGGGCCGCGTCGTCCTGGGCGTGGGTGCGCTTGTCGCGGTCGGTCTCGAGGCTCTCGTCGATCGAGAAGTCGAAGGGCTTGGCGAGCAGCTGCGCGACCATGGTGGTGACCTTCTTGCGCTGCTCCTCCATCAGGACGGCGCCCAGCCGTGCGGTCCGCAGGTCGCCCGACTTGAGCTCATCGTCGAGCAGGGAGGCGCGGCGCTCCAGCTCCGTCACCTGGGGCGCGAGCAGGAAGAGTTTCTGGGGATCGAGTCCCTCGATGAAGCGCTTGCTGGCCTCGCTGGCGACCGCGTCGTCGATCGCACGGGCGCGCAGGTGCGTGACCTGGAGCATCTCGCGCACGCCCAGGGCGATCAGCTTCTCGCGCGGATCGGCCGCCGGGATGGGCGGCAGTGCGATGCTCGGCTCGGGGGCCGGCACGGCGGTCTGGACCGCGTCGGCGCTGCGGACGGCCGGTCCGGCGCTCGAGTTGGAGGTGGAGTTGCAAGCAAGGGCGGCCAGCAGGGCCAGCAGGAGGGGTGCGCGGAGGGTCACAAAGACAACCGTAGCCGGCGCGCCTGCGTGGGGCAATTCGCCAAGAGATGTGGGCGCTTGCCGCACGCGCGGCGATGGCCGACCATGGTGCGATGGGGCGCGCGTGCATGCTGGTGTTGGGGCTGGCCGCGGTCGCATGCTCGCATCGGGTGTACTCGCCTCCCACGCGCGCGTTACCGCTCGACTCGGCGACCGTGCTCGAGTCGGGCGAGTCGAGCGTGGCGCTGGAAGCCGGGGCGCACGGGGCCTATTTCGGGCCGGACCTGAGCTCGATCGGCGGGCGCGTGCGGGTCTCCGTGGATGGACGCTGGGAGGCGACCGGCGAGGGCACCGTGCTGCGCGTGATCGACGACGAGGGCGTCGACACACACCCCAACATTTACGCCCTGCATGGCGGGGTGCGCTACGGCGCCTTCCGCCACCTGTCGCTGGAGGCCGGCGGTGGTTTCGGGGTGTCGGCGGGGGGCGGATTTGCGGCGCCGGCGCTGGGCGCGACCTTGGCCTACGAGAATCGCTGGCTGGTGCCATTCATCGCGCTGCGCGGCTACGCCAGCTTGCCGGTCTATCCGCGCGCGGTCGTGCTGGGTGAGGAGCTCGACGAGGATACGGACGAGCTCGAGACCCTGCGGGACACGCCCAAGACGACTGTGGGTGTCCAGGTCGGTGTGGGATTGCGGGTGCCCCTGCGGTCCGACGGGCAGGAGCAGGGCTCGCTGCACCTGGGCCTGGGCGCGACCGAGATGGCGGACGAGGACGACCGCGTGACCTTCTCCAGCGCCGCGATCGGCCTGTCGCTGCTGCTGTGAGGGCGCGCGGATTCCGCGGGCACGGTATGCGCGGCGGTATCCGTGCCGCCACGGCCTGCCCATGGGGCGAGGCACGCCGTGCAATAACCTGATTTCACGCTGGTTTTTGATTTTAGTACAAACGGCCGAAATTTGGCCCGCATGCTGCATCGGTACCCGGTATGCGACGACGAGCATCCCTGTGGACGACCCTCGCGCTGTGCGCCGGGGTCTGGTTGGTGGCGCCGGAGCGCGTCCGGGCCAGCGGCGTGCCGACCTTCCGCGCGCCGGAGAACTGGTTTCTGGGGACGGTGGTGGTGCTCGGCACAGGGCCGATGGCGGTGGCTGACCTGGTCTACGCGGTGCGCGGGGAGGTGATCCGCCCGCCCCTGGCGGGGCTCGAGATCGGGCTCGGCGTGGCGTGGGGCATCCTCTGGCTCGACGGCCCGTTCGAGGACGGCCCTGCGGCTCCCCTCCTTGCCCTCGGCTTCACCACCCACGGTGCGGTGAGCATCCTCGTCTACGAACCCGACGAGCAGCGGAGCCGGCCGCCGCCGAAGCGCGGCATGGATCCGTGGGTGCGGGTGGCGCCGCGGCGCGACGGGGCGATCGCGCTCATGGGCGCGCGCTTCTAGCTCGCGCTGCGCTCACGGGTTGCGACGCGCGGTCAGGGGCACGCGGAAGGCGACGGCCTGGGGCTGCTTGCCGAAGCGCATCTTGCGCACGGCCGTCGCGATGCAGCCGCCGGCGGGACCCTGGCCGAGGCTCGCGGGCGAGACGGTGGCGTCGGTCACACGCCCGCCGCCGTCGAGGGCGATGCGTACCGACAGGCGGGAGCTGTCGCCCACAC
>JAPPOT010000039.1 GCA_028817855.1 Myxococcales bacterium
CCCCCTCCCCCTCCCGCGCCCCGCCCCCCCCGCTCTGCCGTGGGGGGGGGCGCCGTGCTGCCGCCCCCCCCGCGGGGGTTGGGGGGGGGGCCACCCCCCCCCGGGTCGGGCCCTTACGGGCCCGACTATTGAAGAGAGATGATCTTGGTGGTGACCTCGCCCGCCCTAATCTTCACCTTGAGCGTCTTCTTCAGGCCGAAGTCGGGGTTGTGCAGGCGAATGGTGTGGGAGCCGGCGCTGAGCCGCAGGTTCATCTGCGGGGTGTTGCCCACGCGGCGACCGTCGACGGTGACCTGACTCCACGGCCGCGAGTTCAGCCGCAAAGTGCCAAAGCCTCCACCGCCCGTGCTGGCGGCCTGCTTGGGCTTGCGCGGCTTCTTCGCGCTGGCCGTGCCTCCGCTGGGCTTCTTCTTCTTCTTCGGCGCGGCCCGCGGCTTCGTGCGCGCCTTCCGCACGGACGGACGCTTGGCGGGTGACGCGGCGGGCTCCTCCGCCGCGCTCTCGCCGGCCGCCGCGACAGCCTCCTCCTGTGCCGCCGACTCCAGGGTGACGAGGGGGAGCTCCAGGGTCTGGCCCGACCGCAGCATCAGTCGGGTGTTCCAGGAGGTGTAGCCCTCCCTCGCGACCTCGATCTGGTGGTCCACGTCGGGCTCCAGATCGGCCAGCACGAAGGGGCTGCTGGTAGTGCTGACGGGCTCACCATTGACCGTCACCCGGACGTCCGCGGGCTTCGTCGTCAGGTGGACCACGCCGGGCTGGGCGCCGCGGGTCAAGAAGAGACCACCCGCGATCACCGCGATGATCGCTGCCACGATGCCGACGATCGCGCCGTAGGGCGCGCGCGGCGCCGATGGCATCGTCGTGCGTGTTGCGGGCGCCACGCTCACGGCCACCGGTGCCGTATCGGGCCCCTGAGAGCCCGTGGCGGGCGGTATCGATCCGCCCACCGGCGTCACCGCACCGGCTACCGGCGTGACCCCCCCGGGCGCCGGTGACTGGGCACCGAACGGCGACGGGGCGCCGAAAGGCGACGGGTTGCCGTCACGCACGCCCGAATCGGAAAGCGCGCCGCCAGGGACCGTGCGGCTGACCTCGATCTGGCGCGTCACATCGTCATCGCCAGGCTCCATCGTGTCCGGAAGCGGCTCGATCGCACCGAGGGCATCCTCGGCCGGCACCAGCTCCTGTGGATGCCAATCGATGTCCGGCTCCGTCGGTGCGGTCGCGGCCGCGGGTGCCATCCCGTGCGCCGGCGGGATCGACTCGCGGCGCGGCACCAGGGGCGGGACCGACGGCCCCCCCGACGGCGCGAGCCCCCGATGGGGCGCCTGCGACATCGGCGCTGGGGTGGGCGCCGGCTCCGGCTCCGGGTCGTGCAGCGAGCTCACGGTGCTGACCGGGTCGAGGTTGTCGAATGCCGCGAGCCCCGTGCCCTCGGCATGGGAGTCCTTGACCGTGCTGAGCAGGGTGTCGGGCGTGGGCTGCTTCTTCAGCTCCTCGGAGAAGACGTCGTGCAGGTAGCTGGAGAGGTCCGCCGCGGTGCAGCCATAGGCCGCCCCCTGCATGAAGCCGAGCAGCGCCTGCCGCATGTCGCCGGCGCTCTGGTAGCGGTCGCGAGGATGCTTGGCCAGCGCCTTCATCACGATCGACTCGAGCGCGGACGGGATCTGCCGGTTGAAGCGGCTCGGCGGCTCGATGTCCACATTGCGCACACGCTCGACCGCCGCGTAGTCGCTATCGCCCGAGAAGAGGCGCTCGCTGGTCAGCAGCTCATACAGACAGATGCCGGTCGCGAAGACATCGCTGCGGCGGTCGAGCGGCTCTCCACGGATCTGCTCCGGGGACATGTAGCCGAACTTGCCCTTGACGATCCCGGCCTCGGTGCGCGCGACGTTCTCCGCGCTCATCGCGATGCCGAAGTCGGTGAGCTTGACGGCGCCATCGTAGGAGAGCAGCACGTTCTGGAGCGAGACGTCGCGATGAACGAGCCCCAAGAGCGCACCGCCGTCGTCGGTCTGCTCGTGGGCATAGTCCAGACCCGCGCAGACCTGCGCGACGATGTAGCACGCGATCGGGATCGGGACCGTGTGCTCGTTGCGACGCGAGCGATGGAAGAGCATGCGCGCGTCCTGCCCGAAGACGTACTCGATCGCGATGAAGGGTTGGTGGGCGACCTGCCCCACCTCGAAGGTCTCGATGATGTTGTCGTGGTGCAGCTGGGCGAGCACCCGCGACTCGTCCTGGAACATCGTGACGAACTGCTGATCCTCGGTCAGATGCGGCAGGATGCGCTTGACCGCGATGACGGGCGCACCGGCCTGGTCGCTGTCCCTCGCCTTGAGGATCTCAGCCATACCGCCGATGTTGATGCGCTCCAGCAGCTCGTACTTGCCGAAGGGGATGGACTTCCTCCGCGGGTGGAGTGGGCCGCCATTGTAGTCCGCGGTGGGCCCCCTGTGCAGCAATTTGGGCGCGGCGCGCCGCTCGGAAAGCGTCCCGGGGAAGCGCCGAAATTCGCTATGAGCACCGAACGCGATCTAGTTGGGGTGCATCAAACCCTACAAATTTAGGGCTTTTCGACCCTGAGTGCGCGCTTTTGGCTTGTTTTAGGGGATTTGGGGCACGTTGTGCTTGCACGGCGTCCGGCGGCTCTGTCATTCCTTCGCCCAGAGCCGTTCTTCGCATCCGGGCTCCAGCAGTCGAGAGGCGGGTGGTTCTGGTGTCCCACATGTGGGCGTCAGGGCGAGGGAAAATCGGTTCGCGATAGATCGAGAGTGCAGAGCAACCCTTTCCGAAGGAATGACAAATGGCGAAGGCAACCGCGATCGCTGATGCGATGAACAAGACCCAGATCCTCAGCGAGATCGCTGACAACACGGGTCTTTCCAAGAAGGAAGTCGGTGCGGTCTTCGAGGAGCTCTCGGGGCTCATCGAGCGCCACATCAAGAAGCGCGGCGCAGGCACGTTCACCATGCCCGGTCTGTTCAAGATCACGACCCAGCGCAAGAAGGCGGTGCCCGCACGCAAGGGCGTCAACCCCTTCACCGGCGAGGAGCAGATGTTCAAGGCCAAGCCCGCTCGCACCGTGATCAAGATCCGTCCGCTCAAGAAGATGAAGGACATGGTCTGAGCCACCGGGCTCGATAGGGGATGCCGCCCCGCGCGCATCCATCGCGAAACGGCCGCGGTCCTTCGGGTCCGCGGCCGTTTTCGCGTCTGGGACTGTCTTTGCGAAGCGCTACTTGGGCGGCCAGATGCTGATCGCTGGCAGGGGGGCCGGCTCGCCCAGGAGATAGCCCTGGGCCAGTTGGATGCCGCAGTCGATCACGGCCTCCATCTCGGCCTGGCAGTCAACGCCCTTGGCGATCGCAACCGCGCCGAGCTCCTCGCACAGCGCCGCGATTCCGGAAACCGCGAGGCGCTTGCGACGACTGCGGTCGAGGCCGGCGATCAGCTCGCTGTCGATCTTGATCGCCGCTGGCGAGAGCTCGATCACCTGCTTGAGGGTGGCCGGCCCGGCGCCGAAGTCGTCGAGCACCACCGAGACGTCGCTGCGGCCGGCGAGCTCCTGCACGATCTGCGTTCCCAAGGTCGCGAAGCTCGGCTGCGAGAACTGAAGCCAGACGGGAGCGTCGTGCAGGGCGATCGGATCGTCCGGGCGGACGAGGTTGCCGTACTTGAGCTCGCCCGGATGGACGCTGACGTAGAGGGCGGTACCGATGCACTCGCGCGATGCGATCTCGCGCACGAGGCGGCCGAGCTCGCCGATGGTCTTCTCGAAGCTGGCGCGCGCGAACAGCTCGGCGGCGTCGTTGAAGCCCTCCGAGCGTACGCGCGGCAACGCCTCGAACCCCGCTGTCTCGCCACTGCGTAGATCGACGAGCGGTTGAAAGTCAGCGCTCAACGCGCTGAGCGGGATGCTTCCGAGCAAGCTTTCCGCCGGCTCCGGCTCCTCGAGATACGGGGCCGGCTCGGTCGGTGTCTGATGCACCCCGCTGGCGCCGCACACGCTCGGCAGGTGCTCGGCCGTGATCTCTTCGTCGAACGCCTTGGACATACAGCCTGTATAAGTATTCGAGATCGATTCCGAGCACTCAAGTGGAAAGGCGGGCGCACCCGGGGGGCTGCTTTCCGACAGTGTATGCCGCTCGCATAGCCGAACTTTTCGGGGCGCGTTTGTTTGGGCAATGCCGCCGAGATGGGAAAGACTTCCGTTGTGCCGTCTTTCTCGCGTGCAATATGGCTGGTTGTCGCAAGCGCCCTTGCTTGCTCGCAGGAGCCCGACACGAAGCCCGTAGCGCAGGAAGCGCTGCGACAGCCCACGAAGCCGCCATCGCCGCCGGCAAGCGCGGATGACGAAAACATGACGAGCACCGGCGACAAGGACAACGCACCGGAGACGCTGGAGCCTCGCTGCGACGACGGCGACCAGGCTGCCTGCGTCTTGCTGGGCGAGCGCCTGCGCGAAGGTGATGGTGTGCCACG
>JAPPOT010000635.1 GCA_028817855.1 Myxococcales bacterium
GAGCTGCTGACCGCCGCACCCAACGAGGCACGCGAGGCCATGGACGGCGACCATGCGGTGCTCGAGCGACTGCTCGAGCCGGGGCTAGACCGAGCCGATCCCGACGTGGTCACGCAGGAGGCCCTGGGGGCGTGGTTCGAGCGGGTCGCGCGCTGCCGGCCGCTGCTGGTCGCGGTCGACGACCTGGACCACGCGGACCCCTTCTCGAGCGCCTTCATCGCGGCGCTCGCCCTGCGCGCTCCGGAGCTGCCCATGCTCGTGCTCGCGACCAGCGGGCCCGACGCCGCCGACATCGCGGGCGCAGCCTACGAGGCCTTTGCGGACGCCTCCCCGCACATCGTCCTGTCGGCCCTGAACGAGGCGCAGACGCTCCAGCAGGTGACCTCGTCCTTTGGCGTCGTGCCGAACGTGCGGCACGTGGCGAGCTGGCTCTTCCGCAACGCGCGCGGCAACCCCGCCATGACCATCGAGCTGATGCGGCATCTCGCGAATCGCGGCGTGGTGCGCTACGCGCGTGGAACCTGGACCCTGCCCGACACGCCGATCACGGAGGATGCACCCCAGGAGCTGCACCGCGCGCTGAGCATGCACCTGTCGTCGTTGAGCGACGCGGCCCAGACGATCGCGCAGCTGCTGGCCTGCCACGGGCAGAGCGCGGAGGCCGCGCTGCTCGAGCGGGCCAGCGGCCTGCCCCCCGAGGTGGCGCGCGACGCGACGCTCGAGCTGATCGACGGGGGTCTGCTCGACGCGGCCGGCAGCGTGGTGTCGTTCACGCTCGACGCCACCCGCGCGGCGGTCGACCCACAGGACGACCCGCGCCGAAGCCGCAAGCTCCACGCGGCGCTGGCCGAGGTGCTGCTCGAGCCTGGCTCCCGCGACGACTACCGGAACCTGCGCGGCGGTTGGCACCTCAGCCACACCGAGCGCGAGCTCGAGGGCGCGCGGATTCTCGCGCGGGTCGGCCCGAGGCTCATCCGCAGCGCCACGGGCAAGGAGCACGCGGCGCGCGCCATGGAGAGGGCGCTCCAGATCTTCGAGCGCCACGCGGAGCCACTCGCCGCGCGGCTCGAGCTGGCCTCCCACCTGGTCAACCTCGGGTACCTCTGGAACCCGGAGCTGACCAACCGCTACGCCCACGAGACCCTGGCGACGCTCTATCGCGTCAGCGGCCTGGAGCGGGCCGGGCGGTGGGTGCGCTGGCTGCCGGCGCCCGTCGCCACCCTGCTGTCGCTGCTGCTGACGCAGCTGCAGCGACTGTTTTCTCCGCGGGCGCTGCGCCCACCCACGATGGTGCGCTCGCTGGTGTGCTTCGGCCGCGCCCTGGTGGCGACTGCGGCGGTCCGGGCGTTCACGGTCAACGCAAAGGGAGCGGCCGTGCTGGTGCGTTTCACCGACCCGCTCGCGAGCGCGCGCGTCCCCGGCGCCTCGCTGTCGGCGACCTTCGCTCGCACGCTCGCGATGCAGCCCCTGGGCAAGGAGCACGAGGTCGCGCAGCGCCACGCGCTCACCCAGGAGCGTGTCAGCAAGCTCGACGCGCGCCGCACCCCCGGCATCACGGCCGAAGACATCGAGGAGCTATTCGTGGGAGCGCTGCTGATGCGCAGCATGTACCGCAGCTACGAGGCCGGCCCGGGCGGCCTCGAGCTGGCGCAGCAGCTCGAGGACCGGGGCAGCGCGCTGGCCGTGGTGGCCGCCGAGCGCGTGCGGATGGTCTACTACCTGGTGCGCGGGCGCTGGGAAGAAGCCGAGGCCACGCGCCACCGCATCGAGCTGCACGGCATCCAGGGTGGCTCGGTCTGGCAGGTTCGCGCCTTCGCGCTGCCGCTGGAAGGTGGCGCAGGCGCGGTCTACGGAAACGTCGTGGCCGTGCGGCGCGCGCTCGACCATCTCGAAAAGGCGGCCGTCGTCGACCCCGCCCTGATCGCGATGCGCGACATGGTTCGCGCCGGCTACCACTACTCGCGCGGCGAGCACGCCCGGGCGGTGGAGCTCGGAGCCGAGTTCATCGCGCGCCATCCGCCGCACTCGATCGCCGGCTGGGCGATGGCCTACGCCGTAGTCGGGGCCGCGCTCGTGGAGCTCGATCGCGCGCAGGAAGCGCGCGAGATCTGCCGCGATGCGTGGAACGCCGTGCACGAGGAGGATCGCCGCTACTTCGCGATGTACATGCCACTCGAGGGAGCGCTCGCGCTCGCCGAGGGAGCCTGCGGCAACACGGAGGAGTCGAACCGACTCTTCCAGCAGGCCGAGGCCCGACTGGGCGCCAGCGACGAGCCCACGGTGGTGGCGACCCTGCACGAGTACCGCGTGCGCCTCGCCCAGCGTACGAAGGACCGCGACGCGTTGCGCGAGGCGCTGCAAGCCATGGCGGAGGTGGCGCGCGCCTCGGGCAGTCCCACGCTTGCCGCCCACGTGGATCGGGTCTCGGCGATCGCATCGCGGAGCACCCTGGAGTTGATGGAGACGCTCGAGACCAGCAGCGCGGAGGACACCGCGGTCGATCAACCGCGGGACGGGCCCCAGGCTGACCTCGTGACACACGTGCTGACGCGGGTCGAGGACCCCGACCGGCGCGCCCTGCATGCGCTGCGCGTGATCGCCCAGTCCGCCGGCGCCTCCTGCGGCTACATGATGACGCCCGGCGACCCGGAGCCAGCGCTCGTGGCACGGCTGTCCCCGCGCGAGCCGGCCGCGGCCCTCGAGCAAGCCATGGGCGAGTTCCTGACGCACGGACGCGCCGGCACACAGCGGCAGCTGCGGGTCCCCACCGCCGGCGAGGACGAGCACCGCATCTACCGCCTCCTCTTGCTGCCGGGCGCGAAGGGAAGCGCCGCAGTCGTGGCCCTCGAAGGAGATCGGGAAGGCCTGATGAAGCTCGGCGCCGGGCTGGCGGCGCAGGTCGGCGAGGCGCTCGAGTCCCCCTTCGACGCGCTGGTGACCGAGACCCTGCGGCAAGCGGAGTCCGACCCACCTTGACACCTCGCGGTCGCATCTCGGGACGGATCGCGGGCGTGCAGCGCGACGCCGAGCACACCTGCGGTCCCGGCCCTCGCGGTGGTAGGGTCGGCCGATGGCGCGCGTAGGAAGGCCACCAGGAAAGTCCAGCGAGCAGACGCGGGCGGACATCGTCGCGGCGGCGCTCGAGCAGTTCGTGCGGGTGGGCTACGAGCGCGCGACCAATCGGGCGATCGCCGAGGGCGCCGGTGTGACCGCCGGGGCGATCTACGGCTACTTCGCGTCGAAGACCGAGCTGTGGGTCGCGGTGGTGGAGGAGACGATCGATCAGCTGATGCCGCGGCTGCGCGCGGCAGCCGAGTCCGCGCCGACGGCGCGTGCCGCGCTGTCGGCGATCGTGAAGGAGCAGCTCACGATCGAGCAGCACGTCGGCCCCACGCGCTTCATGGCGTCGATCCCGGTGGAGCTGCAGCGCCATCCCGAGCTGGCGGAGGCGATGGCGGCCCAGCCGGGGGCGTTCTACGAGCTGATCGTCGAGGTGGTGACACGGGGCAAGCACAACGGCGAGATCTCCCGCGACAACGCCGAGAAGGCGGTCGCCGTCTTCATCGCTGGGATGATCGGGCTGTCGATCCACGGCGGCACGATGCCGCGCGACCACGCCGAGGCCGCGGTGGCCGGCTTCGTCGAGCTGCTGGAAGGCACCCTCTTCCTCTGATCGGGCCGCGCTGGCTTGACTCGCAGGGCTAGAGACGTTAATAAACTAATCGATCAGTTATTTTTGACGTCCGAGGGGTGCCATGTATTTGATTCGATTGAAGTTTTTGGTCGTCGGGGCACTGCTGGGCATGGTGGGGTGTGCGAGCGAGACCAGCTCCGGTGGCTCGCCGCTGGGCGGGACCGACCCTTCCGCCTCTCCGGCGACCGATACGCAGGACGCAACGCCGAGCGGAGGTGCCGCGGGCATGGGCGCCGCGGCCCCGGCGGCGACGACCGGCGACGTGGACACCGGCAGCGATGCGGCGAGCACCGGCGACGCCCCCGACGACGCGGCGCCCGCCGCCCCGGCCCCCAGCGCCGACACGGCCGCCGACGACTCGACGCCCGAAGCCACCACGGCCAACGCAGACGACCCGGCGCCGCAGACCCGGCGGCCCCCGTGTCTGAAGGACCCGAGCCAGGTCATCCTAATCGGCGACTCCTACATCAACTGGGTGAGCCACACCTTCCCTGGCGATCTCTTTGCCGAGGCCGGGCAGACCTTCCGCAACTACGCGGTTGGCGGCTACGCGATGGGCAGCGGCGGCATCGGCTTCATCCCGCCGCAGCTCGACCAGGCGATCGCCGAGGACGCGGACATCACCACGGTCGTCATGACCGGCGGCGGCAACGACATCCTCGTGCCTGACACGCTGCAATACCCGCGCGGCGGCGACTGCAAGATGACCGAGATGGCGCCGATGATCGACGACTGCCGCGCGATCGTCGACCGCGCGCTCGAGGCCGCCGACGAGATGATGAC
>JAPPOT010000049.1 GCA_028817855.1 Myxococcales bacterium
TCTCTAAACAGTCCGTCCCCGAACCGCCGCCCTCACCCCCCACCCGACCAACCGTTGATGAGGCGGCCCGGTACGCTGTGCCTGTCTTCGGCGAACGAAGGCGTCGCTAGAGCGCCGGGCTGTGGGCGCATTTCCAGGCCAGCAGCGCCACCGCGCTGCGATGCGGCCGCAACACCTCGACCAGGGCGTCGCCCTCCGCGGGCGAGGGCCGCTCCTGCAGCCGCTTGATCTTCTGCAGCCCGTTGAGCAGCCCGACGTCCGCCTTGGGCCAGACGTCGGTGCGCCCGAGGCTGAACATCACGTAGATCTGCGCGCTCCACAGACCGAAGCCGGGCACCGCCTGGATCTGCGCCATCGCGTCCTCGTCGCCGAGCGTCGGCAGCGCCTCCAGGTCCAGCGTCCCGTCGACCAGTGCCCGCGATAGCTCGCGTGCGTAGCGCACCTTGGGGCGCGACAAGCCGGCCTTCTTGAGGGTCGTCTCGCGCAGGCGCAGCAGGCGCGCCGGGCTGCGGTCCTCCCCCAGGGCGTCCATCAGCCGGCCGTAGATGCTCGCGGCCGCGTGGATCGACACCTGCTGCCCGACGATCACGCGCAGCAGGGTCTCGAAGCCCTGAGGGCGCCGCCGTGGCTCCGGATATCCTACCGCCGCCACCGCCCGCGCCACGTCCGCATCGACCGCGCCGGCCGCGTCGAGCGCCGTGCGGATGTGCCGCTCCGTGAGTCGATAGCGCGCCATCGGCCCCATCATCGCCCCAGCGTGCACGCTGCGCCAGCACTGCTAGCCCGGATCGCTCGCGAGCGCGAAGCGCTGGTGAGCGATCCGGGCTAGGCCGCTTCGTCCTTCGAGCCGGGCTCGTCGTCCGGATAGGAGCGCCAGCCCTTCTCCACGATCAGGCGCGCGCCGCGCCCGAAGGTCACGTAGGAGAAGGCCCACTGGATCAGCACCAGCAAGCGGTTGCGGAAGCCGCTCAGGTAGTAGATGTGGATCAGCAGCCACGCCGCCCACGCCAGCCAGCCGCGCAGGCGCAGGCCCGGTGCATCCACGATCGCGCGGCTGCGGCCGATGGTGGCCATCTGCCCCTTGTCCAGGTAGCGGAAGGGCGCGCGCGCCTTGCCCTTCAGCTCGCTTTCGATCAGACGGCCCACGTGTCGTCCCTGCTGCAGCGCCACCGGCGCCACGCCGGGCAGAGGCTTGCCGTCGTGGTCCAAGACCAGGGCCAGGTCGCCGAGCACGAAGACCTCCGGGTGCCCGGCGATCGAGAGATCCCCCTCGACCTTGACGCGGCCCACGCGGTCGCGCTCGGCCGGCAGCTGCTCGCCCAGCCCGGAGGCGCGCACGCCCGCGGCCCACAGCACCGTCGCCGTTGCCAGGCGCTCCTCGCCCACGGACAGGCCCTCGTCGTCGATCGAGGTGACGCGGCTGCGCGTCCAGACCTGGACCCCGAGCGTCTCCAGATCGCGGGTCGCGCGCGCGGTCATCGCCGCGTCGAAGCTCGGCAGGATGCGCTCGCCCGCCTCGATCAGGATCACCCGCGTGAGCTTCGGGTCCACGTTGCGGAAGTCGCGCGCGAGCGTGAAGCGGCTCATCTCGCCGATCGCTCCGGCCAGCTCGACGCCAGTGGGCCCGCCCCCGACGATCGCGAAGGTCAGCTGGCGCTTGCGCTCTTCCGGGTCGTCGGTGCGCTCGGCCTTCTCGAAGGCGGTCAGCACGCGGCGCCGGATCTCGGTCGCCTGCTCGAGCGTCTTGAGCCCCGGCGCGTGGGGCTCCCAAGCCTCGTTGCCGAAGTAGGCGTGCTGCGCTCCGGTCGCGAGGAGCAGGTAGTCGTAGTCGAGTTGGCCGAAGTCGCCGCTCACCTTGCGCGCGCACACGTCGATACCGTCGACCTGGCCCTGGATCACGCGCAGGTTACGGTGGCCGGACAGCAGCGTGCGGATGGGGCGCGCGATGTCGGCCGGGCTGAGCCCCGCCATGGCGACCTGGTAGAGCAGCGGCTGGAAGAGGTGGTAGTTGCGCCGGTCCACCAACACCAGCTCCAGCTCGGGGAGGTTGCCCAGGACCTTGGCCGCATTGAGACCGGCGAAGCCTCCGCCGACGATCACGACCCGCTTGCGAGCCTGCGCCACGCCGCAATCATAGCCCGACGGCCCGCGGGTGCCACGATTGTGTCCCCGAGGTTCTACATCGGCGCGCGGGTGAAATGGGGTACCATGGCGCCGCTGGTCATGGGGAACGACGACAACCCACCCGAGCTCGCTCTGCAACACGCGGAGGCGCTCAACCGGGGGCTGATCGAGGCCGTGCCGGGTGGCTTCGTGCACGTCCTGATAGATGGCTCGATCCATGCGGCAAACCGGGAGGCTCTGCGCATCCTGGGGCTGAGCTACGACGAGCTGACGAGCAAGTACACCGCCGACTTCGAGCCCGAGACCATCTTCGAGGACGGCAGCCCCTGCGGCGTCGAGGAGTACCCGGTCACCAAGGCCCTGATGACCGGCGAGCCGCAGCCGGCCGTCACCATCGGCGTGCGACGGCCGGATGGGCAGGTGTCGTGGGCGGTCTTTCGCGCGGTCCCGGTCAAGGGGCCGGACGCCCAGGTAAGCGGTGCGGTCGTCACCTTCCTCGACATCAGCGAGCGCAAGCAGGACGAGGAGTACCTGCGCCACGCCCAGCGCATGGAGAGCATCGGCCAGCTCGCGGCCGGGGTGGCCCACGACTTCAACAACTTGCTGCAGGTGATGCTCAGCAACCTGGACCTGGCGGCCTCGGAGCAGGAGCCCCAGGAGGAATTGATCTCGGAGATGCGCACCGCCGCCGAGCGCGGCGCGGCCCTCACGCGTCAGCTGCTCACCTTCGGTCATCGCCAGCCCTTCAAGCCCGTTCGGCTGCCGATCAATGAGGTCGCCGGCAGCCTCACGGCGCTGATGCAGCGCATGCTCGGCGAGCGCGTGGAGCTGAGCTTCGACGCGGACGAGGAGGTGGGCGCGGTGCTCGGCGACCAGGGGCAGCTGGAGCAGGTGCTGATCAACCTCTGCATCAATGCCCGCGACGCCATGCCCGAGGGCGGCGCGATCCGTGTCGCCACGCGCCGCGTGAACGATCCCGACGAGCTGCGTCAACAGCACCTCGAGCCCAGCGATAGCGGCTACGTCGAGGTCCTGGTCGAGGACCGTGGCGCGGGGATGAGCGCTGACGTCCAGGCGCGGGCTTTCGAGCCCTTCTTCACGACCAAGCCGGCCGGCACCGGTACGGGCCTGGGGCTGTCGGTGGTGTACGGGATCGTGCAGCGACACGGCGGCACGGTTGCCCTCGAGAGCCGGCGCGGCCACGGCACCACGGTGCGCTTCTTCCTGCCCCTGTCCAGCGTGCCCGCGCGCGTCGTGGAGCCGCGCGAGAGCGATGCCGCGCCGGGCGGCAACGAACGCATCCTGATCGTCGAGGACGAAGCGCCGGTCCGCCGCCTCGTCGCCCGCATCGTGGCGGGTGCCGGGTACGAGGTTGCCACCGCCGCGAGCGGACAGGAGGCCCTCACCCTGGCCCGGGACGATGACGGGATCGACCTGGTGATCTCCGACCTGGTCATGCCCGGCATGCAGGGCCGCGAGCTGGCGCGGCACCTCCATGAAACCCGCCCAGGGCTCCCCGTGCTCTTCGTCTCCGGCTACGCCGGCGACGAAGAGGGCCCCCAGCGCGAAGACGAGGACGTCCTCTACAAGCCCTTCAAGGCCGAGGCCCTCCTCCAGCGCCTACGCGAGCTGCTGGACGGAGGCTAGTCGCGAGTTGCGGGTTCCGCCCATGCCCTTGCCCCTGCGCGGGGAGACAGGAAGCCGTCGCGTCAGCTCCGCGGGGTCGGGCAAGCGCAAGGGCAAGTTCAACCCCTGCACAATGTCGTCGATCCTCTCAGAGCCCTAGGCGCTCGCGGACGGCGGGCTCGAGCTTCGTGAGCCCCGCTCGCTTGCCGAGGTCGAGCGCCGCCGCGGGGCTCTCGCCGTCCACGAGGAACGCCTTCAGCGCAAGCAGCGCGCCCGCCCGGTTGCCGCTGCCGCAGTGCACGATGGCGGGCAGCGCGCCGTCCGCCGCGAGCGCCTCCGCCAGCTTGCGGGCGTTGTCCTCGGTCAGGTCGGCGGCGCCGGCGATCGGGATCGAGACGAAGCGCATCCCGAGTTCCTCCACGCGCTGCTGCTCGCCCTCGCTGCCGGCCTCGCCCAGCGGTCGCAGGCTGATCACGGTGCGGATCCCCTGCCGGGCGGCGGCCTGCAGGTGCTCCGCGCTGGGTTGACCGCCTGTGGTGATCTCCGGTGTGGGCTGGGCCCCGTTGGGGATGGCGACGACGGGCGCCCCGTCGGACTCGGCCGGTGCCACGTCGGCGGAAGGTGCAGCGGGCTCGGGTGCGCCCGCCGTCGCGCATGCGCCGAGCAACGACAGGAGGAACCCCAGGGGGCGGTGAATCACGGACATGGGCGATCCATAAGCGCGCCGGCCGTCGCCGCAAGCGACACTCAGAACGCGAAGCAGACCGACAGGGCGTTGCACACCATCGCGAGCGGTTGGTCGCAGGCGGGGTTGCTCCCGCACATGCACATGCCGCCGGTGCAGTTGTCGGCGTTGTTGCCGCACACGTTGCCGCAGGACCCGCAGTTCATCACGTCGTTGCCCATCGGGTTCACGCAGGAGCCGCTGCAGCATTCCTCGGTGTCGCTGCACTTGATGTCGCAGCCGCCGCAGTTGTCAGGATCGGAGTCCGTGGTGATGCAGCCGCCCGCGCCAGCGCAGAAGACTTCGTCGGCGCTCGGGCACTGGCACTCGCCGGCTCTGCACTCCGTCGGCGACTCGCAGGCGTTGTCGCACATGCCGCAGTGCTCGTTGTCGCTGTCGGTCATCTTGCACTCGTCGCCGCAGATCATGCCGCCACCCGGGCAGCCGCAGGAGCCGTCGATGCAGGTCTCGGGCGCCTCGCAGGCGTTGTCGCACCGGCCGCAGTGGGCGTCGTCGGTCTGGGTGTCGGTGCAGGCCTCGCCGCAGATCGTGTCGCCGCTTCCACCGCCTGGGCAGCGGCAGTCGCCGTCCTCGCACGAGGTCGGGGCGTTGCACTCGCGCATGCAGGAGCCGCAGTTGAGCGCGTCGGTCTTCGTGTTGACGCAGACGCCGTCGCAGACCTCCTCGTCCGGGTCGGGGCACTGGCAGATGCCATCGCTGCAGGTGGTGCCGGCCGGGCACGCGATCCGACAGGAACCGCAGTGGTTCACGTCGGTCATCAGGTCGGTGCACTTGTCGTTGCAGCAGGTCTGGTCGCAGGGCCCTGCTCCGCACAGGTCGGTGGTGGGATCGCCACCGGGGGTGCCGGGGACATCCCCGCCAGGCGTGCCGGGCATGTCATCGCCCGCAGGGTTTGGCATCGGAGCCGGCGCCGTGGAGGCGTCCGGCTGCTCGAGTCTCGACATGCGGTCGTCGGCGCCCGCGGGATCGCCGGCGCCGGTCGCACAGGCGCCGGCCACGGCGCCGAGCGCCCCTAGCACCCACACATCAGCCAGACGCATCGAGAAACCACCAGCCCTCTACGACACACGACCCCGAGGGTAGGAGTATTCACCATGATGTGTGCGTTGGCAACGACGCGCCTGGCAACGCGCGGCCCGGGACCACGCCCGTGACAGATGACGCCTGGCGATCACGTCCGCTGGCGCCCCCCGGGCACTGCGCTCAGCGATAGCGCCAGGCCAGCGAGAAATTGAACGTCAGGTCGCCCTGGTTCGGGAGCGTGGCCCCGATCCCGACCGGCTGTGCAAAGTGCAGGCGCAACACGATCGGCGCGAAGCCCAGGTTGGCGCCGAAGACCAGGTCCAGAACGCGGCGGTCCCAGAGGTCGTCGACTCCATTGCCCACGCCGCCGAAGTCCGCGGCCAGCACGCCCTCGAGATCGATCAGCGGGAAGCGCACGAACGTCACGATCGGAAACTGGAACTCGGCCGTGGTGTAGAAGAACTCGCGCCCGAGCAGGAACTCCGTGTCGGCGAAGGGCACGCCGCGCAGGGTGTGGAAGCTCGAGAGGAAGAACTGGGGCGCCCTGCGGTTGCCGACCGTCGCGCCCAGGGCGCCGCGGAAGAGCAGGTTGGCTGCGCCCGACACGCGCACGTACTGCTCGGCGTCCAGCCGGCTCTGCTGGTAGGTCACGTCGTCGAAGGGCTGTGTGCCGACGGAGTGCGTGAGCAGGAGCGAAGCCCCGCGGATCGGCCCCGTGGCCCGGTGGTAGCCGATCGTGCTGTAGCCGATGCCGACCGTGGCCTCGGTGTTGAAGCGCATGCCCTCGTTGTCCGCCTCCCAGGGCGTCAGCAGGTCGCGCTCGGCGTCGTTCTGCTCCGGGTCCGCCAGGGCCTCGCCGGTCTGGTCGGTCACGAAGTAGTCCGCGCCGCCCACCGCCAGTGCCCCCTGCACGTTGAAGAAGCGGCTGAAGGGGTAGCGGGCGATGCCCTGCGCGCCGAAGAAGCGCTGGTAGGAGACGAAGCGGATGTCGTCGCTGCGGTCGAAGGTCGTGTCCACGCGCGCGCTGACGTCGTGGAAGACGCCGGTGCCCCACAGCACGCGCTTCTCCTGGTTGACGTAGGTGAGCTCCGCGTCGGTGCGTTGGAAGTCGCCGAAGACCGAGGCGCTTAGGATCAGGCCGTGGTCGCGCAGCCGGTCGTGGGCGCTCACCACCAGGCTGCCGAATACCGAATCGCCGCTGAAGCCCGCCCGCACGAAGAGCCCGCCCGGCTGCCAGTTGCTGATCGACAGTGGGTCGTACTGCTGGTCGACCAGCAGCGGCGTGCGCGGAATCGGACCCGCGCCGCCGTCCTCGGGCGCCTCCTCTACCGCTTCGCCCTTGAGCGCGCGCTTGTGGATGCGCACCGGCACGCGCTTGCGCCCGTGATGGTGCAGCGCCCAGATGCTGCCGTCGGGTCCGGGGCTGACATCGAACAGGCCGCCGCCCTGGTCGGTGTGCCGCAGGACCCGCCCGCCCGCGACCTCGTAGATGTTGGCGCCGGCGTCGTCGTAGCTGACGAACATCACTCGCCCGTCCTCGAGCACCTCCGGGTCGAACTGGTCCTGGGGATCGCGCGTCAGCCGCTCGATGCGCCCCGGCAGGGCCGGGTCGATCCGGAAGAGGTTGAAGTGGCCGTGGCCGGTGGCGTCCGAGCTGAAGACGATGCCGTCGGGCCCCCAGGTGAGCTCGCGCTCGGAGCGGTCGTCGTTGGTCAGGCGCAGCAAGAGCCACTCTTCGTCGTCCAGGCGCGTGGTGACGAAGAGGTCCTTCTGGCCGTTTTCGCCCAGCCCGATCAGCGCCACCTGGCGCCCGTCCGGCGACAGTGCCACCGCCTCTACCGTGAGCAGACCGCGCTTGCCCACCTCGACCGCGCGGCGCGTGCCCAGGTCCAGGTCCACGTCCCAGCCGCACACCCGCGCCGCGCGCTCGCCGCTCTCCGCGCACGGCTCGATCTCGACCTCGTGCGCGTAGTCCTGCAGGTAGACCACGTCGCGCCCGCCGCGCTGGGCGACGAAGGCGAGCCTGCCGTGCACCACGTCGAAGTTGCGGCCGGCGACCGGGTGCAGCGACTCCACGCCCGGGGTGCCGTCACGCGCCACGTGCACCGTCTGCGCCGGCGCATGCCGGTCCAGCAGGTACAGGCTGGTGCTGCCGGTGTCGGGGTCGATGCTGCGGTACATCAGCACGTGGCCGCTGGGCGTCGCGCTCAGGGCTTGCAGCCGCCCCTCGACCGCGGTCATCACCACCATGTCCACGCGGTCCTGGCTGGTCTCAAGATACTGCTGGAAGGCGCGGCGCTTCACCCAGCGGTCGAAGCGCGCGGCGATGCGCGCCGGGCGGTCGCCGGTGACCTTGGCGACCAGCTTGGGGAAGGTGCTCACGCCGCCGCGCGAGGCCGAGCGCAAGAGTCGCGGCGTCTCCTCGAGGATGCGCTGGATCGTGCCCTCGCCGTAGATCTCCTCGAGGAAGGCGCAGCGAGCTTGGCCGACCTTGTAGGTCCACAGCCCGCTGGTCAACCGCTCCTCGAAGAAGCCGCCCATCACGTGACCCTCGTCGTTGGGGTTCACGATCATGTCGCGCACCAGCATCTCGGTCTCGGCGTCGAGCCCGCGCTTGGCGTAGTACTCGGCCAGCCCCTCGATGAACCAGAGCGGGATCTGCTGCAGCGGAGGCCCCGGCGCATTCGCCCGCTCGGCCACGCTCAGCAGCTTCTGGATCGTGAACTCGTGGGCAAGCTCGTGGGTGGAGACGTCCTCGAACATGCGGTGATCGCCGAAGTAGGGCAGCGTCACCTCCAGGCTGCGGGTGCTGGTCACGCCCAGCACGCCCTCCTGGATCGGAAAGAGGTCGGTCTGCAGGAACTCGATGTAGCTGCTGTAGAGGAAATACGCGAACGTCTTGCGCGGCGCGTAGTCGAAGCGCGTCGCCAGGTAGCGATAGGAGGCCTCGATGCTCGCGGCGGCCCGCTCGGCGATCATGCGCTCGCGCTCGTAGAAGTAGAGCCGCACCCCGCCGGCCGTGCCGAGCGCACCGCGCCGGTTCTCGGCCGGGCTGCCCTCGTAGTCGGGGGTGTCGGAGCCACTGCTGTCCGGCGTAGCGGCCGCGCCCAGGGGCGCCTCCGAGAGCTGGGGCCAGGCCCAGGCCGTGCCGGTCGCGGGCGGCTTGTACGGGCTCAGGTGGAAGCGCGGGCCGCGCTGCCACTCGATGTCCAGGTCGACCTTCTCACGCGTCAGGATATCGACGTAGCGCCAGTCGAAGTCGGCGTAGCGCACGTTGGTCTGGCTCGGGCGCCGCGGGTGCACCAGCAGCTGGGCCGTCGCGCTCGCCGGCAACAGCGCGCCCAGGAGGAGCAGTCCGACGAACCAGCGCGCGTGCGACGACATCGGAAAGCGGCATCCTAGCCCGAATGTCCCACGGAATCACACGCCTTCCGCGCTCGGCACCCGACCCCCACCGCGGCAGCGCGCCCGAGCTGATGGACAAGACCCGCTGCCGCGGGGGCCGGTCTCAATTTCTACGCCGCGGCGCCCGGGACGTTTCAGTTCGCCTGCTATCGCCTCAAGCCCAGGCTCAGGATGCGGTTGAGCAGCGGCTCGTACTCGATGCCTGCCGCCTCGGCCGCTTCGGCGAACTCCTCGCCGTAGCCGATGTCCGGATTGGGGTTGGCCTCCAGAAAATAGGGGCGGTTGTCCTTGTCGAGGCGGAAGTCCACGCGCGCGTAACCGCTCAGCCCGAGCACCCGGTAGAGGCGTTTGGTCACGTGCACCAGGCGCCGCACCACCTCCTGGGGCAGGTCCTCCGCTGGACCGATCTTCACCCCCCGACGCTTCTGGTACTTCGGGTCCCACTTGACCGAGCGGGTCGCGATCTTGGGAGCGTCCGAGCGCAGGTTCTTGATCTGCAGCTCCCAGACCGGCAGCACCTGCAGGCGCCGGTCGCCCAGCACGCCCATGTAGAGCTCGCGCCCATCGATGTACTGCTCGACGATCGCGCTGGTGCCGACCTTGTCGTGCATAAAGGCCACGCGCTCGGCGAGCTTGTCGTCGCTGCTGACCACCGAGGCCTCGGAGATGCCCGCTGAGGCCTCCTCGACCTGGGACTTCACGATCAGCGGGTACTCGAGCTGGGCCGGCTTGCGCTTGAGCTTGCGGCCCTTGGGCACCACGTGGAAGCGCGGGCAGGGGATGCGGTGGTAGTGGAGGATCTTCTTCGACAGGGCCTTGTCGCGGGCGATCATCAGCCCGCGCGGGTTGCAGCCCGTGTACGGCACTTGGACCAGCTCCAGGAAGCTCACCACGTTCTGGTCGAGCATCGGCTCGCCGCGGAACTCCTCGAGCAGGTTGAAGACGATGTGAGGCTGGAAGTCGGCGATCGCCCGGCGCAGCGGCGTCAGGTCGTCGATCAGCCCCAGGGGCCGGACCTCGTGGCCGAGCTCGCCGAGCCCCGTGACCACGTCGTACTCGGTCTTCACCTCGAGGAACTCCGCCTCGCTGAGCTTCTCGATCTCGGCCGGATCCTCTGGTGGGATCAGGTCGGCGTGCATCAGGACCAGGACGCGACGCTTGCGCACGTCAGGCGCCGCCCTTCCGGCCCCTCCTGCTCACATCGCGTGCCACTCGCGACCCCGGTGGAGGTAGTTCATGCCGTGCACGGTGAGCAGGATGGCGAAGTCCAGAACCAGGCGACGCTCGGGCCCCACAGCCTTCAGCTTTAGCTCTTTGCAGCGCCCGATCATCTCGTTCAGGACCTGATTGAGCGTGAACTCGTAGTCACCTGTCCACTTCGCGACCAGTCCCCGGATCTCCCTGCGGTGGCGCCGCAGGAAGGCGGCGGCCGTCTCGTGCTTGCCGTTGCACATCTCGCACTCGGTGAAAAGTCGTTTTAAATCACGATCATAGGCATTGGAGAAGCCGACCGAGTAGTGCGCTCGCTTGCGCTCGTAGTACTCGCCGAGGGTGATCTTGAGGCTTGGCAGGGAGTAGGGCCTGGCTCGACTTTGGACCCGCTTGGGGACGCCTTGCAGATCGCCCATGAGGCGATCGACGTACTCCAGCTTGCGGCGCGCGGGCCAGTCCCGGTAGCGCTTGCGCCAGTTGTAGCGGGGTCGCAGCCAGACCGCGAAGGTCTCGGCGAAGTCCTCTTCCGGGTGGCTCTGGGCGTACCAGCCGTCCAAGTTGTGCACGTAGCGGCGGCTGGCCGGGTTGGGTCGGTAGGCGATTGGGTATGGGATCGAGGCCTTGCCGAAGAGCCTCTGCCACTCGCGCTTTCGCTGGAGCTGGAAGGCGTGCTGCATGGCGTGGCCGAGCTCGTGGCGCAGCAGCCGCATGCAGCCGTCGGCGGTGGCGCCCTCGGCCTCGAGCATCTGGGAGCGCTCGAGTCGGGTCAGCTTGGGGTGTGCCAGGTAGAAGGGGAGGGCGACTCCCGGCACCCCGGCGGGCGAGAACCACTCGTCGGAGAGCCAGAAGTGGGGGTTGAGCCGCAGTCCGCGCTCAGCCAGCTCCTGGCGGACCTTCTCGATGCGCTCCTCCAGCCAGCTGCCCTGGATCGCCAGATCCAGGTCGCACAGGCGCACCGACAGCAGCTGCTGTTGCGTCATCCGCTCGATATGAGCGGGCCGGCCCATGCTCCGACTACCACGACCCATACGACCATCCAGAGCGCGAGCGTTCGAATTTACTTCAGCACGCGCGCGCATTCAAAGGCTGCAGCGAAACCAAGCCGACAAAAGCGAGTTTAAGGAACGACACATGAAGTGAAGGGCGCGGCCAGGAGTTGCAGAGGAGAGCACCCGATGGCGCGACGAGGACTACGAAAGAACGTTCGGCAGCACCGCATGCGCCGCCCGCGAGCCACGAGCGGCCCCGTGCCGGTGCCCGTGCCCGCGCGCGTGCGCGAAGCAACCGCTGAACCGATGACGCGGGCTGTCGCAGCGCAAGCGTCGGGGCTCGCACCCGTGTCCGTGCCCGAGCCCGTGCCCGAGCCCGTGTCCGAGACCGGATCCGCGTCCGAGACCGAGTCCGCGTCCGAACCCGAGTCCGTGTCCGTGTCCGTGTCCGAGACCGGATCCGAGGCCGAGACCGAGCCCGAGTCCGAGACCGGATCCGCGTCCGAGACCGGATCCGCGTCCGAGACCGAGTCCGCGTCCGAGACCGAGTCCGTGTCCGAAGCCGTGCCCCAGTCCGCGGACGCGGGCTGGCCCGATGAGCGAGACCGCCTCCGCGCCGCGGGACACGACGCGGTGGAGGCGGCCTTCTTCGCCGCCCAACCACCGGAGCCCACGCCCGAGCAGCTTTGGAGTGAGATCCCGAGCGCACCGATGGACCCGACCGCGCGGCGCGCCATGTGGGCCACCGCGGCGATCCTCGGCATCTCGCTGGTCGCCCTCACCAGCTACGTCGTCTACCACCGCGTGATCATGCCGGTCCCGGCGGACCTCTCCGCATCCGACTTCTAGCCGCCCAACCGGCCCCGGCCCCTGCCCGGTCTCGCCGAAGACCCGACCACCCGAGCTCGGGCAAGGGCAGGGGCATGCGCAAGGGCACGTTCGGGGAGCGCCGAAGTCGGCGTCAGAGGGGACTCACCGCTGGCGCGGTCCGGGAGGCTAAGAAAGTTGCCTGCAACCGGTGCCCGGCATCGAGAAATGTGGGGTCTGGAGTCGTGATGAACCGGACACCGGCTACAGGCGCGGTGCGTGTTGTGCGACCACTCTTGCCCTGGCCGGCCGGGAGAGTCCTCAACGGCCTCTCAACTGAGTCTAAACTCTCCCCGATTCGCTCCAATCCTGGGGACTTCCGCGACCCGGCGAATCAATAGCGGCCCACGAGGGACGCTCGCAGGAACGGCCCGCTGCGTCCCAGATCCCCCAGGCTGCTCTCCTCCAGCTCGATGTCGTTGTCGTCCGGGCCGGGCCGCTCGACGTCCATCGACCACCGGGCCTCCACCCCGTAGCCTCCCTCGAGCAGCACGCCGAAGCCCAGCGATGCCAGCCGCCCGCGGCTGTTCTCGAACATGCGTGTCGGCGTGCGCAGCAACAGCCCCGCGGTCGCGCTGCCGAAGGGCGCGATTCCATCGTTGGTGAATTCGGTGCCCTGCACGCGCAGCTGGGTCTCCCAGATCGTGACGCCGGCGTTGAGCCGCAGGTGCGGCTGCATCCACGAGGAGAGCACCCAGCGGATCTGGGCGCCCGCGTGGGGCGAGTACGCCTCCAGCTGACTGTCGAGCTGGCCCCCGAGCAGGCTGTGCGACTCGTCCGACTCGGTGCCGAGTCCCAGCTCGGCGGCCAGAATCACGTCCGGCTCCAGCGACAGCACGTCGTAGGAAAGCCACAGGCCCACCCGCGAGCTGATGTCGTCACCCGCGAAGACGTCGTAGCCCGCGTCGGTGTACCAGCGCCGCTCGAGCGTGAACCCGAGCCCGAAGGGCGCTCCCGCGTCCCCGCGCACCACCGGCGCCGGCGCGGCCGCCGGCTGCGCCGCCCAAACCTGCCCTTGCCCCTGCCCTTGCAAAGCCTGCCGCCGCCGCGCCTCGGCCGCAGACCACTGCTGCCCCTTCGTGGGCGGCGCCGGCGTGGCCCCCGCCGCCCCGGACCCGGCCGCGGATTCGGAGCCGGCCGCCGACTCGGTCTCGGTCTTGGTCTCGGTCGCGGCCTCGGTCTCGGTCTCGGTCTCGGACCCGGCCGCGGTCCCGGCCGCGGCCTCGCCCTCGGCCCCGGTCGCCGCTGCCCCCGCCTTCGGCTGCGCCTGGGCCACGCCCACACCGAGCGCCCCCGCCAGCAGTCCCGCGTACAGGATTCGCATCGCGCTCGCCATCACTCACCTCGCTCCAGCAGGCCATCGAAGAGGAAGCCGCGTACCGAGCGGGCGCCGTCCCGGCTCGGGTCGTCCAGCTCCACCCAGGTCACGTGTCCCAGCGGGCTGCCGTGCACGATCGCGAGCCGCCCGGCGTCGAACATCGGCACCGCACTGCCGATCGCCGCGTCCAGCAGCACCTCGTCGGTGTCGCCCGTGTCCAGGTCCAGCAGCCCCACGAAGGGCTGACCCTGCGGCGCCACCCACAGGCGCCGCCGCTCCGCGTCGAAGACCGCGTCCTGCAGCTGCACGTTGGTGCGGATCGGCGAGATGGTGCGGTCCGCCAGGTCGATCAGGCTGATGCCATCGAGGTCGTGGATGACCAGGGCCAGCTGCTCCTCCAGCATCGGGATCAGCTTCGTGATCGGCCGATCCAGCGCCAGCGTCTCCAGGTTGCGGGTCCCGCGCTCCTCCGCGTCCTCCAGGTCGAGGAAGCTCACGATCGCCGAGCCGGTCTGGTAGACGAGCGCGCGCAGCGCCACCTCCTCGTCCCGCGGCGACGTCGCCTCGAACATCAGCGCCTGCTCGCCCGGCGCCTCCAGCGGAATCTGGGTGACCCGGCTGGTGCTCGCCTCGACCAGCGAGACCAGCTGGTTGCGGCTCGCCACCACCATCAGCCGCTTGCCGGCCCCCACGTCGTAGAGCTCCAGATCGCTGGGCCCGGCGCCCACGCCGAGCTGGTTGATCGAGGGGCGGAAGTCGTTGCGCGGTCCGTCGCCGCCCTCGTCCTCGCCCGCCGGCTCCTCGTCGCCGAGGCGCTCGGCCAGGTTGAAGACGAAGAGGTCGTCCGAGCCGTTGCCGCGCACGTAGAGCACGCCCTCGTCGGCGCCGAAGACCACCTGGGTCGGCAGCACGGGGGCACCGCCCGGGGTCGAGAGCTGGACCGTGGTCTCGCGCCGGTCCAGGTGGTCCAGGTCGAGCAGCGTGACATTGGTCTCCGAGAGCACCACCGCCAGCCGCCGGGCCTCGCCGACCACCTGCATCTCCGGTGAGAAGATCACGCTCACCGGCGAGTCGCCGAAGCTGCGCAGGGTGCGCAGGGTGATGCCGTCGTCCGGCTCCGCCTCCAGGTCGACGATCGCGATCTCGTTCGGGTTGTCGAGCAGCTGCCCGGCGCTGCCACTCTTGAAGAGCAGCGCGTAGCGGCCGTCGTCCGACTGGCTCAGGGAGTCGAAGGGGCTCTCCACCACGTAGGTCGTGACCTGCCCCTCGGCGTCGACGCGCGACAGGCTCGCCGGCTCGGCGCCCTCGTCGCTGCTCGCCCGGCGTCCGCTCGAAAGCAGCAGCGCCTCGGCCGTCCCGTTGCGAACGAAGAGCGTGCTCGGGCCGTGGGGCAGCTCGAGCTCGGTCGCGCCGCCCTCGCTGTCAGGCTCGAGCAGGTAGCCGCGGTCGCTGTTGCGATCCACGAAGAGCAGGGCATCGCCGATCGCCACCGGCGCCGGCAACAGGTCGATGCGCTCGTCCAGGTAGTCGCCGCGCCCCCCGCAGGCGGCGAGCGAAAGCGTGAGAGCGAGCAGCGCCCAGGTTCGAAGAGGTCTCGCCATGGCTCAGTCCCGAATCCTGCTGTTGAGCTCGAACCCGGTCACGGTCTGGGTCTCGCTCGTCTTCCAGTCGATGAAGGTGATGCGTCCGTCGGGGTGCTCCTGCCCGACGAAGACCCGCTCGCTCTGCGGCACCGCGCCGAGTGACACGGGTGGGCTGCCGAGCTGGATAGGCTCGACCAGGAAGCTCTTGGTCTCGATCTGCTGCACCTCCCGCACGACCAGCCCGTCGTCGCGGAAGAGGATGAAGACGAAGGAGCCGTCCGGGACCAGCGTGATGGTGCCCGGCTCGGTCTCCGTGACCTGGAGCTTCACGTCGCCGCTGCCGATGCGCAGCAGGCTGTAGCCGAAGGAGCGGTCGATCTGCAGGTCGGGGTCGATGCCGGGCTCGTTCGGGTCGCCCTCCGTGCGCGCGTGCACGATCACGGCGGTCTCGCCGTCGGGCGCGATGCTGACGGCCTGCACCGCCTTGCGCAGCGCCACGGTCTCGTGCTCGGCGTCGCCCGACAGCGGCAGGACGGTGATGCGCTCGGCCGCGATCGCGGTCGTGTAGAGCAGCGCCCGGTCGCCGGCCGGCGCGATGCTGACCGATCCGATCAGCTCGCCCTCCACGTCGATCACCTCGATCGAGCCCGGGTCGCTGAAGCCGCTCGGGACCGGGATCCGCAGCACGGCGCTCTGGTTGCGCAGCACGGCGAGGGCGAAGGTCCCGTCGGGTGAGAGGTCCAGATCCGTGACCTCGACCGGCAGGTCCGCCACGCCCGCGTCCTCGTCGCCGCTGCCGCCGCTGTCGTCCGCAAGCAGCCCGCCGAGCCCGAGCGTGGTCAGCGAGCCGTCCTGCAGGTCGACCAGTCGCAGCACCGGCTCGCCGGGCTGGCGGGTCAGGGCGTGGCGGCCATCGGGTGTGATGGAGACGTCGAGCGATTCCTGGTCGATGTTCTCGCCGAGCGAGATCAGCTGCGCGATGCCGGTCCCCTCGGATACCACCGCCTCGAAGTCCAGCACCGACACGCCATCCTCGGTGACCACGTAGCCGGTGGTGCCATCCTCAGAGAAGGCGACCGCCCGGGGCCGGAAGCCCACCGTCATGTCAGTGGCGGAGTCGCCTGCCGGGTCGAGGGAGATCACAGTCACGTCCTGGAACGAGCCGGAGCCGCCGTCGGCGGTGCGGAAGGCGCTGTCGAAGTAGACCACCGCGTGCTTGCCGTCCGGCGAGACCGCGATGGCGTTGGCGCCGTCGACCACGTCCACGGTTGAGGTGCGCGCCCCGGAGGCCGGGTCGCGCATGATGGTGGCGTCGTCGGAGCCGGCGTTGAGCACGATCGCGTCGTCGGTGCCCGCCAGCGTGCGCAGGAAGGTCGGGCGCGAGCCCGTCTCCAGGGTCTGGATGGACAGGCTCTCCGCGTCGATGATCGACACCGTGCCGCCGGCTGGATTGGCGGCGTAGACGAAGCGCTCCGAAGCCTGGGGCAGCTCGAAGTCCACCCGCACCGCGATCTCGGGCGGCAGCGGCGCTCAGTCACCGGCTGTCCCATCGCTCGGATCGGTGCCGGGCATGCCGGTCGGAAGTGGCGCCCCCGGCATCTGCCCCGGAAAGTCGAGCCCGTTCGCCGCGCCGGGCCCGCGCGCCGCGCCGTCCCCACTGTCCGCACTGTCGCCGCAGCCGCCGATCAGCGCAGCCGCAAGCGCACCCATCCACAGGTATCTGCATCCCATGCCGCCCCAATCTGCAATCTCCATTCCAACCCCCATGGCACAACCCGGCACAACCACGCGCGCACGAGACGGGTGCCGACTAGGCCGCCCCAACGTTGGGCCTAGTCGCAGCAGCGCCATCGGCACCACCCACTGCCCGCAACTCGAATCGTCGAGGTTCGTTCAGGAGCGGGCGCGCCCGCAGGGAAAACCGGAGGCGTAGCTGCGCTACGTCGAGGATTTTCCCGAGGACGTAAGCCGCTCCTGGGCGAACCTCGGCGATTCCCTCTCAGTCACTTCCCACCTCTAGCGGCCGTAGTCGATATTGCCGGACTTGCTCCGGTCCCGCGGCTTGACCGAGCCGCCGAGCCCGCCGAGGGAGATCGCGAGGAACAGACCGGCGCCGACCAGGAGGGTGATGCCGAGCAGGGCGCTGGGCAGCTCCGCGAAGTGGATGCCGGCGCCGGCGGCGATGGTGAGCACGACGATCACCGCCAGCAGGCGGTTGCGCCTGATGGCGGCTTCCTTGAGCGCCGCCTCCTGCGCCTCGCGCTCGGCCTTGCGCTGCTCCCGCTGCTCCCGCCGTGTGCCCTTCTTCCCTTTCGCCATCTCGAGCCCAGCATACGCAAGGTCCGATGGAGCCTTCAAGCACGCGGAGCGTGGCCACCACCCCCGGACTGGGGTACAACGCCGCCCAGTTCAAGAGAGGTCTGTCCACCGATGCTGCGTTTTCGCCCCTTCCACGCCGTCCGCCCCCCTCCCGAGCTCGCCCCGCGCGTGGCGGCCGTGCCCTACGACGTGGTCAACACGGCGGAGGCTCGGGAGCTCGCGGGCGACGACCCGATCAGCTTCCTGCACGTGACCCGCCCCGAGATCGATCTGCCGCCCGACACCGACCCCTACGACGACAGCGTCTACGCAGCCGCGCGCGCGGCCTTCCAGCGCCTGCGGGATGAAGGCGCGCTGATTCGCGAGCAGCGCCCTTGCCTCTACGCCTACCGCCAGCAGGCGCTGCTCGGGGGGCGCCCGGTCAGCCAGGTGGGCATCGTCGGCTGCTGCCACGTGGACGACTACAACGAGGACCGGATCAAGAAGCACGAGATCACGCGCAAGGCCAAGGAGGACGACCGCACCCGCCACGTGCTCGAGATCGGCGCCAACGCCGGTCCGGTCTTCCTGACCCACCGCGACGACGCAGAGCTCGAGGCGCTGACCGCGACGGCGACCGCGGGCGAGCCTCTCTACGATTTCGAGGCGCCGGACGGCGTGCGGCACACGGTCTGGCGCATCGAGGATGCCGAGCCCTTCGTCGGCGCCTACGCGAAGCTGGAGTGTGCCTACGTCGCCGACGGGCACCACCGCAGCGCCTCGGCAGCGCGCGCCGGCGCCGAGCTGCGCGCCAAGAACCCGGACCCCACGGGGGATGAGGAATACAACTGGTTTCTGTGCGTGCTTTTCGCGGGCAAGCAGCTCAACGTGCTGCCATACCACCGGGTCGTGAAGGACCTGGGTCGCCAGAGCGCGGACGCGCTGCTCGAGAAGCTGCGCGCGGTCGCGGACGTGAGCCCGGGCGACGACAGCCTGCCGGAGCAACCGGGCAGCTTCGGCATGTACCTCGCGGGCGAGTGGTACCGCGTGGCGCTGCCAGCGTCGGTGATCGACGCCGACGATCCCGTGCGCTCCCTCGACTACGTGCTGCTCAGCGAGCACGTGCTCGCTCCCCTGCTCGACATCGGCGACATCCGCACCGACCCCCGCATCGACTTCGTGGGCGGCATCCGCGGCACCGCCGAGCTCGCCCGGCGCGTGGACTCGGGCGACTGCGCGGTCGCCTTCTCGATGCGTGCCACCAGCGTGCAACAGCTCATGCGCGTGGCGGACGCCGGCGCGATCATGCCCCCCAAGAGCACCTGGTTCGAGCCCAAGCTCCGCTCGGGCCTGCTGGTGCACACTCTATAGTCGGGTCTCCGACCCGACCCGGGGAAGGGTCACGCGACCCTTCCCCCCGAGTGGCAAAGCCACTCGGGGCCCCCCATCCCGCGGGGTCGTCGTCGCT
>JAPPOT010000066.1 GCA_028817855.1 Myxococcales bacterium
GCGAGCGCATCAACTCCCAGATCAAGGAGGAGATGGGCAAGAACCAGCGCGAGTACGTCCTGCGCCAACAGCTCAAGGCGATCAAAGAGGAGCTCGGCGAGGAGGACGGCGACCAGAGCGACCTCGATCTGCTCGACGAGCGCCTCGCCAAGGCGAGCCTCTCCAAGGAAGCCGAGAGCGTCTGCCGCAAGCAGCTCAAGCGCCTGCGCTCCATGCAGGTGGGCTCGGCCGAGTACACCGTCGTGCGCACGTACATCGACTGGATCCTCGACCTGCCGTGGGAGAAGGCCACCACGGACATGACGGACATCGCCGAGGTGCGGCGCGTCCTGGACGAGGACCACTCGGGGCTGGAGAAGATCAAGAAGCGCATCGTGGAGTACCTGGCGGTGCGCAAGCTCAAGCCCGACAAGAAGGGCCCGATCCTGTGTCTGATCGGACCGCCCGGCGTGGGCAAGACCTCGCTCGGCCGCTCGGTCGCGCGCGCCCTCGGCCGCAAGTTCGTGCGCATCTCCCTCGGCGGTGTGCACGACGAGGCCGCCATCCGCGGCCACCGCCGCACCTACGTGGGCGCCCTGCCCGGGCAGATCATCCAGGGCATGAAGAAAGCCAGCACGGTCAACCCCGTCTTCATGCTCGACGAGATCGACAAGATCGGCCACGACTTCCGCGGCGACCCCGCCGCCGCCCTGCTCGAGGTGCTCGACCCGGAGCAGAACGACACCTTCTCCGATCACTACCTGGAGATCCCGTACGACCTCTCCAAGGTGATGTTCATCGCCACGTGCAACGTCTCGGACACCATCCCGGCGCCGCTGCGCGACCGCATGGAGATCATCGAGATCCCGGGCTACACCCGGCGCGAGAAGGCTGCGATCGCGCGCGACCATCTCGTGCCCAAGCAGCTGGAGGAGCATGGCCTGGACGCCGAGACGCTCGGCGTCACCGACCTCGCCATCGATCGCATCATCGACAGCTACACCAAGGAAGCCGGCGTGCGTAGCCTCGAGCGTCAGATCGCCGCCGTGATCCGCAGCGTCGCGGTCAAGGTGGCCGAGGGCGAGGAAGGACCCTTCGCGATCGACAGCGCCGAGGACCTGCGCCCGCCCCTGGGCCCGCCGCGCTTCACCTCCGACATCGCCGAGCGCATGGACGAGCCTGGCATCGCCACCGGCCTCGCCTGGACCTCGGTGGGAGGCGAGATCCTCTTCATCGAGGCCACGCGCATGCACGGCAAGGGCAAGATGCAGCTCACCGGCCAGCTGGGCGACGTGATGAAGGAGTCGGCCCAGGCCGCCATGAGCTACGTGCGCACCCACGCCAGGGAGCTGCGTGTCCCCGAGGACTTCCTCGAGAACCACGACGTGCACATCCACATCCCCACCGGCGGCGTGCCCAAGGACGGGCCGAGCGCGGGCGTGACGATGATGACTGCCCTGGTCTCCCTGCTCACCGGCATCCGCGTACGCCACGACGTCGCGATGACGGGAGAGATCACATTGCGCGGTAAGGTCCTGCCGGTCGGCGGCGTGAAGGAAAAGGTGCTGGCGGCCCACCGCGCCGGCATCAAGCGCGTCATCCTGCCGGAGCGCACGGTGCCCGACCTGGACGAGGTGCCGCAGGAGGTGCGCGACGAGCTGGAGTTCGTGCCCGTCACCAAGATGGACGAGGTCCTGTTGGCCGCGCTGGAGGAGCCGGAGAAGCTCGACCTGGGTGGCGAGCCGGAGAAGCCGAGCACCAGCAGCAAGGGCAAGAAGGCCAAGCGCGAGCGGGTCAGCACCCCCTCGTCTTCCGCTTCCTGACCCGATTCCAGGGTCTCGCCCGCCCCGGCGCAGCAGGCTAAGGTGTCCCCGTGGAGACTTCCCGCCTGCGGTTCGTCTACGCCGTGCTCGTGCCAGCGCTGGTGGTGGCGGCCTGCGTGCTCGGCTACTACACGTACCTGACCGCGGCCCAGTTCGAGCGCCTCGGCGAGAAGTCCCTGGCCGAGTCGAGCCTGCTGTTGCTGGAAGACAAGGTCGAGCAGATCGAGCGGCAGATCATCGCAGCCGACAACAAGGCCTTCGGGCTGATCGAGCTCGAGGACCCCGAGTCCCTGGGCGCGTGGAAGAGGCAGGCCGAGGCGCTGTCGCCGAGCATCCGCGCGATGATCGTCCTCAACTCGCGCGCGCACATCGTCGCCCTCACCGCCCGCGCGTCGCGCAAGGACGAGGCCGCCTTCCGCACCGACTTCCGCGCGCACATCCTGCCCGATCTCGAGCTCGACACACTGCGCGACAATCGTCTCAAGCACCTGCACCGCGCCTACGACGGACGCAACTTCCTGATCTCCTACAAACGCGTCTGGTACCGCGGTCGTGCCTACTTCCTGGTGGCCCACCACGACACCGGCTACCTCGTGCGTCAGGTCTTCCCGACCGTCTTTGGTAACCAGCCGGGCCAGCCCACCCACAACGTCCTCGACCAGGACAACGTGCGCGTCTTCGGCCCGAGCCTGGTCGAGGCCGGCGACTACGTGGTCGGCCGCCGCTTTCCGACGACGCTCTACATGTGGCGCTTGCAGGTCGCGCCCACCAGCGCGCCCCTGCTCGAGGCGAAGGGCCGCAGCAGCCGCTTCAACCAGGTCGCGCTGATCGCCCTGTCGCTGGCGATCATCCTGATCGCGGTTGCGTTCATCATCTACGCCGCCGACCGCGAGCGCCGGCTGGCGAGCATGAAGAGCGAGTTCATCGCCACCGTCACGCACGAGCTCAAGACGCCCCTGTCCGTCATCCGAATGTTCGGTGAGATGCTGCTCGAGCGGCGGGTGAAGAACCAGAGCAAGCAGCAGGAGTACCTCGAGATCATCTGCAGTGAGACCGAGCGCCTGAGTGGCTTGATCGAGAACGTGCTCGACTTCGCGGCCCTCGAGCGCGGCAAGCGGCCCTACACGATGCGCGACGCGGACCTGGGAGAGGTGGCGCAGCGCGCGATCGAGACCATGCGCTACCGCTTCGAGCGCGAGGGCGTCGAGGTGCGCTACAGCCAGCGCGGAAGCTCGCCCCGGGTCCTGGTCGACGAGCAGGCCATTCTGCTTGTGATCATCAACTTGCTCGACAACGCGGTGAAGTACGGTGGCGGCGGCTCGATCGAGCTAAGCGTCGAGGCGCGCGACGCGGAGATCCAGCTGGAGGTGCGCGACCACGGCCCGGGCATCCCACGGCGCGACCGCCGGCGCGTCTTCGAGCGTTTCTATCGCACGGACACGAGCCAGGGAGCGCGCGGCTCCGGCATCGGTCTTGCGATCGTGAAGCGCATCGCCGAGGAGCATCGCGGACGCGTGTGGGTCGACGATGCCGTCGGTGGTGGCGCGGTCGTCGGCTTCGCCATCCCCCGCCGCGAGCCGACGCTGGCCACCGATACCCCCTCGATTGACAGCAAACCGACCGCTGGTATCGTCGTGCGCAATGGCTAGAGCCCATCTCAGGAGTGCTCCGGATGGATACCGGAGCCCGGTGCGGCCGCGCAGCGCGTCGGCGAACCGAGGCAATGCCGAGCATTGTCGAGCGTGAGGTGGCGCGGTGAGCGGCCTGATCCCGCCCGGAAGGCGCCGAGAGCATTCTTGAGATGGGTTCTGGCCCGCCGGCGCAGACGATCCTCCTGGTGGAGGACGATCCGGCCCTGGCGCTCGGCCTGATCGACTCGCTCGAGTTCGAGGGCTTCCAGGTGATGCACGCGAAGACCGGCGAGGACGGCCTCGATCTGGCGCTGTCGCAGCGACCCGCCTGCGTGATCCTCGACCTGATGCTACCCGGCATGAACGGCTACCAGGTGTGCGAGGCAATCCGCCGCGAGGACGGCACCGTCCCGATCATCATGCTCACCGCGCGCGGCCAGGAGGCCGACAAGATTCGCGGCCTGGACTCCGGCGCCGATGACTACGTGACCAAGCCCTTTGGCATCGGGGAGTTGGTCGCGCGCATCCGCGCCGCGGTGCGCCGCACCAGCCGCGTGACCACGGGCCAGCACGGCTTCTCGATCGGAGGCGTCACGGTCGACCCGGCGGCCCACACGCTGCTCAGGGACGGCGAGGTGGTCGCGCTGTCCTTCTACGAGGCCGAGCTTCTGAAGCTCCTCTACGAGCGCCTCGGCGAGCCGGTCTCACGGGATGAGATCCTGGATCGGGTGTGGGGCCAGAAGTCCAACCCCACCAACCGCACGGTCGACAACTTCGTGGTCAAGCTGCGGCGCAAGATCGAGCCCAACCAAGACCGGCCGCGGCACATCCTCACAGTCTACGGCCACGGCTACAAACTGGTTCCTTGAGGGGGGTCTCACGCTGAGAGGGAATCGCCGAGGTTCGCCCAGGAGCGGCTTCGCCTGCGTTCTTGTCCGCTCGATCGCGGCCAAGGCGATTGCTCGGCTCAGCGTCCTCGGGCCAATCCTCGACGTAGCTCCGCTACGCCTCCGGTGTGGCCCTCCGGGCGCGCTCGC
>JAPPOT010000505.1 GCA_028817855.1 Myxococcales bacterium
GCCTCGGTGTCGGTCTCGGTCTCGGGTTCGGCCTCGGTGTCGGTCTCGGGTACGGCCTCGGCCTCGGTGTCGGTCTCGGGTTCGGTCTCGGCCTCGGGGCTCGCTTCGCTCGCTTGGCTCCGCCAGAGGTTGTGTGCTTCACTCGTGCGAGTGAGCGAGATCAAGAAGCGCAAGTCCGATCATCTCGAGCTGTGCGCGACCGATGACGTCGCCTATCGCGGTCGGACCACCCTGCTGGAGCACGTGCTGCTGCCGCACCAGTCGCTGCCCGAGCTCGCGCTCGATGAGCTGGACACGTCGGTCTCGCTCTTCGGCAAGCGGCTGCGCGCGCCGATCCTGATCGCTTCGATGACGGGCGGCAGCGAGTCGTCGGCCGAGGTCAACCGCGAGCTGTCGGCGATCGCGGAGGCGCGCGGCTACGGCTTCGGGGTCGGATCCCAGCGCGCGATGCAGCGCGCGCCCGAGACCGCCTGGACCTACGAGGTGCGCAAGCACGCGCCGACCACACTGCTGCTCGGCAACGTGGGCGTGGTGCAGGCGCGCGACACCGAGACGGCGCAGCTCGATCAGCTGGTGAAGGACATCGGCGCCGACGCGCTGTGCGTGCACATGAATCCGGCCCAGGAGCTGATCCAGCCCGAGGGCGATCGGGACTTCCGCGGTTGCGTGGATGCCTACCGCCGGCTGGCGGCCGAGCTGTCGGTGCCGGTGCTGGCGAAGGAGACGGGCAACGGCATCAGCCGGCAGACGGCGGCGACGCTGCGCCAGGTCGGCGTCGAGACGGTGGATGTCTCCGGCGCCGGCGGCACGAGCTGGGTCGGCGTCGAGGCGCTGCGCGCCGACGCGGACACGCGCGCGGTGGGCGAGGTGATGTGGGACTGGGGCATCCCGACCGCGGCCTCGGTGGTGTACGCGCGGGAGGCCGGGCTCGTGCCGATCGCGACGGGCGGCATCAAGAGCGGGCTCGACGTGGCGCGGGCGCTCGCGCTGGGCGCCCACGCGGCCGGCATCGCGCGGCCGGTGTTGCAGGCCCTGCGCGAGGGCGGGCGGCAGGGCGCGGAGGCCTTCCTCGAGCGGGTCGAGCGCGAGCTGCGCACGGCGATGATCCTGTCGGGCGCACGCACCGTCGGGCAGTTGCGGCAGTGCACGCCGGTGCTCACCGGGGAGCTGCGCGAGTGGCTCGCCGGGGGCGGTTGACGGGTGCGCTGAAGTCTCTAGATTTGTTGACGTTTTCCCTGAACGGGCAGCGGAGATCTGGCGTCTCTATCGTGATACAATCGGGGTCCGGCGGGGCTGCGATACGATCGCGTATCTGATATCGTCGGGCCGACTCTGGGTGCCGCGCTGAAGGGGCACGCGCGAGCATCGAATGGGTTCTGGGGCCAGCGATAGAGCACTGCCGAAACCGAGCTGGCTAAAAGTCCGGCTGCCGGGGGGCGAGCGTCACGCGCGCCTCAAACAGAGCTTCCGCGCGCGCAAGCTCCACACCGTCTGCGAGGAGGCGCGCTGCCCCAACGTGGGCGAGTGTTGGCGCGAGGGCACGGCCACGCTGATGATCCTCGGCAACGTGTGCACGCGCGGCTGCCGCTTCTGCGCGGTGCAGTCCGGAAACCCAGAGGGTGTGGTCGATCCCCACGAGCCCGAGCACGTGGGCGAGGCCCTGGGCGAGATGGAGTTGGCCTACGTGGTGCTCACGATGGTCGACCGCGACGACCTGCCCGATGGCGGCGCCGAGCACGTGGCGCGCACCGTGCAGGCGACTCGCCGCCACAGCCCCGACACGCTGGTCGAGGTCCTGGTCGGCGACTTCGCCGGCCGCCGCGACGACATCGCCACCGTGTTCGACGGCGGGCGCCCCGACGTCTTTGCCCACAACGTGGAGGTGGTGCCGTCGCTGCAGCGCTCGATGCGCGACGCCCGCTGCAGCTGGGAGCGCTCGATCGACGTGCTGCGCAGCGCCCACGAGCTCGGCGCCAACGTGACCAAGTCGTCGCTGATGGTGGGCTGCGGTGAGCAGCCCCACGAGGTGCACGAGGCGATGGCGCGACTGCGCGAGGCGGACGTGGACGTCCTCACCATCGGCCAGTACCTGCGCCCGACCCCCAAACACGCGCCGATCGCGCGTTACGTGGAGCCGGTGGAATTCGAGGGTTACCGGGAGGCGGGCTTGCGGTTGGGTTTCAAATATGTAGCTTCCGGACCGTTGGTGCGGTCGAGCTACCGGGCCGCGGAGGCCTTCCTGGAAGGCATCCTGCGTGGGCACGACAAGCCCTACAGTGATCGATACGGCAAGCGCCGTCTGGAGGTCGTCACCTGATGGAGATCCAGCAGAGCTACCCCCCGAGCGCGTTGCCCTGGGGTGGGGATCAGGAAGTCTTCGCTGTGCTCGACAACGAGGGCCACGCCAGCGCCTCGAAGGATCCACGGCTGCCGCTTGCGCTGGTCAAGCGCATCTACGAGACGATGCTGCGTGGGCGCATCATCGACGAGCGGCTGATGAAGCTGCAGCGTCAGGGGCGCATCGGCTTCCACGTGGGCGCCGAGGGCGAGGAGGCCGCGATCGTGGCGTCGGCAGCCGCGATGGAGCCGCAGGACTGGCTGGCGCCGTGCTACCGGGAAGTCGCCGCCGCCCTCTACCGCGGGCTGCCGCTGCAGACCTACATCGACAACATGTACGGCAACGCCGACGACACCTGCCTGGGTCGCCAGATGCCAGACCACGTGACGGCGCGTGACCAGCGCTACGTCTCGGTGACGGCGCCGATCGGCACGCAGATCACGCAGGCGGTGGGCCTGGCGTGGGCGAGCAAGCTCAAGCGCGAGGACGTGGTCTCGGCTGCGTACTTCGGCGACGGCGCCACCAGCAGCAACGACTTCCACGCAGCGATGAACTTTGCCGGGGTCTTCAAGACGCCGTGCCTTTTCTTGCTGCGCAACAACGGCTGGGCGATCAGCGTGCCGGCGGACCGCCAGACCGCTTCGCGCACCTACGCCGACAAGGGCATCGCCTACGGCGTGCCGGCGGTGCGTTGCGACGGCAACGACGCGCTCGCGGTCTACGCCACCGTCTCGGCGGCGCGCGCCCGGGCGGCGGCGGGTGAAGGGCCGACGCTGATCGAGCTGGTCACCTACCGGCTCGGCCCCCACACCACCAGCGACGACCCGACCGTTTATCGCGACAAGGCGGAGGTGGAGGAGCACGCCAAGGCCGATCCGATCGTGCGCCTGCGCAAGTACCTCGAGCACCAGGGCGCCTGGACCACCGAGGACGAGCAGCGCTTCACGGCCGAGGCCCAGGCCGAGCTCAAGGGCTGCATCGACAAGGCCGAGAACACACCGGAGCCGTCGATCGCCTCGATGTTCGAGGACGTCTACGCCACGATGCCGGCGCACCTGGCCGAGCAGCAGCGGCAGTGCGTGGAAGGTCCGCGCGCGAAGAAGAAGCACTGAGCCGGAGGCCACGCCGATGACGCAGATGACGATGGTCACCGCGATCAACGACGCGCTCCGCTCGGAGATGCGAGCCGACGAGCGCGTCGTTTTGCTGGGCGAGGACGTGGGCAAGGAGGGCGGCGTCTTCCGCGTCACCGCCGGCCTGCAGCAGGAGTTCGGCGAGGACCGCGTGGTCGACACGCCCCTGTCGGAGACCGGCATCATGGGCGCCGCGGTCGGGATGGCCCTGGGCGGGCTGCGGCCGGTGCCGGAGATCCAGTTCGCCGACTTCATCTATCCGGCGCTGGACCAGCTGGTGAACGAGGCCAGCAAGTACCGCTATCGCTCCGGCGGCGAGTACACCTGCCCGATGACGGTGCGCGTGCCGGTCGGCGGCGGCATCCGCGGCGGCCACTACCACTCGCAGTCGCCCGAGTCGATGTTCATCCACACCGCCGGCCTCAAGGTGGTGTGCCCGAGCAACCCCTACGACGCCAAGGGGCTGCTGCTCAGCTCGATCCGCGACCCGGACCCGGTGCTCTTCTTCGAGCCCAAGCGCGTCTACCGCGCGCTCAAGATGGACGTGCCGGAGGAGGACTACACGGTCGACTTGAGCTCGGCCAAGGTGGTGCGCGAGGGCGAGCACGTGACCTGCGTGGCCTACGGCGCGATGCTCTTCGAGGCGGTCGCGGCCGCCGAGGAGGTCAAGCAGCAGGGCATCGACGTCGAGGTGATCGACCTGCGCACGCTGTGGCCGCTCGATGCAGACACGGTGGTCGAGAGCGTGAAGAAGACGGGTCGGCTGTGTGTGGTGCACGAGGCCGCGCGCGCCTGTGGGCTCGGCGGCGAGATGGTGGCGGAGGTCTGCGAGAAGGCGTTCCTGCACCTGGAGGCGCCGCCGCGCCGCATCACCGGCTGGGACACGCCCTTCCCGTACACCCTCGAGAATGAATACCTGCCTCTTGCGCACAGGATCACCCCAGCGCTTCTCGAAACGGCTCGCTATTGACACTGTGTATTGACC
>JAPPOT010000381.1 GCA_028817855.1 Myxococcales bacterium
CCCCGAAACCGACACCAACACCTCAATACCCGACCGACACCTCCACGATCACCCCCCGCCCCGGCCCATTGATCGACGAGCCGTGAATCCGGAACGGCTCGTCCAGCAGGTTCTCGACCACGAAGCTCACGCGCAGGTGGGGTGGCAGGCGATAGCCCGCGCGCAGCACGACGACCCGGTAGCCCGGGGTGCCGCCGTCGGGGATGCGGGCGTCGAAGATGTCGCTGGGCGCGAGGCGGGTCTGGGCGCGGGCCCAGCGCAGGGCGGCGCCGCCGTAGAGACCGCTCGGCCGGTGACGGTAGTGCAGCTCGGCGGTGCCCATCAGGGGCGGGATGCGCGAGACCGGTACACGCTCGCCGAAGGGTGTGTTGCCGGAGGTGCTTCGACTGCCCGTGTTCGGGGCCTCGCCCCAGGTCCACGCATAGGTCGCGCGCAGGCTCAGGCCGCCGGGGATGCGCGCCGTGACGCCTCCGTCCGCGCCCCAGATGACCGTCGTGCCGTCGGCGTTGATCAGCTGGAACTGGTTGCGCGAGGCGCGGCAGCCGGCGGTTTCCGGTGGGCAGTCATCCTGCTCTCGAACGGCGCGCGTGATGCCGTTGTCCAAGAGAGTTGCGAAGACCCAGCTCTCGACGTCTAGCCAGCCAGGGGTCACCCGCAACCCCGCCTCGAAGGTGTCGGTGGTCTCTGGCTGCAGCTCGCTGTTCTCGAACTGGAAGCCCGGGCCGACCTGCTGGCGCGAGGTCAGGTCGTCGAGGTTCGGTGCCCGGAAACCCTGGTCGTAGTTGAGCTGCAAGACCACGTCGGGGTGCAGCGTCACGGCGCTGCCCGCCCGCGCCACCGCCGTGCCCCAGCGTTGGGAGACGGCGCTCGAGCCGCTCACCGGATCGCGCGGCGCGTTGGCGCCGGTCGCCGCCAGCCGCCCGCCACCGCGCAGGGTCAGCCACGACAGCGGCGAGAGCTCGAGCTCGCCGAAGAGGCCGGTGGTGAGGTAGGTGGAGCCGTCCAAGTACTGGCCGCGGCTCTGCTCGAAGGTCAGCGCCTCCTCGCCGAGTGTCGCGATCAGCTCCTCGTCGGTGAAGCGCTGCACGGCCCCCGACTTGAGCTCGTCGCGATAGCCCTCCGCACCGTAGCGAAAGAGCCAGCGCACGCCGCCGTCCTCGTACTCGCGGGTGCGCGCCCGAAAGGAGGCGCCTAGCGTGTCGATGCGGTTGTCGAAGGTGGCGCGCACACCGCTGTCGGGGCGGTGGCGCACGCGCAGCTCGTCGTGGCGTTGGTAGGAGACGTTGAGGTCGAGCCCGCGCAGGTGATCGCCCGCGTCGCCGCGCAGGGCTGCATACGCGAGAGTGCGGAACTGCTCCTCCACTACCAGGCACTCGCTGATCGGTGCCTCCGGCGGTGGGCACTGGTCGGTGCGCGGGCTGTCCAGCTCGCGGAAACCGTAGATCGCGCCCGTCAGCTCGACGCCCTCGCGCAGCTGGTGGGTGAGGCGCGCGTCGAAGGTGAGCTCGTCGAAGCCGGTGCCGCGCTGGGTGCGGCCGTCGGCCTCGAGGCTCGGCACCAGGGGGGCGGGACGGCCCGGGTTCTTCGCGACGCCGGCGGACTCGAGCTTGCCGAGCTCGCGATAGCCGACGCCGGCCAGCAGCCCGGTGCGGCCGGCGAACACGCCCTCGAGCTCGGCGCGCCCGCCCAGCTCGCCATCGACGGTGGCGTGACGGCCGGTCAGGCGCGGGGCCAGGCGTAGCTCCATGTCGGGGTCGGGCGTGGCCGCGCGCGGCGTCGCGAGCAGCGCGCCGCCGAGCGCGTCGGAGCCGTAGTGGGTCGAGGCGCTGCCGCGCACGACGTCGATGCGCGAGAGGGTGTGGGAGTCGACCACGAAGAAGTACTGGTTGGGCCCCTGGCGGTAGATGCCGTTGTTCATCCGCACGCCGTCGTAGATGTGGGCCACCTGCTGCCCGGTCATGCCGCGCACGTAGGGACTGGCCTGCCCGTGGGCGGTCTGCTGGACCGAGACGCCCGGCTCGTAGAGCAGCGCGTCCGGCGTCGAGCGCGCGACGCGATGCTCCATCTGGCGACGTGTGACGGTGGTGCTCGACTGGCCGCGCGCCTCCTCGGCCGACCCGCTCGCGGCGGTCGCGGTGGCACCCAGCTCGGCAGTGTCGTCGCCTGTCTGCGCGCGCGCGCTGCCCGCGAGCAACAGCGTTGCGGCGAGGGCCGCGAGCAGGCGTTGGCGCGGTCGCCGGAGCACGCCCGCAGCATAGCGCGACTTGCTCCGGCGACCTGGAGAGTGGTCAGCTGGGATCCGCTTCTGCCAGCGCGAGCCCCAGCTCGCGCAGCTGCGCGGCATCCACCGGCGCGGGCGCGCCCATCATCAGGTCGCGGGCGCCGGCGGACATGGGGAAGGCGATCACCTCGCGGATGTTCTCTGCGCCGGCCAGCAGCATGACGATGCGGTCGACGCCAGGGGCGAGGCCGCCGTGGGGAGGCGCGCCGTGCTGGAAGGCCCGCAGCAGGCCGCCGAAGCGCGCCTCCACCTCCTCGCGGCCATAGCCGGCGATGCGGAACGCCTCGAGCATCACGTCGGGGCGGTGGTTGCGGATCGCGCCGCTCGACAGCTCGACGCCGTTGCAGACGATGTCGTACTGGTGCGCCAGCACCGACAGCGGGGGCTGCGAGCGCAGGGCTTCGAGACCGCCCTGGGGCATCGAGAAGGGGTTGTGGCTGAACTCGATGCGGCCGCTCTCGGGGTCGCGCTCGTACATCGGGTAGTCCACGATCCAGCACAGGCGGAAGGCGTCCTGCTCGACCAGCGAGAGGCTCTCTCCCGCCCATGCCAGCAGCTTCGCGCCCCACACGCGCAGGCGCGCTTCGGGGCCGATCAGCAGGAGCAGCGCTTCGCCCGCGCTCGCACCGGCGGCCGCGAGCAGGGCGCGGTGCTCGTCTGGCTGAAGGTGCTTGGCGAGGGTGCCGCGCGCGGCGCCCGGTGAGCCTGCGATCCAGGACAGGCCGCCGGCGCCCAGCTCGCGCGCCTGCTGAACCGCCCGGTCGAAGAGGGCGCGCGGCGGCTCGCCCGGGATCGGGATCGCGCGCACGACTTCGCCGCGCTTGCTCGCGCCCGACAGCAGGCGCATGGAGGTCGCCGTGCACGCCGCGGTCACGTCGCGCATGGTGAGTGGGTTGCGCAGGTCGGGCTTGTCGCTGCCGTAGCGCTCGAGCGCCTCGCGGTAGGGAATGCGCGGGAAGGGCGCGGGCGTTGCGGTGGCACTGGAGTGCTCGCGGAAGACGCCCTCGAGCACGGGCTCGATCGTGGCGAAGACCTCGTCCTGGGTGGCGAAGGCCATCTCCAGGTCGAGCTGGTAGAACTCGCCGGGCGAGCGGTCGGCGCGGGCGTCCTCGTCGCGGAAGCAGGGTGCGATCTGGAAGTAGCGCTCGAAGCCCGCGCACATCAGCAGCTGCTTGTACTGCTGCGGTGCCTGCGGCAATGCGTAGAAGGCGCCCGGTTGGGTGCGCGCCGGCACGAGGAAGTCGCGGGCACCCTCGGGCGAGCTGGCCGTGAGGATCGGCGTCTGGATCTCGACGAAGCCCAGCGCTTCCATGCGCCTGCGCAGGCTGGCGATCACGCGTGCGCGCAGCAGGATGTTGTCGCGCAGGGCGCGCCTGCGCAGGTCGAGGTAGCGATGGCGCAGGCGGATCTCCTCCGACGGCAGCGTGCGTGCGATCGGTGAGAAGGGCAGCTCCGTGCAGGGGCCGAGCACCTCGACCTGCGCGAGCTGCACCTCGACCTCGCCGGTGGGCAGCTCCGCGTTGACCTGGCCTGGCTCGCGCAGGATGACGCGCCCGTGGGCGCGCACCACGCTCTCGAACGCGATGCGCTCGAGAGCGGCGTGCACGGGAGAGCCCTTGCGGCTGACCAGCTGCACCAGGCCGCTGCCATCCCGCAGGTCCACGAAGCGCAGCCCGCCGTGGTCGCGCCGGCGCTGCACCCAGCCGCAGAGCGACACGGTGCGATTGTCGTCGCTCGCCCTCAGCTCGCCGCAGCGGTGGCTGCGCAGGGGTGGGCTCGCTTCGCTCTCTTCGGGTGTGATCGTGGACATTTCTCGCTCCAAAACGAAAAACGCCCTCCCGGGAAGGCCGGGAGGGCGTCGGTTGAACGGTCTCGTTCGGGCTCCCCAGCCTATGCGCGCACACCTCCATTGTCGTCGTTGTTCACGGCGACGATCGCGGGCACGCAGAGGTGGGGCACGGGACCCATGGGGGTTTCATGTGCGCGCTGACCGCCTCGTAGTCAAGCCGGGACTGTCCCGTGCCCCTGTGCCCGAGTCCGAGACCGGGTCCGTGTCCGTGGCCGTGGCCGAGACCGAGGCCGAGTCCGAGACCGGGTCCGAGACCGAGACCGAGACCGAGACCGAGTCCGGGTCCGAGACCGAGTCCGGGTCCGAGACCGAGTCCGA
>JAPPOT010000335.1 GCA_028817855.1 Myxococcales bacterium
TCGTGGCACCAATTACGCGCAGCCGGAGATCGTCGGGTGCTCGCAGGTACTGCGTGACAGAGACGTGAGGTTCGGGGGCCTTGACCATCGCAACTTCAATGCGAGCGACCCCAGCAGACAAGTGCACTCGAGTTCGCTCCAGGTGAGGGCCATCCAGGAATCCGATCCGGTACTCGCCGGAGGGTAGCTCGGGCGGACCTGAGCAGACCGTCCGTTGCGCGAGCTGTCCGGAGCCGCCGCAAGTCCAGTGTTGAATCCAGGTGTTCTCAGCCCTGCGCTCCACTGAGATACGCGCGTCCGCTGGGGCTGACGCGTGTACGATCATCTCAGGAGCTTTGTCAGACGCGGACAGGCCACGCACGCTGGTCGCCGTTTGCCCACCGTTGGGGACGCAGCTGCACGTAGCGAGGAGCAGACCGACGGCAACGAACCGAGCTCGACGCACTCCTCGACAATAGCATCGGGCTGCCGCCAGTCACAGCACCCGCTAGGCCGACTCGCCGAACCTGTGCGGAGACTGCGAGAAGGGCATGTCGCGGCCGCGATGGAGAACCTTGAGATGCGGCTCGACGGGCACATCGTAGAACACAGCTTGTTTGAGCCGCTCACGCACCAGGCGTTCCAATGGTGGTTGGATCCCATTTCAGATGAGAGTCGGGCGCAGACGCGCAAGATCATGAGTGCGGTGCAGAAGTATCGAGCAGAGCATCCGAGTCCGGCGCCCCCCGACATGAGAGAAGTTGTCGAAGCCCACCTATCGCAGTTCCAGTAGTCCCTGTGCGGCGCTTCGGGACGTTGCGACACACAATGAGCTGTGTAAGGCTCTACACATGGCAACGAACCTAGCCATCGATGAAAAGCTGCTGTCGGAGGCGCTGAAAATCGGTGGCCACAGCACCAAGAAGGCGACCGTGAACGAGGCCCTCAAGGAGTACATTCAGCGGCGCAAACAGGCGAAGATCATCGACCTCTTTGGGAAGGTCGAGTTCGACACGAAGTACGACTACAAGAAGCAGCGTCGCCGCAAGTGAACGTCCTCGTAGACACCTCCGTATGGTCGCTCGCCTTGCGCCGGCGGCGGGGCAAAGCGAATCCATCGACCGAGGAGCTGTCCGAGCTCATTCAGGAGGGGCGAGTAGCGATGGTCGGCCCGATCCGGCAGGAGCTACTGTCGGGGATCAAGGAGGAGTCGCAGTTTCGGACGCTACGGGATCGCCTGCGCGCGTTTCCTGATTTGTTCCTCGAGAACACCGACTACGAGGAGGCTGCGCGGTGCTTCAATGAGTGTCGAGGAAGAGGAGTACAAGGCTCCAACACGGATTTCCTGATCTGTGCGGTGGCACTCACCCGAAACCTGTCGGTCTACACGACCGACAAGGACTTCGACCACTACAGCAAGATTCTGTCCGTGAAGTTGCACGAGGCCCGTTGATGGCGCGCGGCACGAGTAGGGACTCGTTCGTCTAGCGTGGTGAGAGCGGCTTGGGCATCTCTGCGTGCCCCGGCCGGGCGGCGACGCTCGACGCGACGGTGCCAACGCTCGCTCAGGCTCGCTCGTCGCCTCCCGATGTTAGCTCGCGGGTCGCTTGACGAGATGTACGTCTAGATGTACATCTAAGAATATGGGCAAGCGCTACTCAATCGCGGACGCACGAAAGAACCTCCCTGGAATCGTGACAGCGGCGGAGTCGGGCTCGGACATTGAGCTCACGAGGCGTGGTAAGGCGGTTGCGGTGGTCGTTTCCGTGCACGAGTACGAGCGAATGAGGGGTCACCGACGCAGCTTCTCCGACGCGTACGCAGAGTTCCTCGAGAGGTATGACCTAGACGAGGTCGGGTTGGACAAGGACCTTGTCGATTCGCTGCGAGACACCGGAGAGGGTCGCGAGGTTGACCTGTGAGCCTCAAGTTTCTCCTCGATACCAATGTCGTGTCGGCACCGATCTCGAAGGAGCCCAACGCGCGCGTCGTGGCGCAACTCAAGAAGTACGCGAATCAGTGCGCGATCGCCGCACCGGTGTGGCACGAGCTCACGTTCGGCTGCGCGCGGCTGCCGCGAGGCCGGCGCCGAAATGCGCTTGAGAGCTACCTTCGCGACGTTGTGGGGTCGTCGCTTGAGATTCTCCCATATGACGAAGCTGCCGCGGCTTGGCACGGCCTGGAGAAGGCGAGGCTGGAGCGAGCTGGCAAGACCGCACCGTACGTTGACGGTCAGATCGCGGCCGTCGCCCAAATCGCGGGTCTCACGCTGGTCACTCGGAATACGAAGGACTTCTCGAGGTTCCGAGGCCTGAAGCTTGCCGACTGGTCGAAGCGATCCAAGTGACGACGATCCGGTACGTTCGTACGTTCAGTTGTGCGGAACGCTCGTGAAGCACCCCTCGGCGCTCGCGGAACCGCGACCGTACGAAGCTCCGTTCCAGCTCTCAGAGCACCTTGGTGGTCAGCCTCGCAGTCGACCGTTCTCCGCGGGCGGAGCTGAGCCGTGGGCCGATCGTCTCGGCGCTGCAGCAGAGGACCAGGTAGCGGCCCAGGGCGCCTGCATTCTTAGGCACTTGGAGTCGGGCGACGGGCGAGGCCACCGAGAGGTGGCAGATCGTCACTCCGGTGAACGATGTGATGATGTCGGTACGGACAGGCTGCACCCCGTTGTTAGCCCGCACCGCACCAGGGATGTCCCGGCGTGGGGTCAGTACTGATGGATGACGAGGGGGGCGCCCATGAGTCCGAGATGAAAGTCAGTGGACCAACAGACCTTGGTCTTCTTCTCCTTCATGAGGTGCAGACCGACCGCATCGCAGATCGTCAGATCTTGGTCCGAAAATTTCCGAATGACCTCAGCGGCTGCTGCCTGATCCTTGGGCGTGGAGCTGATCACACGCAGCGGTTTCATGACGTCGATGAGAGAAAGGAATTGCAGAGCCCGGTGACGATCGTAGCGCCGCAGAAACCAAGCGTGTCCCTCTGCCACCACGAGAGTCGTCGTGAACAACCTGGGCGGCTCTGAGAACAGGCGCCGGAAGAGGTCGTGGTAGGAGTCCGAGCGGTCGGCGAAGGCTATCAGCGCCGAGGTGTCGACGTAGGCCTCAGTCCTTGTGGCCATAGACGACCTCGTCGATCCGCTGGCTGGAGCTCGGGTCTCCGGATTCGACCATTCCAGCGAAACGCATCCAAGGCTTCTTCTCGTCTACGGGCAGCATCGTGCGCAAGGAACGCCGCAGAAGTTCTGCGAACGAGATTCCGCGGCGCCGGGCTTCCTGCTTGGCCGCTTCGTACTCCTCCTCGGACAGGCTGATCTGCGTTCGGATCATGATGATAACACGATAGCACAAAGTGTTATCACGTCCAAGACTTGAGCAGCGGTACCGCTGCCAACTCCGCAGCGATTGACGCGGACACCTTGGCCGCCTGGAGGCACGGCCTTTCTGGTGCGGGATAGCGTCGACCGGGTTCAGCTGCAGGGTCCCCGACGCGGCCCCGCCTGAGACCGCGGGAGGAGGGGGCGTGAGTTATGCCGCTTCGCACAAGCTGGCCGGTGGTGCACGGGCCAGCTCCCATTTCTGTCAAATCGTGCTAGACAGAAATGACGGGCGGCGGTATGGCTCGGCCTGACCGATGCTCGTTACTCTGAACTCGCTGCGGAGGTTTCTCAACGATTCCGGGTGCATTGAAGCACGTGTTCTGGAGGATGCCGGATCTTCGTCGATCTTCATCGAATTCCAGTGCGCGCAGCGGTCAGGGGACGGCTGCCGTGCAGTTCTTGCGGTGGACAGGCAGGCGCGCTCAGGAGGCTTCAGACGGCGCTTGCGCCGTGCCTTGGACGTGGATGGTTGTCGAGAATCCCAGATCAAGACCCGTTTGGCTGAGGTGGCGCAATGTCGGTGACAGTGAAGATCTCGCGAAGTGAGAGGCAGTGGGTCGCGGAGGTTCCGAAGGCAGTAGGATTCGTCGCGACCTCACCGTCATTGGGACGTCTGCGCAAACAGGTCGACAAGGGACTCGCAGAGTTTTACCCGGAGCTCTCGGAAGAGGAACGCCGCGAGGTGTTTGATCTCCCATCGGGTGCCACGACCGTTCTGAAGGACCTCGCGAAGGCCGAGCGTGATGCCGCTAAGGCACAGCAGCGCGTAGCGACGCTGAAGAAGAGGGCAAGCCGAAGGCTCAAGACGAAACTCGGGATCTCGGTCAGAGAGATCGGTGCCCTCATGGGTGTGTCTGGCGCTCGCGTTCAGCAGTTGCTCAAAGACTGAGCTGCAATCCTCGGCCGATCGCTGTGACAAGAGCGGTTCGGCCGCGCGGTGTGTCTTCCTTCACCTTGGCTGCCCGACTGCAATCACCCATCAGAAGCGGGATAACGTGGTCCGAGTTCAGCTGCAGGGTATCCGTCCGACGAACCGCGTTCTTGACGGTGCCGCCCGGCTTGGTCCCGCGTA
>JAPPOT010000885.1 GCA_028817855.1 Myxococcales bacterium
ATGAAGCCGTTGCCCGGCAGCGCCACCTCGACCCAGGAGTGGGCCTCGTTCTGAACGAAGCGTGCCAGGATGCCGAGCGCCTGCGCGGTCACGACGAAGCCGTAGGCCCGATGACGGCAGACCCCCTTCTGGGCGCGCACGAGGTCCAGGTAGATGTCGCCGCTGTCCGCGGGCGGATCGGCCGACTCCTCGAACGCGCGGAAGTGGGCGGTCAGGACATGGAGCGCGCGCCGGAGGTCGACCTGCGGCGACAGCCCCAGCTCGGACGCGAAGAGGAGCGCGCGGGCCCGCACCGTGGCCGGCATGGCCGGTGGACGCGACTCGAAATCGGTCAGCGACACCGTCGGCACGCCCGTGCCGAAGTAGCTGCGCGGCGCGTCCGTGAGGAAGGCAACCTCGATGCGTGTGTGCGGCTCGTCGCCCGGCAAGCGCGCGAAGAAGTTGTCAGCACCGTCGCGCTCGACCGTCAGGGCGACGGTGGGCTCGGTGCGCAACGACAGGATGCGCGAGTCGGGCGCGACCGACGGCAGTGGCACCCTCGCGCCACCGCTGAAGTCGAGCCGCGCCTCGCCCCAGAAGCGATCGCGCGCCGGGCCGGCATCCGGACCGTCGGCGACCGGCACGCGGCGCAGGCGCCGATCGGCAACCACCAGCACCGGCGTCACGCCATCGGCCGCGACGATCACGCGATCGAGGCTCGTCACTCGCTTGAAGGGCGCAATGGCGGGGTTGAAGGCCGCGTAGTAGTCGAGCGTGCCCTCCAGCTCGGTCTCCCGGTCGGGATGGAAGCTGGGCGAGCGACGCCCCGGTTCCTCGCCCATGGCCGAGTCGCCGGTCTCCGCCATCATGGGCGGGCTGGCAGCATGCTCGGTGCTGCCGAGCTCAGGCGCGGGCAGCACCTCGCCGTCGTAGGTGATGGCTGCCGGACTGCCGTCCGCGCGCTCGAGCCCAAGCACCGCCTCGTTGGGGTCCACGTCGGGAACGAACTCGTGCAGCACGCGCTCGTCCGCGACAGCGACCGCGATCGACAGGCCCGCGATGAGCGCGAGCGTGGTGATCAGCTGGAGCGGCCGCGCCATGAATGGACCATAGCCCGGCTCGGCACCACCTCGACAATTGCGTCCGTTTTTCCAGTCACAACGCAACCGGCGGCGCTCGATCATGGCCGCCGACGGCCCTACGCTGTATGGTTGAGCTTCGCCGCCGGGCGCGGCGTCGTAGCTTCGATGGTTACCGTTCTCGTCGCAATTCTCGGCCTCTCGCTGCTCGTCATCGTGCACGAGGGAGGCCACTACCTGGCCGCGCGTGCCTTCGGGATGCGGGTCACACGCTTCAGCATCGGCTTCGGTCCGGTGCTGGCGAGCTGGACGCCCAAGGGCAGCCCGACCACGTTCCAGGTCTGCGCGATCCCGTTCCTCGCCTACGTGATGATCTCGGGCATGAACCCGATGGAGGAGGTGGACCCGGACGACCCGGAGCTCTACCCGAACAAGGGTGTCTTCGCGCGCATCGTCACCATCTTCGGCGGACCCTTCGCGAACTACATCGCGGCCTCGGCGATGATCTTCGTGGTGGCCGTGGTCGGCTGGCCGGTGGATGCGATCCCGACGGAACCGATGGTAGTCGATCGCATCTTCCCGGACACCCCGGCGGAGAAGGCAAAGCTGCAGGTGGGCGACGTGATCCGCGAGGCCCACGGCCGGCCGATCAAGAACGTCGAAGAGCTGATCGAGGTCACCAAGGCACGCGCCAACCAGCCGACGGTCTACCTGGTCGAGCGGGACGGCGAGCGCCTGCCGCCGATGACCATCACGCCCGAGAAGGCACCGGATGGACGCGGTGTGATCGGCGTGACGGCCAAGCACAAGACGATCTACGAGGCGATGCCGGTCGGCGACGCTGCCAGCAAGGCCTTCGTCTATCCCTTCACGCTCACCGTGCTGACGCTCGAGGGCATCGGGCACATGATCCGCGAGCGCACCTCCAAGGGCATGATCGGACCGGTAGGCATGGCGGAGCTGGTCGCGGAGCAGGCGGACAAGGGCGCCAAGCCCCTCGTCTTCATTCTCATCCAGATCTCGGTGGCACTGGGTTTCTTCAACCTGCTGCCGTTCCCGGCGCTGGATGGTGGGCGGCTGGTATTCCTGGGCTACGAGCTGGTCACGCGGCGGCGCCCCAACGAGCGGATCGAGGCCATGGTGCACGGGGTGGGGTTGCTCTTCCTGCTGGGCGTCATCGTGCTGGTCACCTGGCGAGACCTGCTCAAGATCTTCACCTGAGGGGCGGCGGTCCCCGGTGCACGTCCCGAGGCCGGGACTCGCTTTACAGCGCCTCCGCTGTCGAGCTAAGCCTGCCCCTGCGGGAGGGATTGGGATGGCTCTTTGGAGATGCACGGTGCTGGCGCTCGCGCTTGCCTGGCCCGGGACGGCGCTCGCCCAGGACGACGAGTTCGCAGACGACGAGGAGGCCGCAGCGGACGAGCTCGACGACGAGGAACTGGACGAGGGCGACGAGGAAGCCGGGGACGACGCCGACGACTTCGGCGACGAGGGCGATCCGGAGCTCGGCGAGGACCCGCCCGACGCCGGTGGCACCGACCCCTGGGCGTTTGGTCCCTACTTCCGGTTCGTCTGGGTGCCGAGCTTCATGCTGGAGATCTTCACCGACGAGGCCCCCACTGTGTCGAACGCGGGCTATGGGCTGGCGGCCACCTATCGGCCAGCCGATAGCAGCATGCTGTTCGAGATGGGCATCGGCTTCCAGGGCTACTCCTTCGAGGACGCCTTCCGGGCGACGGGCGATCCGGAGCAAGACACCGAGTGGCTCGAGAGCGACCTGGGGATGATCCACCTGACGGGCTCCATGCTGTGGAGGGCGGATCTGGTGGAGGACACGCTCGGCCTCGAGTACGGCATCGGGCTCGACTTCGGAATCGTGACGGGCACGCTGGTGCGGAGCGAGGCCGCCTTCAGCCGCAGCGACAACGCCTGGGAGAAGTGCGACGCCCCGAACGTCCCGAACTTCGCCACCCTGCAGGGCGTGCCCTACTGCGAGCCGAACCTCAGCTCACTGGGGCAGCCCGTCGCGGGCAGCGCGGCCTACGACGAGATGGGCGCGCACTACGACGTGGAGGAGGAGCGCGTGCCCCCGGTTGCGCTCACCCCCATGCTGCCGCGGGTCGGCATCGCCTACTCGCCGATCAAGGAGCTGGTCGGCAAGCTCGACGTGGCCTACGGGATCTTCCAGTTCTCGATCGGCCTGTCGATCGCCTACGTGCCCGATCTCTAGGGGCGAAGAGCCCCGCCCGTTGGGGCCTTGACGCTGCGCGCGGGCCATGGAAACGATCCCCGCCATGAAGCGACGAGCCTTGTGGATGCTGGCGCTCGCGGCCGTGCTGTGGCCGGGCGGCTCCAGCCACGCCGATGAAGACGCGGAGGCCAAGCGACGGGCCCAGCCGCTGGCAGTGTTCGAGGGGGGACAGGTCACCGTCGGCGACCTGGAGGACGCGATCAAGCGCCAGAGCCCCTTCATGCGGAAGCGCTACCAGGACCCGGCCGAGCTGCAGAAGCTGCTGGCCAAGACCGTGCGCTTCGCGCTGCTGGCCCAGGAGGCCGAGCGCCAGGGCTTCGGCACGCGCCCGAGCGTCGAACAGGCGGTCAAGCAGAACGCCGTGCAGGCGCTGATGAAGCTGGAGTTCGACGAGAAGCTCTCGGCGGACGCGATCCCCGGGGAAGAGGTCGAGGGCTACTACCAGGAGCACATCGACGAGTACGTGCGCCCCGCCACGCGCCGGGCCAGCCACATCATGGTGGCGACGCTCGACGAGGCGAAGGCACTGCTCGCCCAGGCGCGCGACAAGGACCTGCGCGAGTTCCGCCAGCTGGCGCGCGAGCACACCATCGACGAGGCCTCCAAGATGCGCGGCGGCGACCTGCGCTACTTCGACGACACCGGCAAGGTACGCAACGAGCAGACGCCATCGATCCCGCCGGCGCTGGTCAAGGCGACCTTCAAGCTCAAGACCGTGGGCGACCTGGTCAAGGCACCGGTCAAGCTCGAGGGCGGCTATAGCATCATCAAGCTCACGGGCTCGCGCCCGGCCCTGTCGCGCAAGCTGAGCGACGTCGAGGAGACGATCCGCGTGCGGCTGTGGCGCAAGCAGCGCCAGGCGGCGATCGACACGTTCATCACCGACCTGCGGGGCCAGTACAAACCCGACCTCAAGCCCAAGCTGGTCGAGAAGATCAAGCTGGACCAGCCGGTCTCCGCCAAGGGCCCGGGCATCCCCGAGAACTTCCCCCACCAGCACAAGTAGGCAAGCGCTTCCCGTCTCCACGTGGAGCCAAGCCCGAAATCGGGCGAGGTTCGTTCAGGGGCGAGCGCGCCCACAGGCCTACACGAAACCGCGGAGGAGGAGCCCGCGACGACGACC
>JAPPOT010000005.1 GCA_028817855.1 Myxococcales bacterium
CCCTGTCCGAAAGCAACAGCGCCTTCGACCTGATGCACGAAGGCGAGTCCATTCGTTCTGTGGTGACTTTCTAGAGTCGTCCCCGGCCGCCGCCCTCACCCCCACCGACCGCCCGTCAGTCGCGTGCACCAAGCTCTTCCCAGCCCCACCGCACCCGAATGAACGAGTTCGTTCACCTTCACGTTCACTCGCAGTACTCGATGCTGGATAGCGCCCTGCGCTTGAAGGCGATGGTGGCGCGGGCGGCCGAGCTGAAGATGGGCGCGCTGGCGCTGACCGACCACAGCAACATGCACGGGGCGGTGCAGTTCCACTTCGCCTGCAAAGACGCCGGCGTGAAGCCGATCCTGGGCTGCGAGGTCAACCTCTGCCGCGACCACACAGACGAGCGCGACCGCAGCGCCCATCACATGCTGCTGCTCGCACGCGACCAGGAGGGCTACCACAACCTTGTGCGGCTGGTGAGCCTGGGCTGGGTCGAGGGGATGAGCCACGGCAAGCCGCGCGTGGACCTGCAGCAGATGGCCGCCAACAGCAAGGGCGTCGTTGGCCTGAGCGCGTGCATGGGCGGCTTCCTCGCGCAGGAGGTCCTGCAGAAGGGCGAGCAGGCCGGGCGCGAGGCGATGGGCCAGCTCAAGGACTGCTTCGAGCGCGACGCCTTCTACGTCGAGCTCCAGGACCACGGCTTCATCGAGCAGAAGCCCCTCAACGGGATCCTCGTGAAGCTCGCCCGCGAGCTGGACCTTCCGCTCGTCGGCACCAACGACTGCCACTACCTCGAGCGCGAGAGCGCGCGCGCCCAGATGGTTCTGCAGTGCATCGCCGCCGCCGCGGGCGTCGAGGAGATGGAGCGACTGCACCACGGCTCCCAGGAGCTCTACTTCAAGAGCGCCGAGGAGATGTGCCACACCTTCCGCGACCTGCCGGAGGCGATCCAGAACACGCTCGCCCTCGCCGAGATGTGCGGTGGCGCCGCCGACCCACTCAAGAAGCCGATGCTGCCGCGCTTCCAGGTGCCGAGCGGAACCGACGAGGAGGGCCACTTCCGCACGCTCGCCGCCAAGGGTCTCGTCGAGCGCTTCGAAGAGTTCGCGCTGGTCGACAAGGAGGTCGACCAGCCCGAGTACGAGAAACGGCTGGCGATGGAGTGCGACGTCATCGCCGACATGGGCTTCCCCGGCTACTTCCTGATCGTCCAGGACTTCATCAACTGGGCCAAGCAGGAGGGCATCCCGGTCGGCCCCGGCCGCGGCTCGGGCGCTGGCTCGCTGGTGGCCTACGCGATGCGCATCACCGACGTCGACCCCCTGCCCTATGGCCTGCTCTTCGAGCGCTTCCTGAACCCGGAGCGCGTTTCGATGCCGGACTTCGACATCGACTTCTGCATGGACCGGCGCGACGAGGTGATCGACTACGTGCGCCACAAGTACGGCGAGACCAGCGTCGGGCAGATCGCCACTTTCCATCTGCTCAAGAGCCGCAGCGTCGTGCGCGACGTGGGTCGCGTGATGGGGATGACCCCGCAGGACGCCGGCCGCATCGCCACGATGGTGCCCGAGCCGGTGCAGGGCAAGGTCGTGCCGATTGCCGATGCGCTCAAGCAGGAGAAGCGCCTCAAGTCGGCCTACGACGAGGACGGCCGCGTCAAGGACCTGCTCGACACCTCGATGGAGCTCGAGGACCTCAACCGCCACGCCGGGATGCACGCGGCCGGCGTTGTGATCAGTGACGGCCCACTCTGGGACCACGTGCCGGTCTTCTGCCCGGAGCCCGAGGTCTACGTCACCCAGTACCACAAGGATGACGTCGAATCGGCTGGCCTCGTGAAGTTCGACTTCCTCGGCCTCAAGACCCTCACCACCGTCGACATCACGACTAAGCTGATCAACAAACGCCCCGACCGGCGCGACGACCCATTCCACATCGACCGCATCCCGCTGGACGACCCGGCCACCTACGCGCTGCTCCAGTCGGGCGAGACGACCAACGTCTTCCAGCTCGAGTCGAGCGGAATGCAGGCCCTGATCAAGCGCCTCAAGCCCGACTGCTTCGAAGACGTGGTCGCGCTGGTCGCGCTCTACCGTCCAGGCCCGCTCGGCTCGGGCATGGTCGACGACTACGTCGAGAGCAAGCACGGCCGCAAGACCGTCGAGTACCCGCACGCCTGCCTCGAGGGCATCCTCAAGAACACCTTCGGAGTGATGGTTTACCAGGAGCAGGTGATGCAGGCCGCCCAGGTGATGGCCGGCTACTCGCTCGGCGGCGCGGACCTTCTACGCCGCGCGATGGGCAAGAAGAAGGCCGAGGAGATGGCTAAGCAGAAGGTCACCTTCGTCAACGGCGCCCAAAAGAACGGCCACGGCAAGGACGACGCTGACAAGGTCTTCGAGCTGATGAGCTACTTCTCGGGCTACGGCTTCAACAAGTCCCACTCGGCCGCCTATGCCCTGATCGCCTACCAGTGCGCCTACCTGAAGGCCCACTATCCGGTCGAGTTCCTGTGCGGCACGATGACCGCCGACAAGGACAAGATCGAGAAGGTCGTGCGCACCGTCGCAGAGGCACGCGCGATGGGCGTCACCGTGCTGCCGCCCGACGTCAATGAGAGCGAGATCGACTTCACCGTCGTCTACACGCCACCGGAGAGCGGCGACGAGCCAGAGCGCCCAAAGGACCGCCCGATCGCCATCGGCGGCAAGCTGCGCGACCCCATGAACCCGCGCATCCGCTTCGGCCTCGGCGGCATCAAGGGCGTCGGCGGTGCGGCGCTCGAGTCGATCTTCGAGAGCCGCGTCAAGCCTGCCACCGAAGGCGACGCCGAGCCGGGGCAAGAGCCCTTCCTCGACCTCTATGACTTCACCACCCGGGTGGACCTGAGGCGCGTCAACAAGAGCGTGGTGGAGGCCCTCGTCCAGTGCGGCGCGATGGACGGCATCCACGAGCCCCAGGAGATTCACCGCGCCGGCGCCTTCCACACCATCGACCGCGCGATCGAGCGCGGCAAGAAGGTATCTGCGGACCGCGAGAGCGGCCAGACCGATCTATTTGGGATGCTAAACGGCGGCGGCAACGGCGGCGGCGACGACAGCGGCTACGCAGAGCGCAACGTCTTCTCCGACACCGCCCCGTGGGAGCGCAAGGAGCTATTGCGCCGTGAGAAGGGCGCGCTCGGCTTCTATATCAGCGGCCACCCCCTCGACGGCTACACGCAGGAGCTCGGACGCTTCTGCAATTGCACGACCGAGAGCGTGCACAACCTGGAAGACGGCACGCAGATCGCCATCGGCGGCGTAATCGAGGACTTCAAGGTCCGCACCATGAAGAGCGGCGGCAAAATCGCGTTTTTCCAGCTCGAGGATCCGCGCGGCCGCGTCGAGGTGATGGTACGCGAGAAGGCCCTCGAGGAGCACCTGGAAGTCCTCAGCGGCGAGCTGCCGGTGCTGGTCACCGGCGTGGCCCGCGAGCAGCGCGACCGCGGCGACGACGGCGGCAGCTCCGGCGGCAAGCGCGTCATCATGGAAGCCATCGCGCCCCTGGTCGACTCCTTCCGCGCCCGCACCAAGGCGGTGCGCGTGAAGGTCCACGTCGACCGGGTGGACCGCGACAAGCTCATCACCCTGCGCCGCACATTGCTGGATCACCCGGGTGGCTGCCCCGTGACCCTTCAGCTGGTCAGCGACGACGACTGGCAGGTGACGATGGGCACGCGCCAGATCCAGGTCGACCCCAGCGAAGACCTGATGACCCGCCTCGAGCGCCTCTTCGGCGAAAAGGTCTGCGAGCTCCGTTGAGCGCGCCACGCCCAGAGCCGCCCCACACCGAAGCCGAGCTCCTCACTCGAGCCCACGCCATCGCCGGCCGCACCCTCGGCGAGCTCGCCACCGCCGCCAACGTCCCCATCCCCGCCGAGCCGCGCCGCGCCAAGGGACTGGCTGGCCGGCTGGTGGAGCACGCCCTCGGCGCCGACGCGGGCAGCGCCGCCGCGCCCGACTTCAGCGCGCTGGGTGTGGAGCTCAAGACCATCCCGCTCGCGGCCGACGGCCGCCCGCGCGAGTCCACCTTCGTGTGCAGCATCCGCCTGAGCGACATCGCCGACACCGAATGGGAGCGCTCCCGCGCCCAGCGCAAGCTCGCGCGCGTGCTCTGGGTGCCGATCGAGAGCGACCCCGCCCTGTCCCTCGCCGACCGCCGCATCGGCACTGCCCGGCTGTGGTCGCCCTCCCCCGATCAGGAAGCCGCCCTGCGCGCCGACTGGGAAGAGCTCGCGGGTCTCATCGGCCGCGGCGAGCACGACGCCCTCACCGCCCGTCTCGGCCAGTACCTGCAGGTCCGCCCCAAGGCCGCCAACGCCTCGGTGCGCGCACGCGGGAGCGACGAAGCCGGCGCGCCGGTGTCCACCCCACCCAGGGGCTTCTAC
>JAPPOT010000510.1 GCA_028817855.1 Myxococcales bacterium
GCCGTCGCCCGTGACGGGACCGCGACGCTCGACATTCTCGCCGCCGCCCCGGAGGTCGAGCTCGCCGCCCTCTTCACGCCCGAGCACGGCCTCGAGTCCGCACGGGAGGGCGCCATCGAAGGCGGCCACGACCCGACCCGCGACCTGCCCATCCACAGCCTCTTCGGCAAGACCCGCAAGCCTACCGCCGCGATGCTCGACGGCATCGACATGCTGGTGGTCGACCTCTTCGACGTCGGCACGCGCTTCTACACCTATGCCTCCACCGTCCACCAGGTGATGCGTGGCGCCGCCGAGCACGGCGTGCCGGTCCTGATCCTGGACCGGCCCAACCCCCTCGGTGGCCTCGCGGTCGAGGGCCCGGTGCTGGACCCCGACGTGCGCACCTTCGTCAACTACCACCGCCTGCCGGTGCGCCACGGCCTGACCCTGGGCGAGCTCGCGGCCCTGGTCGCCGCCGAGAAGAACATCGCCGTCAGCCTGGGCGTCGTGCCCGCCACCGCCTGGCGGCGCGGCGCCCTCCACGCGGACACCGGCTTGCCCTTCCGGGCGCCCTCGCCGAACCTGCGCGACGCCCACGCCACCCTGCTCTACCCCGCGGTCGGCCTGCTCGAGTCGACCAACCTCTCGGTTGGGCGTGGCACCGACGCTCCCTTCGCGCTGCTCGGCGCCCCGTGGCTGGAGCACGGAGGCCTGCTCGCCGCGCTCCAGGGCGAGGGGCTGCCTGGCCTGGAGGTCGCCCTGGCCGAGTTCACCCCGAGCGCGCGCCCCCACCGCGGCCAGCCCTGCAAGGGCCTGCGGTTGCGTGTGACCGATCCGCGCACCTTCCGCCCGGTCGACACCGCCCTCGGCATCGCGCGCGCCCTCGCCCGACTGCACCCTGGCCAGTGGACCGGCAAGGACCTACAGCGCCTACTCGCGCACCGTCGGTCCCACCGCGCCGTGCTGCGCGGCGCACCCCTGTCGCGGATCGCGCGCCTCTACGAGCGCGAGCTGGCCGAGTTCCGCGCGCGGCGTGCGCGCTATTTGCGCTATCCGACCTGCCCCGACGCCGCGGCAGTGGATTCTGGCGACTGATCTGAACGCACGGCGTGCTACAATTCGCGCCCCCCTGATGCAGCAGCTCTGTGAAGCCATCCGTGAGGAGTGCTCGCCCGTCGTCTGGCGCCGTGCCGAGCAGCTGGCACGCACCGCCACGATCAACGGCAAGCGCACGCACAACGACGAGCTCGAGCTGCGGATCATCACCAAGGGCGGGATGGTGTCTCCACTCGTCGTGCTCTCCCCCAAGCACCAGGACTGGTCCTGCGAGTGCGACAGCGACGACGACGCCTGCATCCACGTGGCCGCCGGCGCGCTGTGGATCAGCCGGGCCTTCGAGCGCGGCGACGACATCCCGACCTTCGAGACACCGACCGCCAAGGTGGCCTACCGCCTGCAGCGTGACGCCGGGCACCTGCGGCTGGAGCGCTTCCTGCGCCGCGGCGAGCAGCTGCTGCCCCTCGAGGTGCGCCTCACCCAGCATCGCGCCAAGGATGACGTGGCCATCGCCCCGGCCGACCTCAACGTCGACGTCGCCCTGGGCGCGATGATCTCCGGCAAGGTCCCGCGCCCGCTGATGGAGCGCGTGCTCACCGCCCTGGCCGAGTGCACCGACGTCACCCTCGATGGCGAGCCGATCGAGCTCGGCGCGGCGCGCCCGGTGATGTGCGTGCAGGTGAGCGATCACGAGGGCGGCTTCCTGGTTCAGGCGGTCCAGGACCCGAACATCCGCGAGGTCTTCGACAACGGCGCGGTCGTGCAGGGGCGCACGCTGCGGCCGGTGGGCGACCTCGATCTGAGCCCGCGCGACGTGGAGGAGCTGCGCAAGGGACGGCTCTACCCCTTCGGCCAGGTCGCCGACCTCGTCGGTCGCGTGATCCCCGCGCTCGAGGACCGCCTGCCGGTCAACGTCGACAGCGAGGTACTGCCCAACGCCACGCCGATGCAGCCGCGCCTGATGCTTCAGGCCGACTACGACGGAGACGCCCTGGGCGTCCTGCCCACGATCGTCTACGGCGACCCGCCGTGCGCGCGCGTCGACGCCGGCAAGCTCCACTACCTCGGCGGCCCGCTGCCGGTGCGCAACGAGCGCAAAGAGGCGCACCTGCTCTCGGAGCTGGAGGGTCAGCTGCAGCTGCGCATCGGCCACGCCCAGCGCTACACCGGTCTGTCCGCGGTCGAGATGGCCGAGCGGCTGCGCGCCTTCGCACAGCCGCGCGAGACGGCAAAGATCTACGGCGACGGCCTGGAGGCCTGCTTCGTCACCGCGGAGCTACAGCCTGACCTGCAGCTCGGAGACCGCTTCGACCTCGGCTTCAGCTCGCGCGATGGCGACACTGTACGCCACGCCAACCCCGAGGCCGTGATGCGCGCCTGGAGCCGCGGCGAGTCCCTGGTGCCGCTGATGGAAGGCGGCTGGGCACCGCTGCCGGCGAGCTTCCTCGCCCAGCACGGCCACCTGATCGCCGACCTGGTCGCCGCCAAGGCCGAGCGCGGCGAGCTGCCCACCAGCTCCCTGCCGGATATCGCGCGCCTGTGCGAGGCCCTCGACGAGCCGCCGCCGCCCGCCTTTGGCAGGCTGCGCGCCCTGGCAGAGGACTTCGAGGGCATCCCCGAGTGCGAGCTGCCCGCGGACCTCGACGCGGAGCTGCGCCACTACCAGCACGATGGCGTTCGTTGGCTGACGTTCCTCTCGCAGACCAACATGGGCGCGATGCTGGCGGACGACATGGGCCTGGGCAAGACGATCCAGGCGCTGTGTGTCGTGCAGACACCGACGCTCGTGGTCTGCCCGGCCAGCGTGCTGCACAACTGGCAGAAGGAGATCGAGCGCTTCCGGCCCGCCCTGAGCGTGCACCGCTACCACGGCCCCGGGCGCAGCCTGCGCGACGACGTCGACATCACGCTCACCACCTACGCCATCCTGCGCATCGACGGTGAGCTGCTGGCGGAGCGGCGCTGGGACACGGTGATCCTCGACGAGGCACAGTTCATCAAGAACTCCGACAGCCAGGTCGCGCGCGCCGCATACGAGCTCGACGCGCGCTTCCGCATCACGCTCACGGGCACGCCGGTGGAGAATCGCCTCGAAGAGCTGTGGAGCCAGTTCCACTTCCTCAACCGTGGCCTGCTCGGCGGCCGCCGCGACTTCCAGGACCGCTACGCCCGACCCATCAGCGACGGCGACGAGCGCGCCCTTGCCCACCTTCGCGCGCGACTGCGACCCTTCCTGCTACGCCGCCTCAAGAGCGAGGTCGCCAAGGAGCTTCCCCCGCGCACCGACGTGGTGCTGCGCTGCGCGCTGGGCGAGCGCGAGAACGACCTCTACGAAGCGATCCGCGCCGCAACGCACAAGGAGGTGGTCGCCCAGCTGGCCGCCGGCGGCAGCGTGCTCGCCGCCCTCGAGGCGCTGCTGCGGTTGCGTCAGGCCGCGTGCCACTCGGCGCTCCTGCCCGGCCAACAGGGCCGCGCCGACAGCTCGGCCAAGCTCGAGCTGCTGATGGCGACGCTCGACGAGGCCCTGGCGGAAGGCCACCGCGCCCTGATCTTCTCGCAGTGGACGTCCCTGCTCGACCTGGTCGAGCCCCACCTCGAGCAGGCCGGGGTCGAGTTCTGTCGCATCGACGGAAGCACGCGTGACCGTGGCGCAGTGGTCGAGCGCTTCCAGAGCGTGCACGGTCCGCCGGTGATGCTGATCTCGCTCAAGGCCGGCGGCACTGGGCTCAACCTCACGGCCGCCGACCACGTCTTCCTACTCGACCCCTGGTGGAACCCCGCGGTGGAAGACCAGGCGGCAGACCGCGCCCACCGCATCGGTCAGGACCGCCCGGTGCTGGTCCACCGCCTGGTCGCCGAGGGCACCGTGGAGGAGCGCATGCTGGAGCTTCAGGAACGCAAGCGTGCGCTCGCCGACGCCGCGACGGGCGACACCGCGGCGGCCGGCGCGCTCACCCGCGACGACCTCCTGGCCCTGCTGTCCAGTTAGCGCCACTCGCCTTCCGCGACATCGACCACGGCGCGCCGCGTCAATTGGCCGCGCTGCCTGGCGGCGACGGTGAACGCTTTGGCCCGCGCAATCAGCGTCCGACCATTGCGCTTTTTTTTCTTCGCGACGGCCGCGCGACGGGCGAGCCGTTTGCTCGCGCGCGGCTCACATTGGGCACGAATCCGCGCCCTCGCAGCGCGGACGCAATGCGAGCGCCACCACGGCCAGAACCCGAGGAGCACCTTTGTCGCAACACACCATCACCCCGACGCGCACTCTGATGATCGCCCCTGCCCTGGCGCTCACGCTCGCCGCCTGCGAGGAGCAAACCACGAGCTCCGAGCCGCGTCAGCCGGCCCCGCAGCTCAACCC
>JAPPOT010000316.1 GCA_028817855.1 Myxococcales bacterium
GCGTGGAGCGGCTCCGCGCGCTGCGGATCTGCACCGACCACCTCCGAACGGCGGTCTTCATCCTCGGGGACTCGCGCGCACCCGAGCCGAGCAACCTCGGTGCTGGCTACGTGCTGCGCCGGATCATCCGGCGCGCGGTGCGCTACTGCGGCAAGCTGGGCCTCGAGCCCGCGGCCTGGGAAGCGACCGCCGAGCTCGTGATCGACTGCTATGGAGAAGCCTACCCCGAGCTGCGGGGGCGCCAGCAAGCGATCGTCGTATCGCTCGGCGAGGAACGCCGCCGCTTCGAGCGCACCCTGGATCGCGGCACCCGGCTGCTGGAATCCGCGCTCGAGGTGGTGGCCGGGCGCGGCGAGACCGTCCTGGATGGGGAAACAGCCTTCCGCCTCTACGACACGGACGGCTTTCCCGTCGAGCTGGCCGTCGAGATCGCCACGGAGCGCGGAATGTCGGTGGATCTGAAGGCCTTCGAGGCATGTTTCGAGGCACATCGCGAGCGCTCCCGTTCGCGCGCCGCCAAGAGCGGCCTGGCCGACGACAGCCGCGAGAGCGTCCGCTACCACACAGCCACCCATCTCCTGCACGCGGCGCTGCGCGAGGTACTCGGGGACCACGTGGAGCAGCGCGGCTCCAACATCACCGCCGACCGCCTGCGATTCGATTTCCGTCATGCCGCGGCGCTCACTCCCGAACAGCGGCAACGGGTGGAGGCATGGGTGCAGCGCGCAATCGATGCCGATCTGCTTGTCGAGCGCGACGTAGTGTCACTGCAGAGCGCGAAGGGCAGGGGCGCGCTGGGCCTCTTCGACGAGCGCTACGACGCCGACGTCAGCGTCTATGCGGTCGGCGACCTCTCGCTCGAGATCTGCGCCGGTCCCCATGTGGAGCGAACCGGAGATCTCGGCCGCTTTCGCATCGTCAAGGAGCAGAGCTGCGGAGCGGGACTGCGTCGCATCCGCGCGATCCTTGAAACTGCCGAGTAGGCCAGCGCACACAGTGCCTTCAGTCAGCGAGAGGCGAACCTGGGACCGCCGGTGACATGAAGAGAAGTCTCGGCAAAGTAGGTCGGGCCGTCGGCCCGACGCAGGGACATGTGGCATCCACATTCCACCAAGCACCGGAGGAGGAGCGCAGCAGACGACGACCTCGCGGGAAGGGGGGCCCCGGCCGGCTTTGCCGGACGGGGGGAAGGGTCGCGTGACCCTTCCCCGGGTCGGGTCGTAGACCCGACGAAAACAAAACGGCCGGGTCCCGCAGGGCCCGGCCGCTTTGCGTGAGGGGGCCGGCGCGGCCCCCTTCTATCTAAATGTCGAAGTAGAGCTCGAACTCGTGGGGATGCGGGCGAAGCCTGACGGCGTCGACCTCGCACTCGGTCTTGTACTCGATCCAGGTGCTGATGGCGTCCTCGGTGAAGACGTCGCCCTTGAGGAGGAAGGCATGGTCCTCCTTGAGACAGTCGAGGGCCTCGGCCAGGGAGGAAGGCATGGCAGCGATCCCTGCCTTCTCCTCGGCGCTGAGCGAGTAGATGTTCTTGTCGAGCGGAGCGCCCGGGTCGATCTTGTTCTCGACGCCGTCCAGGCCCGCCATCAGCATGGCGGCGAAGGCGAGGTAGGGGTTGCAGGACGGGTCCGGGTAGCGGACCTCGACGCGCTTGGCCTTGGGCGACTGGCTGTACATCGGGATGCGGCAGCTGGCCGAGCGGTTGCGGCTGGACAGCGCCAGGTTGACCGGAGCCTCGTAGCCCGGGGTCAGGCGCTTGTAGCTGTTGGTGGTGGGGTTGGAGAAGGCAGCGATGGCACGGCTGTGCTTGAGGATGCCGCCGATGTAGTGCAGGCCCATCTCCGACAGTCCCGCGTAGCCGTCACCGGCGAACAGGGGCTTGCCGTCCTTCCACAGCGACTGGTGTGTGTGCATGCCCGAGCCGTTGCCCTCGAAGACGGGTTTGGGCATGAAGGTGGCGGTGTAGCCGAGCTGCTGGGCGGTCTGCTTGACGATGTACTTGTACATCTGCAGCTGGTCGCCCATCTTCATCATCTCTTCGAAGCGCATGTCGATCTCGGCCTGACCGGCCGTGGCGACCTCGTGGTGCTGCGCCTCGACGGAGATGCCGAGCTTCTGCATGTTGAGGACCATCTCGGTACGCACGTCCTGGAACTTGTCCGTGGGCGGCGCCGGGAAGTAGCCCTCCTGGGCGCGGGGCTTGTAGGCGAGGTTTCCGCCCGGCTCGTCGCGTCCGGTGTTCCAGGCGCCCTCTACGGACTCGATGTGGTAGAAGCCCTCGTGGGCGGCGGTGGCGAAGCGGGCGCCGTTGAAGATGAAGAACTCGGCCTCGGGACCGATGTAGCAGGTGTCGGCGATGCCGCTGCTCTTGAGGTAGTTGACGGCCTTGCGCGTGATGTTGCGCGGGTCGCGGCTGTAGTTCTCGCGTGTGACGGGGTCGATGATGTCGCAGATCATGACCAGCGTCGGGTGCTTGAAGAAGGGGTCGATGAATGCCGTGCTGGGGTCGGGGACCATCAGCATGTCGCTCTCGTTGATGGCCTGCCATCCACGGATGGACGAGCCATCGAAGCCCATGCCGTCCTCGAACACGCCCTCGTCGATCATCTCGATCGGGTAGGAGCAGTGCTGCCAGGTCCCGGGCCAGTCCGTGAAGCGGAGATCCGCCATGACCGCGCCCTGTTCTTTCGCGAATTTGATGACTTGCTTGGCGTCCATCATTCAGTCCTTTGGGGTGCTAGCGCGGGCGCGAAATCCAGTTGATACGCGCCCGAAACAATTCGGAAACCTTCCGTGTCCAGTCCCGAGCCCCCTGGACCAAAACCGCGAGGAAAACAGCGCAATCGCCCTCCCGGTCCAGAAGGCGGATGACGCTTCTACCAACGGCTTTGACCGCTGTCTACGCGCCACCGATGGGGGACAGCCGACGCGCGCAGCTACGCGATTTCACGGGGATGCACCGCCCTGGGCGGGCTCCGGAAAGACGCGCCGGTAGACCTCCCGGATCGCTTCCGTGTGGTGCCGGTAGTCCGTCAGCAGCAGCCGCCGCTCGCCGCCGTCGCCGGAGCCGTACCCGAGCGCACGGGCCAGCGCATCCAGGTCTCCGCGCTCCCCGTCCAGGTCCGAAATCGAACGGTTTTCGACCACGCGCATGCGGTTGCTGAGCCGCTGCAGGAAGTCCCAGCCCGCGGCCAGCCGCTCGAGCGCCTCACCATCCAGCACACCCAGGTTGCCCAGCCTGCCGAGCTGCACCGGTAGGGGCACCACGTCCAGCAGTTGGGGGTGCTCGGCCCCGTGCACCAGCTGCAGCCACTGGGCGACGTTCTCCACGTCCAGCATGCCGCCTCGACCCCGCTTGAAGTCGCGCCGGCTGTCGGTCTCTCTGGCCAGCTCCGCCTCCATGCGCGTGCGGATGTGGTCTACCTCGTCGACCGCACCCTCGGGCAGCGAGCGGGCCAGGATCTCGCGCCGCAGGGCCTCGAAGCGCTTGCCGAGCCCCGTGTCCCCGGCCACCGGCCGCGCCCGCAGCAGCACCATGCGCTCCCACACCTCCGCGCTGCGCTCGTGGTAGCGCTCGAACGACGCCAGCGAGGTCACCAGCGTGCCCTGGTTGCCCGACGGTCGCAGGCGAGCGTCCACCTCGTAGCAGGAGCCGCGCGCGGTCTTGGTCTGGAGCGTGCTGATCAGGCGCTGGGCCAGCCGCGAGCAGTACTCCTGCGCCTCGAGGGCATCGTCCGGGCTCTCGGGGTCGAACAGGAAGATCAGGTCCAGATCGCTACCATAGGAGAGCTCCCCGCTGGCGAGCTTGCCCATGCCCACCACCAGGAAGCGCGCCCGCCCACCCACCTCGGCCAGCTCCGGCTTGCGCGCGTCGAGCCACTGGCGCGCGTGCTGCACGGCGTAGCCTAGGCAGGTCTCGGCGATCTCGGTCAGCGCGCGCTCGGCCTGCTCGCGGCTCACGTGCTCGGCTTGGTCGAGCAGCCCCACGTTGAGCACGTGCCGGTGGTAGAAGAGGCGCAGCGCGTCGAGCCACGCCTCCACCCCATCGCCATCCTCCAGCTCCTCCGCGCGGCAGTCTTGCAGGATGCTCTCGAAGTCGCGCTCGAGCTGTTCGCGCTCGAGCAACAGCACGTCCGGGTCGTGGAAGACCGGCTCGATCAGCTCGGGATGGGTGGCCAGGATGTTCGACAGGAAGTTGGAACCCGCGAACAGCGCCGACAGGCGCGGCACGAGCTCGGGGCGGTCGATCAGCAGCTCGTGGTAGAAGCGCCGCCCACCCACGCCGCGCACGAAGCGGTCCAGGTTGTTGAGCGCGCGCTGGGCGTCGCTGGACTGATCGATCTCGGTCGCGAACTGGCTCGCCAGCTCCTCGAGCATGCGCCGCGTGGTCGGGCTGGCGAGCAGCTGCGGCACGCTGTGCGCAAACATGTCGAAGATGCGCTCCGAGCCCTGGTCGAAGAAGAAGCCGTCGAAGACAGCCCGCACGCGCGCGCGCTGCTCCGCCAGCGCCGCGTCGAAGCGCTCGAGCCCGTCCTCCTCGAGAAAACCCAGCCCACGCGCGAGTCGTCGGCGCGCGTCCGATTCGCTCGGCACGCGATGTGTCTGCCGCTCCGCCAGCATCTGCACGCGGTTCTCGACCCGCCGCAGGAATGCGTAGGCCTCGAGCAGCTCGGCGACGCTCTGCTCCGGCAAGAGGTGCACGTCGCGCAGTTGCTTCAGCGCGTCCGGCGTGGAGCGCGAGCGGATCTGCTCGATACGGCCCCCGTGAAGCAGCTGCATGGCCTGGGCGATGAACTCGATGTCGCGGATGCCGCCGGAGTCGATCTTGACGTTGAAGCCCTCCTCGCGCTGACCGTGGGCCGACATGATCTTGTCCTTCAGCTGGCGGATCGCGTCGACGCCGCCGAAGTCCATCGCCGCGCGGTAGATCATCGGATCGACTGCGCGGATCGCGCGCCAGCCGAAGGCCTCGTCGCCAGCCACGGGGCGCGCCTTCATGAAGGTCGCCTTCTCCCAGGTGTCGGCCCAGCTCTCGTAGTAGGTTGCCAGGGCCTCGTCGGAGACCACCAGCACGCCCTGGGCGCCCTCCGGTCGCAGGTCCAGGTCCACCCGGTAGAGGAAGCCCTCGGCCTGGTTGTCGGCGACGAGCTTGCCGAAGCGCTGCGCCACGCGCACGAAGTACTCGGTGGGCGCGAGCTCGCACAGACCCTCGCCACCGGGTGTGTCGAGTGGTCCGGGGGGCGCCTCGTGCACGTAGACCAGGTCCACGTCGGAGGAGTAGTTGAGCTCCTCGGCCCCGAGCTTGCCCATGCCGAGCACACAGAGCGCGAGCTCGACCGGGGTGCCGTCGGTCAGCGCCCAGCGCGCCGGGCCGTAGCGCGCAGCCACCTCGCCCTGCGCGATCTCGAGCGCGTGCGCCAGCAGACAGTCCGCGAGCCGCGACAGCTCGCGCAGCGTGATCTCGCTCGCCGCGAGCGGCACCAGGTCTGGCTCGCAGTCGCGCGCGGTGAGGCGCGCGAGCTCAAAGTACTTGAAGCGCCGCAGGGTGGCGGCCACGTCGCCCGGCTGCGCCCGCAGCTGCGCCGACAGCTCGCGCTGGAGGGTGGCGGCGTCGCGTGGTGTCGCGAACCCCTCCTCCAACAGACGCAGCAGCCAGGTGGGGTGGCGTCGCAGGCGGGGCGCGAAGAAGGGCGCTGTGCCGCTGAGCGCCCGCAGGGCGCTACCCAGCCGCTGGGGGTGGGCGTCGGCTGCCCGTTCCAGCGCCTCGCCCCCGGCGGCGAGCACGTCAGCTGCGAGGTTGCGCGCCTGCTCCGGGTCGGGTGACTCCGCCAGGGCGGTGCGAACCGCCGAGAGCCACGCGGGGGCAGCGCTCTCGTCCCGCAACAGCATTGCCCAGTCGGCCGCGCTCCGCTCGCCCATCAACCGATCAGCAGTTCCAGGATGCGGCCCCGCTTCTCCGGGTTCGGCTCCATCACCGTCACGCCGTGGAGGTTTACTCCCGCCTCCTGCTGCTGTGCGAGTCGCTCGGCGCATTGTTCCGTAGTACCCACGAAGTGCATCTGCGCCAGCATGGCGTCGTCGATCGCTCCGGTGCCTGCCGCGCGCCCGCCTTCCTTCCAGGCCGCGCGCACGGCGTCGGCTTGGGTCCGGAAGCCGTGGGTGCACAGCTGCTCGTAGTAGTAGTCGCCCATGCGCGCGCAGTAGAACGCCAGGTTCTGGGCGGCGCCGGCGCGGGCCCGCTGCTGGTCTTCAGTCGTGTTGGCCACCGTTACGCCACCCGGCGCGCGGATCGTGAACGAATCCGCGTCCCCGCCTGCGTCCTTGCACCAGGCGCGCACCCGCGCCGCTTCCTCCGGCACGCTGCGCAGGGGCAGCATGGTGGGCATCCACCCATCGGCCTGCTCCGCAGTGAGGCGGACGCTCCTGGGCTTGAGGGTCGCGAGGTAGATCGGGACGCGCTTGCGCACCGGCTCGAAGCGCAGGGTGAAGCCGCGCTCGAGCTTGAAGAGCTTGCCGTCGTAGTGCACGGGCTCGTGGGCGAAGAAAAGGCGCAGCAGCTCGACCGTCTCCTTCAGCCGAGTATAAGCCGGCTGGTAGGGAACGCCGTGGAAGTGCTCGATCACGCGGTGGCCGCTAGTACCCAGGCCGATGATCACGCGGCCCTCCGAGAGCTCGTCGAGGGTCGCAAAGTGCTGGGCGAGGGCCGCTGGCGTGCGCGAGTAGATGTTGACGATCGACGTGCCGAGCTTGATGCGCTTGGTGCGGTCCGCGATCAGGGTCAGCAGTGAGAAGGCGTCTCGACCCCAGGCCTCCGCGACCCACATCGAGTCCACGCCCACCTCGTCGGCGACGCGCGCGGCCTCGTAGCCGCGCTCGCGGTCGAGCTCGCCCTGCCAGTTGAAGCCCATCGAGAGACGTCGTGCCATGGTTCTCTTCCGTCTGCGCGGGTCCCGATCCCGCGGCACCTTGTACCACAGCCCCGCTGTGCGAGACTCCGCGCGTGGGCTTCTATGAAGAGCGAATCCTGCCACGTCTCATCAACCGGGCGCTCGACACCGGCGAGTGCAAGAAGTACCGCAAGCGCACCGCTGCCGCGCTCGAAGGCACGGTGCTCGAGGTGGGATTCGGCTCCGGCCTGAACCTGCCCTTCTATCCCCGGGCGGTCGAGCACATCCACGCCATCGATCCCTCCGAGCTCGGGCGCGAGCTGGCCGCTGAGCGCATCGCCGCCTGCCAGGTGCCGGTGAGTTTCGCCGGCCTGGACGGGCAGCGACTCCCGATGCCCGATGCGTCCGTGGACGCAGTGCTCAGCACCTGGACCCTGTGCACCATCCCCGACGTGGATGCGGCTCTGCGGGAGATCCTGCGCGTGCTCAAGCCGGGCGCCTCGCTCCACTTTCTCGAGCACGGCCGTTCAGCCGAGCCCGGGGTGGCGCGCTGGCAGGACCGCATCAACCCGATGCAGAGGCTGATCGGGGGCGGCTGCAACCTCAACCGGGTGATCGACCGTCACGTCGAGGACGCGGGCCTGCGCGTCGATTCACTCGAGACCTTCTATATGAAGGGCCCAAGAGTCTTCACCTACATGTTTGCAGGTGTGGCGGTACGTCCTTAGGGAATCGTCGAGGTTCGCCCAGGAGCGGCTTACCTCCTCGAAGAGATGCTCGACGTAGCGCTGCTACGCCTGCGCTCTTTTCTGCAGGGGCGCTCGCGCCTGGACGAACCTCGACGATTCGAGTGGGCTGGGGCGGGTGATGCTGTTCCGGGTGCTTGCCAGGAGCGCATCGCTGACGGCTCATTGCGACTCGCTGTCGGATGAACGTGGGGCGTGGCTTGAGTGGATGGGTGTGCTGGGTATGCTCGCGGTATGAGCGATCGGACTCACTATAGACTGTGCAGCAGCTGCAAGAAGGAGCTGCACTTTGGCGCGCCCTACTACGTGTGCAGCGTATCGACCTGCAACCGCAAGCGCACGGGCCTGACCTTCTGCTCGGTCCCGTGCTTCGAGGCGCACGTGCCGATGGTCCGCCACCGGGAGGCCTGGGCGGAAGAGAAGATGGCGCCCGCGCGCGATCAGTGGGAGGCCGAGCAGTCCGCCGAGCGCGAGAAGGAGAGCCAGCGCGAGCAGGCGCGGGAGCGCCGCCGCGTGGTTGGAGCCGGGGCGCCCGTGCCGTCGGGCCCGCTGGAGCTGTCCGACGACGTGCCGCGCGACACGCTGGTGGTGGTCTCCAAGCTCAAGGCCTACATCCGCGCCCGCTCCGGCCTGAACACGTCGGACACGGTGCTCGAGCCCCTGAGCGACATCATCCGCCAGCTGGCCGACGACGCGATCGAGCGCGCCGCCGCCGAGGGGCGCAAAACGGTGATGGACCGCGATTTCTAGTGCGGTGACCAGGAAGTACTGAGCCTCCCTGACTCGTCCCGACCGTCCGTGCCGGCGTTGCGAAGCCTCGACGTACCTGCGGGTACGCCTGCGTTTCGCGCCTTGCCACGAACGCCCAGTCCTTCGCCATCGAGGCTCAGTACTTCCTGGTCACGGCACTAGCGCCCTGGCCACGCCCCGGCTCGTGCGTAGGTCTCAGTGTGCGATGTGGCCCAAGGAGCACGGCACCTATGGTGAGGTCGGCTTCCCGTTGCTCGCGGCCCTGGTCACCGGCGAGCCCGGCGCGGCCGCCTTCGCACTCGCGATCGCGGCGCTGTGCGCGTACCTCGCCCACGAGCCGCTGCTGGTCCTGCGCGGGACGCGCGGCGAGCGCCGCAAGCGCGAGCAACGCGGTCGCGCCTTGCGCTGGCTTCTCGGCTGGAGCGCGGGGGCCGTGCTCGCGGCCGGCGCCGGCCTGTTGTGGGCGGGCTCGAGCACGCGCCTGGCCGTGCTGGTGCCACTCGCGCTCGCGCTCGTGGCGCTGACCTTTGCGCTGCGTGGCGCCGAGCGCAGCCTGGCCGGTGAGCTGATCGCGGGCGCTGCGCTGGTCTCAGCCTCGGTGCCGGTGGCCGTCGCCGGGGGCTTCGCGCCCGGCCCGGCGCTGTTGGTGGCGCTCCTGTGGCTTACTTCCTTCGGCCTGATGACGTTGGTGGTCCGCGGGGTCGCGCGCGTGCGCTTCGATGCTGGTGCCGCGCTCGGTCTCGCCCGCATGGTCCTCACGCTCGCGCTGCTCGCCAGTCTGGCTCTGCTGGGCCTGGGGCTGCTGCCTCCGTGGGCCCTCCTCGTCCTGTCGCCCACCGGGCTGGCGGCCGCGGTGCTGGTCCTGCGCCCGCCCTCGCCCAAGCACATGCGGCGGGTCGGCTGGTCGCTGATCGGCACGAGCCTGCTCACCTTTGCAGCCCTGCTGGCCGCGCTGCCGACTCCGACCTGACCGCTTCCGGTCCATCGTTTATGCTTGCGCCGTCGTGTCGTCCGGCAACCCCCTGGTACAGGCGAGTCTCGACCTCGCCGCGAGCCTGACGGCGGAGGATCGCTACCGGCGTCTGCTGTCAGCCGTGCGTCAGATGATCCCGGCCGATGCGGTGGTGATCTCGCGCCTTGCCGCCGATGGCCTGCGGCCGATCGCCTTCGATGGCCTGAAGGAGAGCTTCCGAGAGCAGCTGATCTCGCGCGACAGCGGTCCCCACGCGCGCTTGCTCGAGGCGGGCCATCCCGTGCGCGTCGAGCAGGCCGATCCGGAGCTCTTCCCATCCAGTGCGTATAGCCAGTCCGAGGCGCGCGCGCTGGGGGTCTGGATGGGCGTGCCACTGCTGGTCGAGGGCGAGAAGGTCGGCACTCTCGCCATGAGCGCGGAGGACCCGCGCGCCTTCGACGCCGTCGAGGACGACACGCTGATGGCATTCGGGGCGCTCGCGGCGGCGGCGCTGCGCACGGCCTGGCTTATCGATTCGCTCGCCCAGGAGCGGGATGCGCTGCAGGAGCACGCGGCGCTCGAGGCGCTCGTGCTCGCGATCAGCGCGCGCTTCATCGACTTGCCCCCCGCCGAGCTGCAGCAGGGCATCGACGACGCGCTGCAGCAGATCGGCGAGTACGCCGGCGTGGACCGCAGCTACATCGCCGTGGTGCACGGTGAGCTCGGCCCAGAGCAGGTCGCCCCGGACACGTACATGCCGGTGCTCCACGAGTGGAACCGTGAAGGCGTGGAGGGCAGCGCTGCCACGATGGAGCGCGTGGTGCGGACCGAGGCGGCGCGCCGCACCGACGGCGAGGCCCGCGCCTGGATGATCCGCCAGATGCACGAGCCCGGGCTGATTCGCATCAACCACCTGGAGGACCTGCCGGACGGTGCCGATGCCGTGCGCTGGCGCTGGAACGCCCAGGACTGCCGGTCCGTGCTCGTCGTGCCGCTGGAGACCTCCGATCGGACCTTCGGGTTGGTCGGCTTCGATACTGTCCGGCAGGAGCGTCGCTGGTCCGACGAGACGGTGAACCTCCTGCGCACGGTCGGGTACGTGCTCGCAAGCGCCATCCAGCGCAAGCGCGGTGCCGACCAGCTCGCGGCGGTACATCAGAACCTGGAGCGCATGGTCGAGGCGCGCACGCGCCAGCTGCAGGAGAAGCAGGCACAGCTGGTGCAGTCCGAGAAGATGGCGGCCCTGGGTCAGCTGGTCGCGGGCATCGCCCACGAGGTCAACACGCCGCTAGGCGCGATCAACAGCAACAACGACACGCTCAAGCGCTCCCTCGGGAAGCTGCGCGAGCAGCTGGGAGCGGGGAAGGGCATGCCCCGCCACGCCAGCAAGCTGCTCGACATCGCCGAGAACCTGACGCAGGTGAGCGAGGACGCGATCCAGCGCATCACGCGCATCGTCGGCAGCCTGCGTAACTTCGCCCGCCTCGACCAGGCCGAGGTGGAGCCCGTCGACCTCCACGAGGGCATCGAGAGCACGCTCACGCTGGTGCACCACAAGATCAGGCGCCGTATCACGGTCGAGCGCGACTTCGGCGATCTGCCCGCCGTGCATTGCCACGCCAACCAGATCAACCAGGTCTTCATGAACCTGCTGGTCAATGCAGTCCACGCGATCGGCGACAAGGGTGAGATCCGCATCTCGACCCGCTCGGTGGACGACCGCGTCTCGGTCGCGATCCAGGATGACGGCTGTGGGATCGAGAAGGAGCACATGGCGCGCATCTTCGACCCCGGCTTCACCACCAAGGGCGTCGGCGTCGGCACTGGCCTCGGTCTCTCGATCGTGCACCAGATCCTCGAGGAGCACGCCGGCACGATCGAGGTCGAGAGCGAGCCCGGAGAGGGCACTACCGTGACCGTGACGCTGCCGGTCGCGCACCCGAACGATCACTAGGACGCGCGAGCGCGCACCCTAGGGGCAGACGTCGGAGCAGTTGTTGACCGCGCAGGTGCCCAGGAGGTTGGCGCGGCCCACCGCGAACTCCGGGTTGGTGTTGCGGTCCAGCAGCACGAACGGGTCCGTCGTTTCGGCGGCGGCCTGGGTCTCTGGAATACAGGGGCCGTTGGGGGCGAGGCACAGGGCGTCGGTGCCGCAGTAGCAGGGATTGCCGGTGCAGTCGTTGGCCAGGGCACAGGTGATCAGGTCTTCGCACAGCCCACGCCGCGTCTCGTTCGAGTCGTCGCGGCAGTCGAAGACCTCCTGTGTGCAGCTGGTGCACGAGCAGACCTGGCAAGCCTCGTCCGGCGAGTCCGGAACCACCAGGCGCTCCATGCAGTCCATCTGCTCCGGCGTCAGGGTCAGCACGCAGCTGTCGTCGCAGCCCATGCCCCCGTCACACTCCTCATCGCCCTCGCGCACGCCGTTGCCGCACTCCGGCTCGCAGTCGTCGTCGTTGTTCGCGTGCACGTCCGGCGAGTCCGGGCAGCAGCCGTCGCCGTTGGCCGCTTGCGTGATCTCCATGCTCACGCACTCGGCGTTGCAGTTGCCTTCCGAGCCCATGAACACGTCGTCGGTGCACGCCATGCCGTCGTCGCAGTCATCGGGGGACGGGCAAGGGGTCTCGGTATCGGGCTCGCAGGTCTCCCCCTGGTCCGGGTCCACCTGCCCGTTGCCGCAGCTCGCGGAGCAGTCGCTGTCGATCGCGGACGTGCAGTCCGGTGGGCAGCACTCGTCACCGCTGGTGCACGAGACCGGGACCACCATGCACTCGGCCTGGCACCCGCTGCCGCTCAGGGTGCGCGGCGCGCAGGCCACCTCCTGCGGACAGCTGGTGGGGCACGCCCCGGGCATGCCCGCTGTGATGCCGGTGTCGCACTTTTCGGCGGCGCTGATCTTGCCGTCGCCGCACTCGTTCGTGAGCTGCGGTTCCGGTGGCGCATCGTCCGGTGCATCCGTGCCGCTACTGCCGTCCATCATGGTGATGCCGGAGCGGGACTTGGACTCGGGCGGATCGAGCAAGCTCGCGTCGTGGACGGAGCAGGCCGCAGACAGCCCGACCACCACCACCACACGTGACAACCCGACGCTTCGGTGTGTCCTACACCTCACCATGCCCACCGAAATCACCCCACGAGACACTTCATCATAACGATGGGGGAGCTTCGTGGCCACGGCCTCCGAGCGATTCGGCCAACTCGCCGGATGGCGGATCGACCAGGAATTCCCTACTTGGGGGCCAAAAGGGCCCCGCCGGTATCCTCCAGGAGGGCTCCAAAGGGGCGCGGCCGGGGCAGGTCGATCGCGTGCTCACAGCGCGCCGTGTAGGCGATCCCGTAGACGCAGGCAGCGCGAGCCAGACGGCCTTCGGCGGCGCTGAAGGCGGCGCCGCGCGCGTCTTCATAGTCTGCGATGAAGGCCTCGATCTCCTCCAGCGAAGGGGCGCACGGGAAGCCCTCGCGGTCGTGCTGCGCCGGGAAGGCGTGAGCGGCAGCGCCCACCGCGATCGGCTCGAGCTCGTGGTGCAAGCTGTCCCAGTCGTAGACCGCGCAGAGGCCGCGACCGTCGAAGCCCACGTGCTCGGCGCGCCAGTCGAAGTGGCCCACCACCTTCGTCCCCGCGAGCGGCGTCCGACGCGCCCGCCGCGCGAGCGCGTCGATCCACTCCGCGCCGCGCGTGGTCGCCTCGAAGTCGAAGAGCGCGTTGTGGGGCCGGGGCCACAGGCGCGGGCCGAGGCCCGTGAACCACGCCGACGTGAGGCCCTGCGCGACGCGTTCAGGATCAGCCAACGCGATCAGCCGCTGCAGTGCGGCGGCCAACGCGCGGCGCACCTGCGGCTCGTGCGCATCGCGTCGATCGCCCGGGGGCAGGAAGCTCTCCGCTGTCGCGAGCGACGCAAGGCCGGCCAGCGCCGTGGGGGCGAGCAGCGGTTCGGGGCAGGGGAAGCCGCGTGCCGCAAGCAGCGCTTGCACCGCCGCGCACGCGCGCAGCTGCTCCGCGGAGCGCATCGGCTGGTGGACCTTGAGCACCACGTGGCGTCCGTCCTCCAGCTCCACGCCGGCCACGCAGCCGACACTGGCGCGATAGAACGCGCAGTCGACGATGACCGCGCCGAGCTCTTCGTCGCACAGGCGCTCGAGGCGCTGTGCGATCGCGTGCGCATCGACGCTCTGGAAGGCCGCGCGCTCCACCACCGGGTCACCCCAGCGCGTGAGCTCTGCGTCGATCGCTGCGCGCAGGTCCATCGCTGCTGGTTAGCACGCTCCGCAGGCACCCGCAGTGGCCGCACCACCCGTTGCCCGCCACTCGAATCCCGCTCGGCTTGGATCCGCACCCTGTCGGAGTTTGCACACATGCCTGCAAGGCTTCGAGCTTGACGGGGGAACGTATCCCGAGGCAGTAACGTCCCTGGGACTGGGATCAGGGGACTTGGCAACCCGAATGCTTCGCTTGCTAGCACTGACGTGCTTGACCTGTGCCCTCCATTCGACGCCGGCCGTCGCGCAGCTCGAGGAGGACGTCGGCGTCCAAGGCTCCACCGAAGTGAGCGGTGCGGTGGACCCCACCACCGCGAGCAAGTGGTGGCTCGGTGGCTATTGGCGTCACCTGTGGATCCCGCCCTACATGACCGAGCCCTTCTTCGATCGGGCGCCGAGTGTCGTGAACAATGGCTTCGGTCTGGTTGCGACCTATCGCACCGACGACAGCCTGAACGTGCAGTTCGGCGTGGGTTTCATGCCCTACGAGTTCCGCGGCACCTTCCTGGCCGACGGCAATGACCTCGAGGATACGGAGCTGGTCGACAGCGACCTCGAGTTCCTGCACCTGACGGGCTCGCTGCTGTGGGACATCGAGTTCCACCACACGATTGCGCTCGAGATCGGCGTGGGCCTCGACATCGGCGTGTTGCTCGGCGAGATGCGGCGCAACGAGGCCTTCCTGGACGCGACCAGCGGCACCTTCCGGGACTGCGTGCGCGCAGGCGTCCCGGACGAGATCGGCCCCAACCTCAAGCCCTACTGCGACGTTCCCCAGAACGGCCAGGCAACCGATCCGGCCGACCGGGAGGGCGAACACTACGACGTCGAGGAAGACCGCGTCCCGCCGGTCATGCTCTTCCCAATGGTCCCCCAGGTCGCGCTGCGCGTGCAGCCGTTCAAGCACCTGGTGATCAAGGCCGAGTTCGGCTTCGGCGTCGTGCAGATGTGGGCCGGGCTGTCGCTGCACGCCAGCTTCGGCCTGTTCGAGGCCGGCCCCAGCGAGGTCTTCGTCGCGCCCGATGACGAAGCCGCGGTCATGGGGCGGGTGCTTGGCAAGGTCGTCGAGGCGGGCACCGACGCGCCCATCGCGGGCGCCACGGTCAGCGTGCAGGCGCGCGCCCTGTCTCCCCTGTCCACGCTCGACGACGGCCGCTTCGTGGTCGACCGGCTCGATGCTGGCTCCGTCCGCTTCGAGGTCCAGCATCCGGAGTACGCGCCCGGCAACTGCCAGGTGGAGATCCCTCCGACCGGTGGCGACGCGGCCGTCACCTGCTACCTGACGCCGAAGGCGCGCGTCGGTGCGATCAGCGGACAGATCAAGGACGACAGGGGCGGCCCCGTGTCGGTCGCGATCGACGTGACCGGACCGCGCAATCACACGCTGACCTCGGACGAGACCGGCGTCTTCGCTTCAGTCGACCTGCCGGCGGGCACCTACCGGCTGCGTGTCGACGCCGAGGGCTTCCTGCTGCAGGTGGTCGAGGTGGAGGTCGAGGCCCACGAGACGGCCATGCCGCAGATCATCCTTCTTCCCAAGCCCAAGAAGTCGCTGGTGAAGCTGAAGAAGAAGGAGATCGTGATCACGCAGCAGATCAACTTCAAGTCGAGCAGCGCGGAGATCCTCGGCAACAGCGAGCCGCTGATGCGCGAGATCGCCGACGTGATGCTGCGCAATCCGCACATCGAGCTGGTCGAGATTCAGGGCCACACCGACACGACCGGCCCGCGCAGCTTCAACATGAAGCTCTCCCAGGACCGCGCCGAGTCGGTGGTGCGCTGGCTGGTCGGCGCCGGGGTCGAGGAGAGCCGGATGCAGGCCAAGGGCTACGGCCCCGACCACCCGATCCGTCCGAACAACACGCCCGGCAACCGCGCCAAGAACCGCCGCGTACAGTTCATCATACGCCGCCAGTCCGTCACGATGGAGTGAATCGGGCGAGGTTCGTCCAGGAGCGGCTTCGCCTGCGCTCTTGTCCGCTCGATCGCGGCCAAGGCTGTTACTCGGCTCAGCGTCCTCGGGCCAATCCTCGACGTAGCGCTGCTACGCCTCCGGTGTGGCCCTCCGGGCGCGCTCGCTCCTGAACAAACCTCGCCCGATTCAGGTCGCGCTTTCTTCACTCCGCCGCGTTGTCGGCGTCGGCGTTTGGCTTCACGGGGACCAGGTCGGTGGGGGCGGCCTGGCCGCGCTCGGTCTCGCCCTTGACTTGGTAGCGATGGCCGACCAATGCCTTGAGGCCCATGGCGCCCTTCCACTGCAGGTAGGCAAAGGCGGCGCTCAGGTCGCGGGTGGGGTCGGTCGCCTTTGCGAGCTGGCCGAGGGTCAGCACGTGCTCGGTCACGCTCACCGGGCAGCCCGTAAGTCGAATGTGGCTCTTGTTCTTCGACTTGCGCATGACGCCCGCGACCTTGGCGAACTTGCGCAGGGCGTCCTCGCTCTCCGCGGTGTAGGGGTCGAGGGTGGAGCGATGGCGGTAGAGGCTCTCGACGGAGACGAGCTCGTCGCCCAGCTGGCCACGCCACTGGGCGCAGTCACCGATGAAGACGACCTGATCGCCTTCCTGGTAGTCGATGTCGCCCTGGTAGTTGCCGAAGATGACGTGGGTGCGCGGCATCTTGTCGTCGAGCTCGGCGTCCACCTGGCGCAGGATCTCGATCGCCTCCTCCATCGCGCCCGGGCAGCCGCCCCAGCAGTAGTCCTTGCCCTCGCTCCGTGGCGGCGGGCCGGCGTAGGCGGTGATGTTGGTGCCCTCGAAATACTTCTCCACCCGGACCAGCCCAACCTCGAAGCCCTCGGCGCGCTTCTGCGCTTCTTCCAGCGTGACGTCGCCACTGATCTCGATCTGGCTCAGGTCGAGCGGTCCGAAGCCGCGCTCGTGGGCCATGCGGATGTGGTCGACCGTGAAGGGGTTGATGCCGACGATCTGGCAGCACACCGCGTCGAAAGCGCACTGGTTGTTGCCCATCACGATCAGGCCGAGCTTGCGCGGGACCGGCGTGAGCATGCGCCCCTCGCCCGCGATGATCGCATCGATCGCCAGGAACGACGGCTGGACGATGTACTGCAGGTCCGCGATCTTCTCGTCCAGCTTGGCGTCGTGGTCGATCAGGCGATGGCGGTCGTCCTGGATGCCGATGTAGGCCTTGTTGCCGAAGGTGACCGTCGTCCATGGATGCGCCTTGAACTTGGGCGCGTTGACGAAGAAGTCCGCCTTGGCCACCGGCTCCGGCGTGAAGAGGTAGTCGCGCAGCCGGCCCTCGTGGCTGAGGGGAATCTCGACCTGCGGCTCCTCCTCGAAGAAGTAGCGCTTGACCTTGATGCGCTTGCACATGGCCTCGGCGCCGGACTGCTTGTAGGTGTGGCGCGTGGGCATGGTGATGCCGCAGCGCTCCCCGACCGCCAGCTCGCTCACCTCGCCCTCGTCCCGATCGCGCAGGGCCTGGACTACACCCTCCAGGAACTCCGGTCGCGTGTGGGCGTTCTCGAAGCCCTCGCCGGCCATCACCAGGTTTGGCTTCACCAGCGTGCGGCCGCGGGGGCGCAGGTCGAGGATCTCGAGCCCCTCGCGGATGATTTCCCGGATGCGCTCCGGGTCGTACTCGTCGCAGTGGCGGATGATGACGTGGGGCTTCTGGTCGCTGGGCTTCATGGTCGCTCTCGTGGTGCCGCGTGCTGTCGGGCCCGCGAAAGGGGACGTTGTGCCCCGATTCTGGGCCGCAGACAACGCCGGCCTGCTGCCAATTCATTCCAAATGGAATGAATTGGCAAGAGGTCCATTCCCGCGAGCGCTCACTCGCTGAACTTTCGCCGCAGGCGCCGCATGCCGCCGAGCCAGCGATCGTAGTCAGACACCTTGCGCTCCATGTACGTGCGCACCTGAGGGTGGGGCAGGATCAGAAAGCGCTCGGCCTCGAGCCCCCTGATCACCGACTCGGCCACCTCCTCCGGCTGCAGCACACCGTCACCGGCCTGCGGCGAGCTCTCCCAACCGTCGAGCATCGGCGTCGCGACGCCCTGCGGGCAGAGCACCGAGACCTTGATGCCCTGGTCGCCGTGGGTGATCGCGAGCGACTCCGCGAAGCCGATCGCGGCGTGCTTCGTGGTCGAGTAGGCGGCGTCGCCGATCTGGTTGAGCAGGCCGGCGGCGGACGCCGTCTGCAGGAGGTACCCTTCGCCGCGTTCGATCATGGAAGGTAGGACGGCCCGGGCGCCATAGATGTGGGCGCGCACGTTGACCTCCCACATGCGCTGCCAGCGGTCATTGGACAGGGAGGTGGCCATGCCACCCTCGCCGTCGCCGAAGAAGATCCCGGCGTTCGAGCACAGCAAGTCGATCGGCCCGTAGTGCTTCTCGGTGCGCTCCACCACGTGCAGTAGATCGGCCTCGACGCTCACGTCGCACTTCATGCCGAGGCCGCCGATGCGGTCGGCCACCGCGAGCGCGCCCTTCTCGTTGAGGTCGGCGACCACCACGCCGCGCGCGCCCTCCTGGGCGAAGCGCTTGCACAGCGCCTTGCCGATCCCGCTGGCTCCCCCCGTCACCACGATCACCTTGTCCTGCACGCGCATGGCCGCGCAGGCTATCTCGGCATGGCGTCGCGCGGAAGGGCCGGCTTGCCGCGTGCAGGCGCTTGGCAAGTGGCGCCCGCTCTGCTCTGCTGCGCCCATGCGGGCGTGGCTCGTCCTGTTCGGGGCGCTGGCGTGCGGCTGGGCCGCGGGGCCCGCCGCGGCGCAGGCGCCGCACGAGCTGCGTTT
>JAPPOT010000771.1:0-2143 GCA_028817855.1 Myxococcales bacterium
GGACGAGGCGCTGCTCGAGCCAGTAGCTGCACGGCTCTCTCAGGCTACCGGCGTCGACATCGGTGAAGTCGATGTGCTCGAAGACGCTGTGGATGCAGGAGCCGGGGCGGGAGCCGGCGGGGAAGTCGTGGAGGACGACCGGCGCGCGGTCGGCGGTGCCGAAGAGGCGGCTTTCCTCGGGCTGGGCCTCGTCGTGGTCGAGGCCGTCCTCGGCGGGGGCGCTGACGTGGGCGGCGCGCTCGGCGACGATGCGCGAGAAGCTGGCGCTGCGCAGCAACGCGGGCAGCTCGCGCCTGGCGGCGCGCGGGGCGAGGTCGTCGCGGGCGGCGGTGGGGCGCGAGTAGGGGCGCGCGTCCTCGCCGTCCAGGTCGCGCACGGCCATCGCGCCGTCGCTGCCGTCGCACAGGCCCCGCACCTCGGCCAGGATGGCCTCGTCGTCGAGCTTCGACAGGCGCGGCTCGATGTCGCCTTCGAGGTCGGCGTCGGCGATGTCGCCCTGGTGCAGGAGGTAGCCGAGCGGCGAGCGGCCGCAGCGGTGGAAGCGGCCCCAGACCACGTAGCAGCGGTGCTTGGCGCGGGTGAGCGCGACGTAGAGCAGGCGCAGGGACTCGGCCACCGCCTCGCGGCGGGCCTCGAGCTTGTGCGCGTCGACGTCGTCGGAGCCGATGTCGAGCTTGATGGTGTGGTCGTCGCTGTCGTCGTGGAAGCGCACGGCGCCGCGGTCCTGGATCGGCTCGGAGAAGAGGTAGGGGCAGAAGACGATCGGGTACTCGAGGCCCTTGCTGCGGTGGATGGTCGTGAGCATCACCGCGTGGTCGTCGTGCTCGAGGCGCACTTGCGCGGACTCGCCGACGAGCGCGCCGCGCGCCTCGCGGTCGTTTCTCATGTGGGCGAGCCAGACGAGCAGCGACAGCGGGCCCAGGTGCTGGGCGGTGGCGGCGGTGTGGAGGAGCTCGCCCAGGTGCAAGAGGTCGGTCAGCCGGCGCTGGCCGTCGGGGCGGGTGAGCAGGCGCTCCTGGATCTCGGCGTCGTCGACCAGGCGATGAAAGGCGTGCACGAAGCCGCGCTCGTGCCACAGGCGCGCCCAGGCGGTGAGGCGCTCCATCCACGCCTCGAGCTCGCCCTCCGTGTCCTGGCCCTGGCGCATCCGGTAGAGGGTCTGGCCGGAGACGCCGAGCAGGACGGTGGCGAGCGCGCTGTGGGCCTTGCGCGCGTCGGCGGGCTGCAGGACGGCCGACAGGACTCGCTCGAGCTCCTCGGCGGTGGCGGTGTCGAAGACGCTGTTGTCGCCCTCGCGCACGGTCGGCACCTGGAGCGCCATCAGCGCCTGCTGGGTGGCCTCGGCCTGCTTGTTGGTGCGGCACAGGACGGCGACGTGGCGCGGGGCGATGGGGGCGCCGTCGATCGTCGCGGAGGACTCGAGCAGGGCGACGATCTCGCCGGCCACGCGCTCGGCCAGGGGCGCGGCGGCCCAGTCGGCGCGGATGTGCTTGCCGCGGCTGGGCAGGCGCTCGTCGGTGCGGCGCACGAAGAGCAGCTGCAGGGCGGCGCGGTCGGGCGCGCCGTCGGGTGGCGCGAGGCGCTCCTCGGCGCCGTCGCGCGGGGCCAGGTCGACGTAGCGGATGTCCTCGTAGAGGAAGGGGGCGCGGGCGGCGAAGACGTGGTTGACGGCGCGCAGCAGGGCGGGGTCGGAGCGGTAGCTGCGGTCGAGGGTGTAGACGCGCTCGCCGGCGCGGCGCGCGGCGTTCATGTAGGTGAAGATGTCGGCGCCGCGGAAGGCGTAGATGGCCTGCTTGGGATCGCCGATCTGGAAGAGGGTGAGGCCGGCGTCGCCGAAGAGGGTGCGGAAGATGGCGTACTGGACGGGGTCGGTGTCCTGGAACTCGTCGATCAGCGCAGCCCTGTAGCGCGCGCGGATGCTGGCGGTGAGCTGGGCGCCGCCGGCCGAGCGCAGGGCGCGGTGCAGGGCGGTGAGCAGGTCGCCGAAGCTCTGCACGGCGGCGTGCTGCTTGCGGCGCGCGACCTCGGCGCGGGCGTAGTCGACCAGCCCGCGCTTGATGCGCATCACTTCCTGATCGAGGGAGGCGCGGCGGCGGGCGTCGGCGGCGACCAGCTCTTCAATCGCCTGGAAGAAGGGATGGAG
>JAPPOT010000771.1:2153-4367 GCA_028817855.1 Myxococcales bacterium
TTGTCGATCAGGGTCTGCTGGGTGAGGCGCGCGGAGAAGGGGGGCAGCGCCTCCCAGCTGGCCATCCGGTCGAGCTGGGGCGCCCAGCTGTGCAGGATGTCGTCGCGCTTGTAGCTGCTCTTGTGGAGGCCGGCTTCCGGATCGAGCAGCGGCAGGATGTGGTCGCGGGCGTCGCGCCAGAGGGCGGCGGCGCGCGTGAGGGCGGCGGCGATGGCGTCGTCGTCGAAGGGCTCGGGCGCGGCGACCTCGGCGGGCAGGACGGCGACCTCCGGATCGCGCACGACCTGGGCGGCGAGCTGCTCGAGGCTCTCGGCGTCGAGGCCGACGTCGCGCAGGTGGGCGACGAGCGCGCGCGGCGCGGGATAGGCGACGCGCGCCCAGTAGTCCTGGGCGACCTCCTCGACCAGCTGGGACTCGTCCTCGAGGAACTCGAGATCGAAGGGGGTGCGGCTCTCGAGGGCCTGCTCGCCGAGGGTGCGCTGGCAGAAGGCGTGGATGGTGAGGATCGGGGCCTGGTCGAAGTCGCGCAGGGCCGTGACGAGGCGGCGGCGGTCGCTGCCGGCGTGGGCGCGGCGGGACTCGGCGAGGGTTGCGAGGGTGGCGTCGGGCACTGGCTCGCCAGTTGCGCACGTGTCGATCGCGTCGATCATCTCGCCGAGCCGGCGGCGTACGCGGTCGCGCAGCTCCGCGGTGGCGGCGCGCGTGAAGGTGACGACGAGGATCTCGGTCACGTCGAGCTCGCGCTCGAGCAGCAGGCGCAGGACCAGGGTGGTGATCGTGTAGGTCTTGCCAGTGCCGGCGCTGGCCTCGATCAGGGTGGTGCCGTCGAGCGGAGCCTCGAGGGGCGAGAGGGGCTGGATCACGCGCGCCTCCCGTGGGCGATCATCGGCGCGAGCAGCAGGCGGCTGATGGTGCGGAAGTCCGGAGTGGCGGGGGCGAGCAGCGCGGGCAGGTCAGGGTAGACCTTGGCGACGTAGGCGTCCTGGCCGTCGCCGTAGTCGCCGCCGAAGGCGCCGGCCGCGTCGCGCAGGGCGCGGCGCTCGAGCTCGGCGTCATCGGGATCCGCGTCAACCGCGAAGCGGCGCTCGGCGTACGCGCGGCCGCTGGCGTAGGCGAAGGGCACCGCCTGCACGGCGGCGGCGCGCACCACCGAGAGGATGCCGGAGAGCACGGCGAAGGGCTCGGCCAGCGGCGCGAAGGTGAGCACGGAGGGCGGGTCCTGGGCGCGCTCGCCGTTGCTGATCACCGCGCTCTCGGTGGGGTAGCCGAGCACGCCGCCGCGCTCGTGCAGGGCGCCGAGGATCACGTGGCGCACCCACTGGGCGAGCTCGCCGCGGCGACCCGGACGCGAGAAGGTGACGCCGACCTGGGCGCCCGGGTAGAGCTCGTGCAGGGCGCCGGTGATGCGCACGCCCTCGTGGGTGAGGTCGACCGGCACGGGGGGCAGGCGGTCGCCGCCGCAGACCTCTTCGACGGCGGCGGCGAGGGCCTGCACCTGGGGGCGCAGGGCGGCGTAGTCGAGCTCGCCGACGGTGCCGAGCGGCAGGGCGCCGCGGGCGCGGACCAGCTCGTGATCGAAGGCGACGTCGTCGAGGGCGAGGCCGAGCAGGGCGCGGCCGAGCTGCCCGCGGTCGAGCTGGCGCAGGTCCATCGGCTCGCGGTCGCGCAGGGGGGTGAGCTCGTCGCCGAGGGTGACGCCGAGGCGGTCGCGGAAGAAGCCGCGGATGGGGTGGCCGACCCAGGCGCAGAGCTGCTCGATGGAGAGCTCGAGCAGCTCGGGCGGCTCGTCGATGGCGCCGGAGAGGAACGCGGGCGCCGGCGTGTGCTGGCCGAGGGAGCGGGCGCCGGCGCAGTAGTGCTCGGCGTAGCTGAAGAGGGGCGAGCCCGGTGTGTAATAGGCGGCGGAGAAGGCGTGCATCCGGTGCTTGGTGCGCAGGCGCTCCTCGGTGGCGGCGCGGTCGTCATCGGGGGAGGCGCGGAAGCCCTGGTGGACGGCGTCGAGCAGCTCGCCGACGACGACCGAGGGCGGCATCGCGCGGTTGTCGTGGATGCCGCTGCCAACGTAGGTGACGAGCAGGGCGTCGCGCGCGCTCAGCAGGGCCTCGAGGAACATGTAGCGGTCGTCGTCGCGGGGGGAGCGGTCGCCGCGGCGGCAGCGCGCGCCGGCCTCGGCCATCCGGTGGAAGCCGACGCGCGAGTCGCCGCGGGGGAAGG
>JAPPOT010000323.1:0-2201 GCA_028817855.1 Myxococcales bacterium
GTGTCGGCCCACGAGACGCAGGCCAACAACGCCTGGGCCCTGGCCTACAGCTACGTGGTCGACTTCTGGCTGGTGGCCGTGATCCCGATCGCGCTCTACCCCTTCTTCGGCGGGAAGGTGTGGTGCCGCTACTGGTGCCCGCTGGCGGCCTACAACGGTTTGCTGGCGCGGTGGTACGGGAAGCTGGAGATCCGCAGCAGCGATCAGTGCATCTCCTGCACCCAGTGCTCCAAGTACTGCCAGGTGGGCGTGGACGTGATGGCCTTCGCCAAGAACGGCGAGGCCTTCGACAACGCCAACTCCGCCTGCATCCAGTGCGGCATTTGCATCGACGTCTGTCCGATGGACGTGCTCAGCTTCGGGCAATCCGACGAACGCGGGCCAGCAGACGGGAAGCGACGCTTGCCCGTGAGCCCATCCCCGAGCGCCGCCCGTACCGCCCACCCGACCGCCCGTTGCTGGATGCGGGGCTCGGCCTCGCTGGTTGCTAGGGCGACAAGGGGGGCCGAGGCGGGCTATCCTGGGGCGTGGCCAAGGGCGGGGATAGGGACCCCAGCTACGAGGAGGCGCTCGAGCAGCTGCGCTCTTTCCGCACGCTCGCCGATCGCGCGCAGGACATCATCGCGCGCTACGAGGTGCTACCCGAGCCGAGAATGGTCTACATCAGCCCGGCGGCCGAGCGCATCACGGGTTACCCGCTGGCCGACTTCTACGAGGACCCGCACCTGCACCTGAAGCTGGTCCACCCGGACGACCGGGACCGGCTGGCGCTGTTGATCCAACGCACTCCGGACGAGCTGTCGATCCCGATCACGATGCGCTGGGTGCACAAGGACGGGCACACGATTTGGATCGAGCAGCGCATCGTGCCCGAGGTGGACGACTCGGGACGCGTCGCGGCCACCGACTCGATCTCGCGCGACGTGAGCGATCAGGTGCGACTGGAGCACGACCTGCGCCGGGCGCAGAAGCTCGAGGCGGTCGGGCGACTGGCGGGCGGCATCGCCCACGACTTCAACAACCTGCTCGGCGTGACGCTGCTGTGCGCCGAGCGCCTACGCCACGCGGTCGACGGCGACGAGAAGCTCAGCCAGTGGGTGAAGATGATCCTGGAGTCGGCGCACCGGGGCGCGGACCTGACCCAGCAGCTGCTCGACTTCGCGCGACGCGAGGCGCGGGTGGACGGGCACTGCGAGCTCAACCAGGTGGTGCGCGAGCTGCAGCCGATGCTGGCGCGGCTGCTGCCAGAGGACGTGCACCTGCGCGTGCGGGCCGCCGCCGAGGAGTCGAGGATCGGGCTCGACCAGGGGCAGCTCGAGCAGATCCTGGTGAACCTGGTGGTCAACGCGCGCGACGCGATGCCGCGCGGGGGCGTGCTCACGATCGGCACCGGCAGCGCCCCGGCGGCGAGCGCGGCCGCGCGGCGGGGCGGACCGACGGACGATGGCGCACCGCGGGGCGTCGAGCTGCACGTGAGCGACACCGGCGTCGGGATCCCCGAGGACCTGCGCGATCGGATCTTCGAGCCCTTCTTCACGACGAAGGACGCGACCGAGGGCTCGGGGATGGGTCTGAGCGTGGTCTACGGCATCGTCAAGCAGAGCAGCGGACAGATCGAGGTGCGATCGGCCGAGAGCGGGGGCACGGTCTTCACGTTGCGCTGGCCGCTGGTGAGCGCAGCGCAAGCCGACGAGGCGCCGCCCGCCGCGGCGCCGGCGCCAGGCGGCACCGAGACGTTGCTGCTCGTGGAGGACGACCCGCTACTGCGCAGGCTGGAAGCGGAGATGCTGCGGTCGCTCGGCTACAGCGTGCTCGAGGCGGGCACGGTGGAGGAGGCGGAGCGGCTATTCGTGGAGGAACCGGGCCCGGTGCCATTGCTGCTGACCGACGTGGTGCTACCCGACGGCAGCGGCGTGACGCTCGCCGAGCGCCTGCACGAGCGCAACGCCGCGCTGCAGGTGGTCTACACGACGGGGCACACGGACGCGGAGATGACGCGCCACGGATTGCCGGAGGGTCAGCTGATGCTGGTGACCAAGCCGTTCACCGAGGGCGAGCTGGCGCTGGTGGTGCGGGCGGCGCTGGACGGCGGCGAGGACGAAGCGGAAGCCGCCGACTGAGCGCACTTCGCGAGCCCGCCTGATGGCGTGGGGGGTTGATCGTCCCAGGTGGGTTGGCCGCGGCGGTGGCGGGCTACGATG
>JAPPOT010000323.1:2211-4362 GCA_028817855.1 Myxococcales bacterium
CCCCCCCCCCCGCCCCCCCCCCCCCCCCCCCCCCCCCCGCCCCCGCGCCCCCGCCCCCCCCGCCCGGCGCCCCCCGCCCCGCCCCCCGCCCCCCCCCGCCCGGCGGATGCAGCCTGCGGAGAAGGTGAGGCCCTGGACGGCGGCCCAGCGACCCAAGGCGGCGACCGACGACAGGGGGCGGGCGATGCGCGCCTCGGTGGTGCGCTCGCAGTGGGCGCGGGCGGACTCGAAGGCTCGGGCGTACTGGGCGAGGATGCGCGCGGGGTGCACGCGGTCGCGCGCGTCGGTGCGAGCGCGCAGGGCGTAGGCGCGGCGGGCGGCGGGCTCGCGTAGCAGCTGCAGGGCGGCGTGGGCGAGTTGCTGGTCGGCATCGGCCTCGTTGGGGCCGGGCGCGACGAGCAGCCCCGTGCGGCTGTGCTCGAGCTGGCTCGAGACGCCCATCCCGTCGGCGAATGCCACCACCGGCAGGCCGCACCACATCGCCTCGCTGATGACCTGGCCGTAGGTCTCGGACAGGGAGGGGTAGAGGAAGACGTCGGCGTGGGCGTAGAAGCGTGGGATCTCCGTCAGCGGGAACTCGCCCGGGAAGAAGACGCGCCCGGCGATGCCGAGGGCGCGGGCCTCGGCGCGGAAGGCCTCGTGATCGGGGCCGTCGCCGATCAGGGTGAGGGTGGCGTCGGGCTCGGCCGGCGCGACGTGCTCGGCGAACAGGCGCAGCAGGCGCGAGATACCCTTCTCGCGCGTGTGGCGGCAGACGGTGAGCAGGCGCTTGCCGCGCGGCGCGGCGGGATTGAAGGGATCGGGGCCGGGGTCGCGATCGAAGATGGTGGGATCGATCGCGCGCGGGATCACGTGGATCGGCACGGTCACGCCGCGCCGGCGCCAGTAGCTGGAGAGGCCGCGCGAGAGCACGATCAGGCCGTCGCCCTGGTTGTAGGCGGCGGCGTGCTGGCGCTCGGCCCACGGCACCACGCGCTCGGCGAAGAGCGCGTTGATGACCGCGCTGTCGAGCATCCCGTCGGGCAGCAGCACGTTGTAGGCGCTGGGCAGGTGCAGGGTGTTGACGCACAGCAGCGGGATGTGGCGGGTGGCGCGCAGCCACACGCCCAGGTCGAGCAGCTCGGAGCTGCACTGGGCGAGCACGAGATCGAAGCGCTGGGCCGCAACGCGCGCGAGGCTGGTCGGCGTGGGTAGGGGCAGGCGCACGCCCGGATGGGTTCGCAGGGGCACGGCAGGCAAGCACACGTGACGCCGCGGCAGGTCGCCGTCGCGCGCGCCGGGATCGTCGGGCCCGACGACGGTGACCTCGTGACCGCGCGCGCCGAGCTCGCGGTAGAGGAAGCGGCTCGCGAAGGTGGAGCCGTTTGCGTAGGGGATGCGCACGTAGTCGTTGAGCAGGCCGACGCGGCGCGGCCAGGGCTGGCGCGCGCCACCCGGGGCCTGCTCCGAGGAAGGCGCATCGAGGATTGGGCCGGTGTTTGCATTGAGTGCTGCCATGTCCGTCCAACGACCAATGCAGCTGCGATGCCAAACCGAGTTGTCGGGAGTTTTCCAGGCGGGTGGTGCCGCCCTTGCCACGCCGGTGCGACCGACTGTTGCTGAAACACCACAGTCACGGGTGGGCCGATGATCCCTGCCACCGCACACTTCATCTGGTACGGCGACGCCTTCCCGTGGGCTCACCGTCTGGCGATCGGCTCGGCGCTGGCGCGTGGCGGCTTCGAGCGCGTGGTGCTGCATCACGACGGCCGGCTGAAGGACCAGCCGCACTTTGTCGCGCTGCTCGAGGACCCGCGCTTTTCGGCGCGCAGCATCGGGCTCGGCGGGCTCGACGCGGGCTTGGATCGACGGCTGCGCGCGCTGCACGACGGGCTCGACTCGCCGACCGCGCGCGCGAACCTGGTGCGCGCGCTGGTGCTGGCGCGCGAGGGCGGCGTCTACCTGGACCTGGACACGATCACGCTGGCGACGCTGGCGCCGCTGCGTGTGGCGGGCGCCTTCTGCGGCGAGGAGCACCTGGTGTTTCCGGCGCGGGTGGTGGAGGCACGGGATCCGCGCGCGCTGGCTGCAACGTTGCCGCTGCTCGCGCTGCGCGCGGCCTGTCGCGCGCTGCCGTGGGGATGGCGGCTGTTCCAGCGCGTGGCCCATCTC
>JAPPOT010000750.1 GCA_028817855.1 Myxococcales bacterium
GGACGGGGGTGCCGGCCTCGCGGGGGTGGTGCTCGCGGCCGCGGGATCGGCAGCGGCCGGGTCGGCTGCGGGATCGGGGGGCGCAGCCTCGAGCGCTTCCTGCTCGGCCCTGCTCAGGATGCGGAAGAACTGGAAGTGGGCGCGCTGGCGGTAGCCGCCGGAGCCGAGCTTGTAGAGGCCGCGGCACAGCTCGCGCTTCTTGTCGATCGTGCACGAGAGATTGATCTTGCTCGGCGTCGCGGTCCAGTTCTCTGGGCTGCGGCAGTCCCGCATCCGGCTCGGGTTGCCGTCCTGGTCGAACTCGAGCGTGCAGGTGAACTTGAACTGGTTCTTGATGTAGATGCGGTAGCCGCCGCCCGACTCCGTGATGTCGGCCACCCGGAAGGACGCCACGTTGTTGTCGTGTCCCTTGAGCTTGGACGACAGCCAGCGCTGGATGCGCTGGGCCCGCGTGAGGGTGGGCGGCTGGGGCTGGGGGTCGGGCTCCGGCGCGGGGTCCGCGGCCGGGGCCGCGCTGACTGTTTGCTTCGGGGGATCCGCGCGGCGCGAGCGGATGATCTCGTCCACCTTCCAGCCGCCGCCGGCCTCAGCGAAGAGCAGCCCGTGGACCACCGCGTCCGATCGGCCCACCGCGTAGAGGTAGCCGTCGCCAGCGAAGCCCTTGTCGAGCACCTCCCAGCGGTGCGCGTCCTTGCACAGCTCGCCCGCCGCGGCGGCGGCCCCGACCGCGCCGCGCAGCAGTGCCTTGCCGTCGAAGGGGCCGGCGCCCGCCTCGTGGGCATAGAGCCGCTTCAGGGAGTCCGCGTCCAGCGAGCGCAGGGCCCCCGAGGTGGCCTCGAGCTCCTGCTGGAGCCGCGGCGTCAGCTGCGCCCACAGCGCCTCCGCGTTGCCGGCGGCGCAGGCGCCCACCAACGCCAAATATCCAGTCTTCACGGCCTCCGGCGGGGCCGCGCTGCGGAAATCCCGCCCGCCCGCGGACCCGCCATCTTGCCCGGGACAGCCCACCAGCAGGGCCAGGCAGAGCAGCGCCAGCGTCCGGGAAGTCTCCATCGCCGCGGATTCTAACAGGGACTGGAGCCCCAAAGGTTTGCGGGTTGGGCCCTGCCCCCGCGCTTGGCATCGTAGCACCGGGTGGAGACGGCGGAGGTCGGGAGAACAGCGTGGCAGCACGACAAGGTTCGGCAAAGGACAGACCCCGGGAGCGGGAGCCCCGGGCCCAGCTCTCGCTGGTGACGCGGTATCGCAGCCCGGTCGACGAGGAGTTCCGCGAGGATCGAACCCACGATCTCTCCAGCAACGGCATGTTCATCGCCACCGAGGACCCGGCACCCCGGGCCACCCTGCTCAAGGTCGAGTGCCAGACCGCGGGCGAGGGCGAGCCCTTGCGAGCCGTCGCGCGGGTCGCCTGGCGCCGCGAGGAGTCCAGCGACGGGCGCCCCTCCGGCATGGGGCTCAAGTTCGTGCGCGTGGATGCGCAGTCGTCCGAGACCCTCGAGCGCGTGCTCGAGGAAGCCGGCCCGATCGAAGCCGAGGCGCCCGCGAACACCGGCGCGTCCGAGGAGACCGCAGTGCCCGCCGAGGCCAAGGCTGTCCGCGAAGAGGCGCCTGACCGCGGCACGGCTCCGGTGGATGCCGATGCTGCTCCAGCGGCGGAGGCCCGCGGATCCAACGCGTGGCTCTGGGTGGCCGTGCTGGCTGCCGTCCCGGTGGTCCTCTGGATCATGCGCGAGCCCCAGCCCGCGGATGGTGAGGCTGCGGCCGCGCCCGAGCCGGTAGCCGCGCCTACGCCCACGCCGGAGCCCGCTGTGCCGGTGGCTGCCGTACCGACGGAGCCCGCGCCCACCGCACCCGCGGTCGTCGAGCCGACCGCGCCCACCGCCGAGCCAGCTCTCGACCCGGCCACTGAGCAGGAACCGGCCGAGGCGGCCGAGCCGAACGCGGCGCCGGCGCCGCCGGCCGCGCCCGAGCCGGCTGCGCCGGAAGCCGCAGCCGCCGAGCCCACCCCAGACCCACCGGCCGCGGCCGAGCCCACGCCCGCGCCCGCGCCCGCGCCCGCGCTCGCGGTCGCCACCGCCTCCGAGTATCGCCTGCGCGTGGTCACCACTCCCACGGGCGCCCAGGTCACCTTCCGCGAGGTGCTGCACCGCGCGCCCTTCAGCGTGAAGCTGAGCGCCGCCGAGCTCGAGCAGCCGATCGACGTCTACGCCGAGCTCGACGGCCACCGCCCCACCCGCGCCAAGGTCACCCTCGACTCCTTCGAGCTCGTCAAGGGCATCCAACGCCGCACCCTCTACCTCAAGCTCCGCCCCCGCGAGGAAGCCACCCCGAAGGCTGCCGACGCTCCCGAGACTCCTGCCAGCGATTGAGTGTGAGGCGCCCCCGAGCGGCACCGCCCACCAACGGCGTCACCCGCCACAACAACTCGAATCGTCGAGGTTCGTCCAGGAGCGAGCGCGCCCGCAGGGAAACACCGGAGGCGTGGCAGCGCCACGTCGAGGATTTTCCCGAGGACGCAAGCCGCTCCTGGGCGAACCTCGACGATTCCCTCTCCTTCAGCCCCCACGTTTGAAGCGAATTGGGCCCATGTAGTCGGCCTTCCCGAGGGGCACGCCCTGCATGCGCAGGATGTCGTAGGCCGTCGTGGTGTGGAAGTAGAAGTTCGGCAACGAGAAGGAGAGGATGAAGTCCTCCGCCACGAACGGCAGCTCCATGTCGCCGAACTCGAAGATCAGGTCCTTGCCCTGCTGGGCGTCGACGGCCTCGGGCGTCAGCGCCTTGAGCCCGTCGATGGTCTCCTTGACCCGCGCCTGCAGCCCTGCGTAGTCCTCGTCGGCGGAGCGCGGCGGCTTGAAGCGGCCCTCCTGCAGCGCCTGCAGCGCGCCCAGGGAATGGTGCGCGCACGACACGATCTGGAAGCGCAGCGGCAGCATGTCGGGGTAGACGCGCAGATCCGGCACCTTGGAGAGGTCCTCGCCCTTCTCCTCGAAGTGGGCGCGCCCCTTGTCGAGGAAGCGCGCCAGCGCCTTCGTGGTCTGCAGATACGTGCGCACACTGACGTCGTAGAGCGAAATGGTCATGTTCGAAGACTCCTTGCCACCCTGCCCAGCGGGCTCGGCCGCAGACTAGTCACAACCGCGCCCCTTGAGCCAGCCCCGAGGTGGCTGGCGGTCGAGCTTCCGCCACGCCCAGCTCGGTGGCATGGCATCAGGGACCGCCAGGAGTCGCTGGCTCAGGCCCGGCACCTGGTGCGTGACAACCGCACAGGTTGGTCGACTGTGCACGCGCTGCCCGGCAGGACGAGCACCACCGCGGCGGGCGCGCCCTGCGCCTTGGCCATTTCGATGGCTTGCCGCGTGGCGGCCGTCAGTGGGGTCTGTCCCTTGGGCTCGACCTGGAGCGGCCGGCGCAGCGGTTGTAGCGCTCCCGCCACGCCTGTGCCCGGCTGCGCTGCAGCGGCCCGGGCTCAGCGCCCGTGTCGCTCGGTATACCAGCGCACCGCGAGCCAGCGCGTGTCGCGCCGCCCGTGCTCTTCGAACACCACGAGGGTCACCGGCTCGGTCGCCGGTACGGGCTCCATCACCTCCACCCGCACGCGAAGCTTCGCGACGCGACTCGCCACACGATCGAAGTAGACCCCGGCGCGCAGCCGGTCGTCGCGGGCCAGCGGTGTGTGCTGATCCGCCGGGCCCAGCACGTCCACGTGCACGGCTCGCACGCGCGGATCATCCACCGCAGCGAAGTGAAGCTCCGCGCTGCTGGCGTCCGCTGGCAATACGTGCCGGTAGCTCGCCTCGTGCACATTTGGATTGTCTGCCGACTCGATCACGGTGAGGACGCCCAGCTCCGGAGGCATCGCATAGCCGGCATCGGGCGCGGACTGCCCGCTGCCGAGCAGGAACGCGCCCAGCGCGAGGTAGCCGGCGGCGGCTAGCGCGACCGGCGCGACCGTGCCAGCCCACACACGCGCCCCACCGGAAGGGGCCAACAGCATGCCGCCCGCCAGTGCGCACGCGGCGGCGCCGATTGCGAGCCCGGGTGCGCCGGTGCCGAACAGGCCGAAGTACGCGCCGAGCGCGACTGCGAGCCCTGCCGGCGGCAGCCACGCGCGCCATGCACGATCCCCGTAGCCTCCCCGTTCCGCACTGCCCGCCGCCACGTGGGCGTCGAGCTTGGCATCGGCCGGAGGCACACTGGAAATCATCCTTCGATCATACCAGAGGCACGCGGCTTTCATTCAGTCGTGAAAGGTAGCCACAGGTACGCGCCTTCGATCGCTTGCGCTCCGGGTTCTGCTCTTCGGAGCAGTTTCGGGGGCGGTTGGGCGCCGCCACGGGATGCCTCGGGGGGCGGGGAGAGGC
>JAPPOT010000216.1 GCA_028817855.1 Myxococcales bacterium
TGACCGCCGTCGCGTGAGTCGACGCGTTGCAGGCGTCGTGAGTCGATTCTACGGCATCCGACGAGCCACCCTCCGAGCGCCTCTAGCCGGGCTCGGACACGATTCGCTGTACGCTGAGCTACCGGGCGTCCAACGAGGTGCTCCCCGGACAGGACCCCGCCGATCCCGTCTTCGAATTCATCGAGGAGGAGGTGTCGTTCAGGATCGACGAGGACGGATTCGATGTCGAAGAGACCTTCGAGCTGTCGGGACTGACGCTCGAAGCGAGCGTGGCTTCGAACCGGCACGAGGGTGGCGAGTTTCATCTCTGGATCGCCGCGGGGGAGACAAACCTGTTCCGGGCGCTCTACCAGTTCCGGCACGGGGGCGTGCCACGCAACGTCTTCGGCAGCCAGGGCTTCACAGGGCTGATCTACCTGACCCACCCAGAGGAGGGCGGCGACTATCAGCTCATCTGCGAGTCGCTTGCGACGGGCGATGGTGCGGCGGGGGGCGGCGCGTAACGTGGTGGCAGCACGCTCAGGGCTTGTGATCGCGAGCGCCCCGCAGCGCCCCTTCCTCGAGCCCCAGCCACTCGAGGGCATCTTCGCGGTTGCGGAAGATCCGCACGTGCTCGCCCGCGTCCTCGTGGCCGAGCTGGTACATGCGGGCGAAGCCGTAGGCGAGGTCGTCGGCGGCCACGATGGCGCACCGGATTCCGGGGTCGAAGATCCGGGTGCCGGCCAGGGTGCGGATCATGTCGGCGGTGACGCGCATCTCGGTGACGCCGAGGTAGTCGCTGAACTGATCGTAGTCCGAGGCGAACTCGGGGTCGGCGCGGAGGGCTCGCCGGTGTTCCTCGAGGTCCTGATCGGTGAGCGCTCCCGAGAAGGTCCGAACGATGACGCGACGGGAGGGGTCGATCCGGTAGGTCCAGGGCATGTCCGCAAATCAAGATGCCACTGCGCCCGCAGGCGCATCTAACCGGTTTCGGCGGGCCCGGTCCGCGCCACGAGGCGGATCATGCCCATGTAGCGACCGTTGTCCGCTTCGACCACGTGAGCTTCCTCACCACCTTCCTCGGTCCTCTGCCAGAGCTCGGTAGCTTCCGGCAGGTTGTCGGCGCACTGGACGTCCACAAGGCCGGTGCGCGCCCAGTGATGGCGCCACCAGGCTGCCGGGTGCCAGCTCCAGAAGTCTTGCCCCCAGAAGGGTCGAAGGTGCTCGGGAAGCTCCTCGCCGATGTCCTGTGCAAAGCCGGGCATCACGACGCCGATCTGGCTTCCCGGAGCCGCGAAGGGCACGAGGTAGTCGAGGTAGAGATCGTCGGTGCCGAAGTAGATGTAGGAGTCGATGGCGACGATGGCGTCGAAGAAGCCCTTGGCGTAGGGCAGCGAGCGGGCGTTCGCGTGGATCGGTGTGACTTCGTTCCGCAGGCCTGCGTCGCAGATACGCGTCCAGTTCTCGTCCGCGGCGATCCACAGGTCGGTCGCCCAGACGCGCATCCCCAATTCGCGTGCGAGAAATATCGAGCTCGACGCCCGACCGCACCCCAGGTCGAACACCCGCATGCCCGGCTCCCGGTCCATGGCCTCGTGGAGCCACTCCGTCAGCCACAATGGGTTCGGCCCCATCGCGCAGCCGCGCTGCCACTCCGCATCGTACCCGGCCGACCGCGGAAAGCGCTCCGGCCACACCACATCTCGGTCCCCGTTCACGAGGGCAAGTCTAACGCCCCGGCGGCGCAGACGCCTGGGGAGACTGCGCCCGCAGGGTAGTGAGCGCCGCGGTTGTCGTCGACGATTCCCTCCACATCATCACAAATTCCTACGGGTGAGCTCCCAGCGATCGTCGTTACACAGGCTGCAGTCGTCGCCGTAGAAGAGCGCCCGGGCTTCGGCGTCGTCCTCGAGGTGGATCTTGAACCAGGCGGTGACCGCGTCGAGGATGGGGCCGGGGTTGCGGCCGGGCATGAGGTGGTCCTGGCCCTTGGAGAGGCCGTAGACCGCCGGGACGGTGGCGGCGTCGAACGCCGACATCACGGACCTGGGCGTCACCAGGTCGTCCAGCTCGCCGGCGATCAGGAAGGTGGGGCCGTTGAGTCGGCCGACGGCGCGGGCGCTGGCACCCTGGATCGGCACGGTGGCGACGATGCGGGGGTCGGCCCCGGCGCTGACCGTCGCGCCGCTGCCCTGGGAGTGGCCGGTGGCGCCCAACATCTCGGTGTCGATCTTCCCGAACAGCACGCTGTCGGGGTTGTCGTTCTCCGCCAGGATGAAGTCGATGCCGTTGAGCATCTCGACGCCGCCGCCGGTCCAGCGCGTGTTGGTCGCGATGATCACGAAGCCGTGGGAGGCGAGGTGTCCGAGGATCTCCTCGAAGTGGAACGGGTGGGAGCAGGTGCCGTTGCCCCAGGTGATGGCCGGGTAGAGCTTGCCCTCCTGAAACACGTCCGGTCGGAACATCGTGTACAGCTGCCGGTCCATGTCCTCCGGGTAGCTCGTGAGCGACTCCGCGGTCTCCGCATCGGCATCGGTGCCGCCGATGAAGCTCTCGCAGCGCGCGGTGTCGTCGGTCACGCCCGTGTTGCGGAAGGACTCGCCGACGTTCCGTTCGACCACGACCTCGTAGGGGCCGGGGGCGCCCAGGTCGACGGGCCCGGGATCGGGCGCGTCCTCGGCAGGCGGCTCCGCCATGTCGTCGGTCTGGGCATCGTCCGGCGCCATCTCCGCGGTCTCGGACGGGGCCTGCATATCGGCCGCGTCCGCGGGCGCCGTGGCCGAGTCCTGCGCCTCCGCACCCGCGCCTCCGCTCGGAGCGGCGGGATCGGTGCCCGGCTGCGGCCCCATCGGTTGCGGTGACGGATCCGCCAGGATGGGCCCGCTCGTGGTGCTCGATGGCTCGGAGCTGCAAGCCGCCATCGCGATCCACAGAAGCGTGAGGAGTGTCAGGTGCCGACCGTGCATGTGCATGTGAAGCTCCATCATCCCCTAGGGGGCCAGTGCACCGGCCCCCTGAAGGTTCTTGCGTTGCGTGTCCCACTCGCTGTCTTCGCACAAAGTGCAGCCCTCATCACCATAGAAGACGCGGTAGGCCTCCGCGTCGTCGAGCAGATGAAAGGCGAGCCACGCCGTCGTGTAGCCCCGGTGCCGACCGCCGTCTCCCAGGGTTTCCAGGTGCCCCGTGTCCAGTAGGATTCCGAATACAAAGGGACCGGTGGTGTCCTCCGACGTGAACTGCGGCTCGATGACGTCGATCGGGGCTGCGGTGTCGTTCTCGTTTCCGATCAGGAAGATCGGATGCACGATGTTCGTGATCGACTCGTCGCCGCCCGCGATCGGCACCGTGGTCTTCACCTCCGGCTCGTTGCCGGCGATGACCGCGCCGATGCCGCCCTGGGAGTACCCGATCGATCCGACGGCGTCGGGGTCGAGCTTGCCGAAGTACTCGCTGTCGGCCCGGTCGTTCTCGGCGATGGCCCAGCGCATCCCGGCGATCATCTCCTGGCCACTGCCCACGTTGGTGTTGTTGGACGCCACCACGAAGATGCCGTGGGTCGCGTAGTGGGAGAGCAAGCTCCGGTACGACGACGGCGTCGTGAGCGAGCCATTGCCCCAGGTGATGATCGGGTTCGGCGTGCCGTCCCCCGCGAGCGGATCGGGCACGAAGAGCGTGAACTGGCCGTCGGGCCCGGAGCTCTCGACCACGCGGCTTGCGAACGGACCCGCGTCGGCCCACGGACTGACGTCAGCCGGCGCAGGCGCGTCCTCCGGGATCGCGGCGCCTCCGCCCGCGCCGCCCGTTCCGGCGGATGGATCGTCCGCAGCGGCTCCGCCCGCCCCCGCCGCGGGCGCGTCCCCGTCACCCGCTGCGTCCTCGGGCGTGTCGTCCCCGGCCTCGCCATCCGCGCTCATGCCATCGGCGTCGGTCCGGCTGCCGTCCCCGGCTTGCGCGGCCTGCGCGCGTGAATCCTGTGCGCCGGCGGCGTCGTCGGCAGCCTGCGCCGGGTCGGCGCTGCCGTCCGCGCGCGGGCTCGCGACCAACTCGGGGCCGACGTCCTGGTTGGAGCCAGCTCCGCTACAGCCGATCGCTCCGATCAACCACAAGGTGACGGTGAGGGGTCTCTTCGTCATCGCCTTTCCCCATCGTCGAAACCAACCCGTTTGCTTGGTTCGGTACAACAGAACTACGTTCGATTCAACCGAACACCGAGGCAAACGCGGTTCGATGCCCCGGTGAGCCAGGGGCTGGCGCGATGGGAGACGGAATGGGTGTGGACATCACACTGCCAGGGAATCGCCGAGGTTCGCCCATGATCAGCTTACAACCTCGGAAAAATCCTCGCCGTAGCGCAGCTCAGCCA
>JAPPOT010000887.1 GCA_028817855.1 Myxococcales bacterium
GCCCCCACCGCCGCCCGGAGCCGACCCAATTCCGATGGACATGGGCGGGGCAGCCGGCATGGCAGCACCGCCGCCCGCCGCCCCGGAGACCCCGGACCCGGGCGCGGTCGACCCGGGCGTCACGCCGGCTACCGGTGGCGCCGATCCGATCATCCCGGATGTCACGGGCGACTGCCCCGCCTTCGTCGATGCCACCATCAACTTCCAGGGCCTGGGCGGCATTCGCATGTCGGCGGGTCCCAAGGCCGCGGGTCCGACCGCGCCGATGGTCTTCTACTGGCACGGCACCGGCTCCACCTCGGGCGAGTACGTCGGCATGGCGGGCGCAGTGCACGCCGGAGTCGTCGCGGAGGGTGGCGTGCTGATCTCCTTCCAGGGCTCGACCGGCGGCGACGCCCTCTCCGGCACCTTCGTCTTCGGCCGTGGCGACCTGGACCTGGTCGACCAGCTGGTGGCCTGCGCGGTGCGCGACCACAACGTCGACCCGCGTCGCATCTACACCACCGGCTGCAGCGCCGGCGGCCTGTTCGCGACCAACATGGCGGCGCTGCGCTCCAACTACGTGGCCGCCGCGGCGCCCAACTCGGGAGGCATGAGCTTCCCGCAGGCCTTCCAGAACCCGAACACACCCGCGCTGATGACCATGCATGGCGCGCCCGGACGCGATGTGGTGGTGATCGATTTCTCCGACAGTAGCGCGACCGCGGACATGATATTCAAGAACGCGGGCGGCTTCGTCATCAACTGCAACCACGGTGGCGGACACTGTGGCGCAGGCGGGCTCGCGCCCAGCGTCTGGGAATTCTTCAAGGCCCATCCCTACGGCGTCGAGCCGCAACCGTGGTCGAGCTTGCCGGCCGGCTTCCACAGTTCCTGCCAGATCTACTGAGCGCAACGCCCGCCACCCGGCGGGCAGCACGCGCTGGACGGGCACGATCGCGGGCTAGTCTTCGGCCATGAAGTGGCTGAGGCGGATTCTGATCGGCGTCGTCGCGCTCGTCGTACTCCTGCTGGCGGTCGCCGCAGGCGGCAGCCTGCTGTCGCTCGACTGGGACGAGACGCACCGCGCGCAGGCTGCGGCCCTGGCGGAGCTCGACAGCTTCGGTGAGCGCATGGCGGAGTCCAGGACAAGTACATCGACGCTCCCTACCGCTCGATCGAGCTGACGGCGGGACATTGGCTGCTGGAAGTGCAGGCGGCAGCGATGAGCGATGCGATCCTCGAGCACTGGCGCGCGCATGGCGACGGCAACGCGCTGGACGCTGGCGGAGCGAACGCGGGCCCCGGCGATGCAGGTGTACCGACCAACTAGCACGGTAGTGAGATCTTCCACCTAACGGGGGTCTGGCGGCGTGGCCCTGGGGGCCACCCTTGCCGATTGGATGCGGACAACGACTCGCTTTCACCCCCATTCGGTGGCTTGGCACGAACGGTCCCACAGACACCTTCACGGTTTGCATTGACTGATCGGAACGCGGGGTGAGGACCCCGGCTGGGTCGGGTCGACGAGGGAGGTGGTCTGTGAAGTGGTTGTGTGAGGCGCGGGCGACCGCGCTGGCGGTGCTGTGGTGCGTCTCGTGCGCGGGCGGAGACGTCTCGTCCGGTGCACGCGAGCGCGCGCTCTTCGATGGTGGTCAGGCAACGGCAGAAGACGAATGTCCGCTCGAGCAGGAGACCTTTCCATGCACCTGTCTGGGCGGCGAGCCCGGGCGCTCCGTCTGTATGGATGGTCAACTCTCGGAGTGCGAGTGCGCACCGGAAGCGGCCGCCACCGCCAGCGGTGACGAGGTGCCGGCGGACACCGAGGCGATGGACGCACTCGCTGGCAACCGCCGCTCGGATATCACCTTCGACTGGACACGCACCGAGCCTGACGGCCTGACCTGCGAGCCGGGACACTACGAGGGCAGCTTCGCCGGCTCCTACTTCTCGCGCCTGAACTGGCCCGTGCCCTTCCCCGTGATCGGCGTGGACCTGCCCGGCTTCCCGGGGCTGCAGTTCGACATGCTGCCGGCGGAGCCAGGCGAGGTGACACTGGCGGTCGATGGCAAGTTCGACGGGCTGGCCGACGGCCTCTTTCCCTTCCGTGGGGACTTCGTGGGCGAGCTGAACTGCGAGACCGGCGAGTTCACCGGCATGATGATCAACGCGGAGTACACGATCGGACCCGACCAGCTGGTCATCCTCGAGAACCCGGTCCGCTTCCAGTTCGAGGGCCCCGTCTGGGCCACCTACGACAAGCTCACGCACAGCTTCGTGGGCGGCATCTGGGATGCGGTCGAGCCGCAGTTCGGGGGCATGCCCTTCCAGACCTATCCGCGCGACCCGCTGCGCGACGGGGTCGGCGGTTCCGGCGTCTGGTCGGCCGGCTGGATCAACGACGACGTCGAGTACACGTGCCCGGCGATGGACGCCAACGGCTTGCCCCTGGCCTGCCAACCCGGCCCGTTCGGCCTCACCAAGACCTTCTGCGTATATCCGGCGCTGTTGCCGGGCGCGCGCGCGGATGGCCCAACCTGCGTAACCGATGCCGACTGCGAGGCCCACTTCCCGGGCGAGGAGGTGCGCTGCACCGACGTCAACGGCGACGGCGTCTACATCCGCTGTCTGAAGGAGTGTGCACCATGAGCTGCCGCGTGCTGATCCTGGTGACCCTGACCGCGGCCTGCTCCGCGGAGATGTCGAGCGAGTCAGTGCGCGATCGCGCCGCCGAGCGCGACGAGAACGTCGCGGGAAGCGGGCCGGTGGGCAGCCGCATGCAGGCCGAGCAGGTCTGCGACCGCGGCCAGCAGTCCTGCTACTGCCCCGACGGCACCCGCACCGGCCTGCAGCTGTGCGGCGCCGATGGACAGCTCCAGCCCTGCAACTGCTACAGCGAGGCCGCGGCCAGCAGCGACACGTCCGAGCAACAGTCGGAGTCAGCGCCGGCCGGCGCCGACGAGGTCATGCAGGTGTGCGCCGAGCTGCAAGACATGCCGGGCTGCGACGCGCGCAGCTACGAGTCGGACGAGCTGCCCTCGAGCCTGCTCTTCGTGCTCGACCGCAGCGGCTCGATGGCGTGCAACCCACCGCCGATCCAGAGCGTCGAGGAGTGCAACATGATGCCGGGCGCCAAGGACCCGGCCCAGCCGAGTCGGTGGGACATCACCGTCGAGGCGCTCAAAGAGACGTTCGCCAGCCTCGAGGGGGCCAACGCCGCCGCGGGCCTCGAGCTCTTCAGCGTGGACAACGCCTGCGGCGTGCACTCGACGCCCAACGTGACCGTCAGCCCTATCAGCAAGCCCCAGCTGGACACGCTGGCGAGCGCGCTGGACGCCTTCGATCCGCGCGGCGGCACCCCGCTGGTCGGTGCGACGGTCCTGGCCTACGCCCACCTGCATCAGGAGATCATGGCGGAGGGCAACCGCTACGTCGTGCTCATCACCGACGGCGAGGAGAGCTGCGGCTTCGGTGGCGACTCCGGGGACGAGGCCGACCTCGCGGACGCCCGACGCCACCTGCTCGAGGTGGAGGTCATGAAGGCACGCGAGGCCAACATCCGCACGTTCGTGATCGGTGCGCCCGGCAGCGAGGGTGCGCGAGGCTTCCTCTCGGAGCTCGCCCACCGCGGCGGCACCGCGCGGCGGCCCGACTGCGTGCACGACGACCCCGAGTCGGCCGTGGGCGACTGCCACTACGACCTGACCGCCGAGGACGACTTCGCGGCTGTGCTGCGCGACGCGCTGGGCGAGATCAGCGGGCAGGCGCTCGGCTGCGAGTTCGCCACCCCCGACGGGCGCAGCTCGCGCATCAACGTACAGTACCGCGGCGGCGGCGACGCCCCGAGCTGCCTGGCGTTCGACGATCGCGCCTGTGACGGCGGCGCCGACGGCTGGCAGTTCGCCAAGACGGCCGATGGCGAGGACGACCTGAGCCGGGTCGTGCTGTGCGGCCCGGCCTGCGAGCGCATCAAGGAAGACCCCACCGTGGCCGTCGACGTCATCCTCGGCTGCCAGGTGCTGGAGTAAGGCGCGGCGAGGACGCGGGCGTGTCTGCTAGCCTCCACCCCATGGGCCCCCTCGCCTCCCCCAGCCTGTGGTCGCTGCTCGGCTTCGCCGGCTGGACCCTCTTGCTCGTGACCGTCGTGCTCTTCTACCGCACGGCGATTGTCTTCGCCGGCAGGCGCCGCGCCGACAGCTGGCCGCGCGGCACGACGCCCCCGGACGATCCCGCGTGGATCGTCCGCGTGCGCGATGCGCCCATGAACTGCGCCGAGCCCCTTCCGCTCTTCGGAGCGGTCGGGGTGGTGGCCGTCGCGTCGGCCCAGCTTGGCGCGAGCGGTCCGATCGCGCCCTT
>JAPPOT010000337.1 GCA_028817855.1 Myxococcales bacterium
GGAGGCAGCGGAGGGTCCAGCGGCATGGTCTTGGCGGCTGGCGACCCTCCGCCCGATGAGATGCGATCCTGGGCGAGCTTGGCGCTCCGCTCCAGGGCCTTCGTTAGGCCGTCGATCTCCCGACGGGCCTCCTCGAGCTCGGCCTTGAGCTTGGCGACGCGTTCCTTCTCGCTTCGCAGCATCTCGATGCGAATGTTCTGATGCTCGGCGTCTGCGGCCTCGGTCTCGGCCAGACTCGCGCGCGTCGTGGAGAGCTCCTCCACTGCCTCGTTGCGTTGCGCCTGCGCGGCTGCGAGCTCTTCCACCGCGCGATCGCGCTGGGCCTGGGCCTTCGCGGTCGTCTGCTCGGCCGCCGCGAGTTGCTCGACGTGGCGCGCATCCGCGTCCGCGATCGCTCGCTCGGCGGCCACGAGCTCGTCCGCGTGCTTGCGCTCCGCTTCCACGATCGCCTGTTCGGCTGCCGCGAGCGCATCGGCGTGTTCGGCCGCGGAGTCGCCGATCGCACGGCTCCTGGTGACGGCCGCATCACGCGCACCCTCGGCCTGCTTCAGCTCCTGGCGGGTATGCTCGGCATCCAGCAGCGCCGCATCGCGCGCCTGCTCCAGCTCCGCGATGCGCTGCGCCGACTCGTGCCGGCCCTGGCTAGCCCGCGCAGCGTCGGCCTCCCGCGCCGCGAGCTCGGCCTTCAGCTGCTCGAGCTCGGCGCGTTGCCGGGCGCTGGCCGCCTTGTGCTCCTTGGTCTGCACATCGCCCTCGGAATGTACGCGCTCGAGCTCCGCACGTGCGCGCTCCAGCTTCTCCGTGCTGGCGGCGTGGCTCGCACTCAGCTGCACGAGCTCGGCCTCGAGCTCCTCGATGCGCCTTGCCTGCTCCCGTTCCGCGTCGGAGCGTTCCTCCAGCTCGCCGCGAACGCGCTCGAGCTCCACCTCGAGCTCCGCGCCCCGCGCCTCGGCGCGGGTCGTCGCCTCGGTCGCTTCCGCGAGTGCGGCTTCGTGCTTGCCGCGTGACTCGTCCAGCTGCGCAGTGAGCACGCGCTGGGCTTCTTCCAGCTGCGTCGCCAGCGAGGCGCGCGCCTCTTGTGCCTCACCGAGCTTGCCCTCGAGCTCGTGCGTCCGCGCGCTTGCCGCTTCGTCCGCTGCCTTTGCCTCCGAGCGCGCCTGCTCGAGCGACGCCCTGGCTTCTTCGCGCGTGCGTTCCGCTTCGAGCTGCGCTTGCTGGATCGCTTGCTCCTTGGCTCGATTCGCCTCTGCGACCGCGCGCTGCCTCGCCTCTTGGGCCTCCTCGACCGCGCGCTGCGCGGCCGCTTGTGCTTCCGCGGTTGCGGCCTCCTTCGCCCTCTCCGCTTCCGCGAGGGCGGCCTCCGAGGCCTGTTGCGCCTCCTCACGCGCCCGCTGCTTTGCCTCCTCGGCTTCCTGGCGCGTGCGCTCGGCCTCGAGCCGCGCCTCTTCGAGCCCCTGCTCCCTAGCCTGATTCGCCTCGGCCACGAGACGATCGCGTTCCTCGCCTGCGCGCTCGACCGCGCTCGCTTGCGCGGCGAGCTCGTCGTGGGCCTGCTCGAGGGCCTGCGCGTGTTGCTGTGCCTCCTCGTGCAGGCGCTCGATCGTGGCCTGGGCCTCGACGTTGCGCGCCTTCTCCTGCTCGAGGGCGCCGGCGTGTGCCTCCAGCTCCCGCTTCGCCGCAGCCGCCTCCTCGCGCGCGGAGGCCGCTTCGCTCGACGCGTCTGCCGCCTCGCTCGCGGCCGAGTCGAGGGCTTCCTGTGCAGCGCGCGCCCGGCGGGCGGCGTCGGCCACCTGCGCCTCGAGGCGCGAGACCGTGGTGAGCAGCTCGTCGGCGTGCGCCTCCGCCCGGGACTGGGCCTTCTGGGCATCCTTGGACAGCCGCCGCGCTTCGTCGGCATCGGCCTGGGCGCGCGCCGTGCGTTCGCGCTCGGTTGCGAGGGCCCGCTGGCCCCCCGCCAGCTCTCGCAAGGTGGACTGGAGATCGCGCTCCTCGCCACGTTCTCTCTCGTCGAGGCGGCGGCGTATGGCCGCGGCGCCCTGCTCTCCCTGGCTGAGCTGTCGCCGCAGCTGCTCGATCTCTCCTTCGAGCCTGCTGCGCTCTTCCCTCGCGGTCTGGCGCGCGGCGACCAATTCGCGCGCCGCGTCCAGCAAGGCGTCCTGCATCAAGGCGAAATCATCCATGGGGTCCGGCTCCCATCATACGCAGTGGCACCGTAATTAAATGGTATCTGTGTTCAGGTCGGATGAGAACGCTCGCGCGCACTTCCGCGCCGACTTGTTGCGAAACGACGTCGTGACCGCCGAGGCGAATTGGTCCCCTAAGAGTGCCGTAGCGGTCCTTGCACAAAATGGAGCAGGAGTAGGTTTTCCTGCACAAAGGTGAGCGAGTGCATGGGAACTCGTCCCTGTCTGGGCTACGGTCAATTATTGCCGAGGCGTTGGGTGGCGCCCGGGGGCTCGTCCAAACGCGGAGCGTGAAGCTGTGGGTAGTCTTAGGTGGTTTGGGGTGTGTGCACGCGGGGCGCTGGCCCTCCTCGCGATGGCCAGCACCGCACGGGCCGAAGAGCCCGAGCCGGCCGGGCCGCGCAAGGTCGCGGTCAGTGAGTTCGCCGGCGAGCGGGGCAAGGAGCTGCGGCTGGCGCTGCTCGAGGTGCTCTCGGAGCAGGACGATCTCGAGGTGCTCGGCTACCGCGACATCGAGGTCGTCGCCAAGCGCCTGGGCGTGGGGCTGTCCTCCGCCTCAGACCGGCGCAAGGTCGCCGTCGAGCTGAAGATCTTCGCCTGGTTCGACGCCGATGTGGCCGACGACGGGGCCACGATCCGGCTCACGGGCGGCAAGGGGCGTCAGCTCGGCACGATGGAGCTGGCTGCCGCGGGCACCGAGGCGCAGGCCGGCGAGATCCGCGAAGGCGCCTGGGCCGCGCTGGGTCACCATGTCAGCGATCGGGCCCTGCGCGTGCATGTGCTCGGACGCCACAGGGCCGCGGCGGCGAAGAAGCTGGAGGCGCGCCAGCAGGAGCTCGCCAATCAGCGCCAGCTCGCGCTCGAGCGCGAGCAGCGCCGCACGGCGCGTCTGGCGGACCTGCGCGTGGAGGCCCAGCGCAAGCTGGCGGACCACGAGGAGGAGGGCGCGCGCCAGATCGAGCTCGCCCAGGAGCGCATCGCCGAGGAGAACAAGAAGCGGGAGCAGGAGCTGGTCGCGCAGCGCAAGCGCGAGGCGGAGCGCCAGCGCGCCCTCGCGATGGAGCGCCAGCGCGCGGCGCAGGTGAGCACGATGGCCAAGCCCAACGGGCCGAAGCCGATGCCAGCTCCCGCTCCGATGGCAGGCGCCGCGGCGCCGCCCCCAAGCGGTCGCTTCGGCGATCGCAGCTGGATGGACGACGCCTCCCCGGCCACGCGCCAGTGGCTGGAGAACCGCGATGCCGCGCCGGCACCCGCGACCGCACCGGCGGCGCCGGCCGCCGCGCCGCCCAGCGCGGGCGGAGGCGAGTGTCCGCCGACGGTCTCGGAAGCCACCTGCAAGTGGTTGCAGTCGCGAGGAGGTCCACGATGAGTGGTCGGAAGACGAGCGTCTGGGGCTGCGCGGCAGCGCTCGTGCTCGGAGGTTGCGGCCTGCTACCGACCGCCAGCAAGGGCGGCGGCGAGGTGAGCGAGGCCGATGCGCCGCCCGAGCCGACGGTGGTCGTGGAGGGTGGCATTCCGGATGCGCGCGACAATCCCGACGCGCCGGTGCTGTACGTGCAGCTGCAGGGCCCGAAGGAGCACGCAACGCCGGTACCGTACCTCTACGGCTACCCGCTCTTCGCGGGGGGCGGCGGGTCCCACGGGCTGCGCCGACTGCGGCAGGACAACTGGACGGGCTACGACCGCCACGAGGAAGAGGACCAGGATGGCGTCGTGCGCGTGCGCGAGGCCTTTCCTTCCATCGGTTGCCGCTTCGAGGGCATCCAGCAGGACGAGACGACCTACGTGCCGCTCTTCGTCCAGTGCGACGTGCCAGCACCGTCCGAGCGCGGGGGCAAGTCGCGCCCCGCGGTCGGCAAGCTCAAGGCGGGGGTCAAGGCGGCGAAGGTGCCGGCCGAGCCGTCCCTGGAAAAGGCCTTCCTCGGCGAGTGGCACATCACCACCAAGGACTTCGACGGCAAGAACGGCACCGGCTACTTCAACACAGCCGGGGGCCTGCTCGGTTTTGGCTTCGAGCGGGGCAAGCTCACCAGCATCGCCTTCCTCTTCGACACGCCCGAGAAGCGCTGGCGCGAGAGCAGCCTCTGGACGCCCCCGTAGCGGAGGGTGCGGCGCTCAGCCCCCCTCGCCGCTGCGCGCGACCTTCGGCTCGCGCACGCCGATCAGCAGTGCGCCGCCGGCGATGAAGAGCACGGCGATCGAGAGAATGGACAGGCGCGGGTTGCCGGTCTGGAGGCTGACCCAGCCCATCAGGGTCGGGCCGATGATGGCCGCGAGCTTGCCCAGCATGTTGTAGAAGCCGAAGAACTCGGCGGCTTCGTCGGGTGGGATCAGGCGGCTGTAGAGCGAGCGGCTGAGCGCCTGGACGCCGCCCTGCACCAGGCCGATCACGACGGCCAGAGCGTAGAACTCGCGCTCGCTGTCCATGAAGTAGCCGTAGACCGTCACCCCGATGTAGACCGCGATGCCGATCAGGATGCCCCGGCGTGTGCCGATCCGTTGGCCGAGCCTGCCGAAGGCCAGCGCGGCCGGAAAGCCCACGAATTGCGTGATGAGCAGGGCGATGATCAAGCTGGTGGTGGCGAAGCCGAGCGACTTGCCGTAGTCGACGGCCATGCGAATGATCGTGTCGACGCCATCGATGTAGAGCCAGTAGGCGAGCAGGAAGAGCCAGACCTGGCGCATGCTGCGCACGCGGCGAAGCGTGGCGACCAGCTGGGCGAAGCCCTCGACCAGCGGTGAGCGCTCACGGGGTTTCGCCCGCGGTGGCTCCGGCACGCGCAGCAGCAGTGGGAGGGTGAAGAGCGCCCACCACAGGGCGACAAGGACGAACGACACGCGCACCGCCTCGCTCTCGTCGGACAGGCCGAAGAGGGCGGGCTTGAGCGTCATCGCCACGTTGACGGAGAAGAGCAGGCCGCCGCCCAGGTAGCCCAGGGCGTAGCCGAGGGCCGAGACGCGATCGCTCTCGTCGGGCGCAGCCACTGCCACGATCAGACTGTCGTAGAAGACGATGCTGCCGGAGAACCCGACCGTCGCGGCCACGTAGAGCAGGGTGGCACTGGCCCAATCCCCCTTGCCGATGAAGTAGAGCCCCAGCGTCATGGCGATGCCGAGGGTGGCGAAGCTCGCGAGCATGCGCTTCTTGATGGCGCCCCGATCGGCGATGGCGCCCAGCAGCGGCGCCGACAGTGCCACCAGGATGCTGGCGAGCGAGTTGGCCACGCCCAGCTTGAAGGTGCTTTCGCTCGGGTCGGCGTCTGCGCTCCAGTAGTCCTTGAAGAAGATCGGGAAGAAGCCCGCCATCACAGTGGTGGCGAAGGCGGAGTTCCCCCAGTCGTAGAGCGCCCAGGCGACTACCTGGCGCCGCCCATCGGAGCTGGCCGACATCGCGGGGGATGGTGCCTACAGGCGCCGCCGCCCACAAGACCGGCTTGCGGCATGGCGCGCCCTGATCCATGCTCCGCCGCCGTGCCCGCCCCCCTCACAGCAAGCCAGCGCAAGCAGGCCCGCGCCCTCGCCCATCACATCGAGCCCAGCGTCCGCGTCGGCCAGGGCGGGGTGAGCGAGGGCGTGCTCGGCGCGGTGCGCCAGGCCCTGCTCGATCACGAGCTGATCAAGGTCCGGCTGCAGGAGCCCGAGGACAAGAAGGGCATGGCCCGCGCGCTCGCCAGCGGCACCGGCGCCGAGCTCTGCGGCCTCGTCGGCCACACCGTCATCCTCTACAAGCGCCACCCAGAGCTTCCCAGAGTCAGTCTCTGACCGATAGGGAATCGCCGAGGTTCGCCCAGGAGCGGCTTACCTCCTCGGGAAGATGCTCGACGTAGCGCTGCTACGCCTCCGCTCTTCCCTATGGGGGCGCCCGCTCCTGGGCGAACCTCGACGATTCCCTCTCCGTGCGAGACCAACCTACACAGTGCGGGTGATGACGCCTGCCTCTGCGAACATCACGCTGCTCAGGTGGAAGTCCTCTTGCCAGCGCTCTGGGATCTCGAGGCCGTCGGGGTAGATCACTTCGCGTACGCCGGCCTGGATCAGGGAGCGGGCGCAGCGCGTGCACGGGGGCCAGGTCACGTAGGCGATGCAGCCCTTCAGGGCGACGCCGATCCGCGCGGCGTGCATGATCGCGTTCTCCTCGGCGTGACAGACCAGGGGGTACTTCTGGTCGCGGTCGTCGAGCCGCTCGGCCGTGTCCTCGATTCCGCGCGGAAAGCCGTTGAAGCCCGTGCTGCGGATCTCCCGGTCCGGGCCCACGACCACGCAACCCACCTGGGTTGAAGGGTCCTTGCTCCAACGTGCGATGTGGTCGGCGAGCGCCACGAAGCGCTTGTCCCAGTCTGCCATCGGGCCTGCATACCGCGCCGGCAGGTCGCTTGGCCAGCGCGTCGTTACGCGCCCGTCGCGCGGGTAGCAGGCCGCGGTGGGCTGTCGTACAGTGTGCCGCCCCGCGCGCCGGGGCGTCGTTGCAAGGGAGAGGCGTGGTCATGCAGGACTTGAAGGGTGCGGTCGCCGTCGTCACGGGCGGTGCCAGTGGGATCGGTTTCGCCATGGCGGAGCGCTTTGCGCGGGAGGGCGCCAAGATCGTCATCGCCGACATCGAGCAACAGGCGCTCGACCGTGCCGTCGTGAAGCTCGAAGAGGCCGGGGCGGATGCCACCGGAGTCGTGTGCGACGTGTCCAAGCTCGACAGCGTCCAGGCGCTGCTCGATGCAACGCTCGCGGCCTACGGAAAGGTCAACATCCTCTGCAACAACGCCGGCATTCAGGTGGCCGGTCCGACCTGGCAGATGACGCCGGGGCAGTGGGAATGGATCCTGGGCGTGAACCTCTGGGGCGTGATCCACGGCGTGCAGGTCTTCGTTCCGCGGATGCTCGAACAGGGCGACGCGTGCCACATCGTGAACACCTCGAGCATGAGTGGGCTGCTCTCCGTGCCGATGATGTCCGCCTATCAGGTGACCAAGCACGCCGTCGTGACCCTCTCCGAGACCCTATCCCAGGAGCTCGAGCAGCAGAGCGGCAAGATCGGCGTGTCCGTGCTGTGCCCCGCCTTCGTCCAGACCAACCTGCACGAGGCGGAGCGCAATCGCCCCGACGAGCTCAAGGACCAGGGCACCATCACCGCGGATCTGGAGAACGTCCTAAGGAGCTCGGTCAAGCAGCTGGTGACCGGCGGCAAGCCCGCGCCGGTGATCGCCGACGCGGTCCTCGGCGCGATCCAAAATGGGGAGCTGTACGTGCTTACCCACCCCGAACTCATGGGTGCCTTCAAGCACCGCGCGGACGCGATCCTGGCCGCCGCGAAGAGCTAGCCCCGGCCTGGCGCGCAAGAAGCTTCCCAATATTGGAGAGTTACAGCTCGAAAAGGTGAGCCCCGTGCGCCCATTTCCCCCCGTGGCACGGCGCCTGGCCTTGCTGTACAACGGGATTGGGTGGCGCTCGGGTCTACGGTGATGGTGTGGCTTCGTTGGGTAGCAATCTAAGCGTTCAAGGCAAGGTCGGGTTGGGTTGGATGGCGCTGCTGTTGGCGGGCGTCGCCCAGACCGGTTGCACGATTGACCGCACGCCCGAGCTCAATGTCGTTCGTGCCGGTGCGCGGGCGCACGTGGTGACGCCGGATCGCGCGGGTGCCGAGCCCACGATGACCTCCCAGGAGGTGCTCAACGATCAGATCATGTCGAACCAGCAGGCGACCGTCGGTGGCCTGAGCTGCAGCGGCATCTTCTGCCCATTCACCGCGGAGCCCCTCGAGCCCTGCTGCACCACGCAGGCAGACGTGGCCGCGGGTGCTGCGCGCGCTGTCGACGTGTGTGGGGTCGACTTCAGCGCGACGGGCAGCGAGTTCGCGGGGGCCTGTTGGCAGCGCGACCAGAGTGGCGTCTCCGACGAGGAGTGCCCGACCTACAGTCCGCAGGGCGGCGTCAGCGAGCTCGGCTGCTGCAGCGATGAAGGCCGGTGCGGTAGCTTCAATACCGGGCAGGGCCTCGGCTGCCATTACTCGCCGCTCGATGGGCCGGGCGAGGAGTGCGGCGCGGAGGGCATCGACCGCGAGATCGAGTGCGAGACCACCGGCATCTTCGGTGTCCGCGCCGAGGTGGACGTCAGTTGGGGCGGTCGTTCCGCCGGGCTGGCCGGACTCACCGATGATGGTCGCGACCGCATCGTCATTCACCTGATGCAGGTCATCGACGAGGTCCGCCCCGACAACAGCCTGGTCGGCCGCGCGATCCCGTGTGGCGTCGATCTGCCGGCCTTCTATAGCTCGACCCTGTGCGAGTCCTACAAGCCGATCTTCCCCGACGAGATGTGGGACAGCGAGAACATGCCGACGGTGCCCATCACCGGCAACTACCAGTGTCGCAACCCGGGCTGCATCCTCACGATCGACGCCGTCACGACCTTGCTCGGGATCGAGCTGATCAACCCGGAGTCGCCATGGCCGACCTCCGCCCAGACCGGCACGCTGGAGTGCGCGACGGGTCTTGGCGCCGAGTGCTTCCCGGACCACGATGGCGACGGGCTGGAGGGGCTCACCATCGAGTTGCTGACCACCGGCACGGCGCCGCCCGGCACAGCGTGCAATGGGATGTACACCTACGAGGGCGCGCCCCTGAGCGCGAGCCCCGCGGCGATCTTCGACGGCGTGCGTCGCGCCGCGGCGGTCCTGCTCGGCACACGCGTGCGCTTGGGGGGCTCGGGCAAGATCGCCGACGACTGCACTTCGGGGCTCGGCGCAGGGGTCGCAGAGTTCGTCCAGTCGCGCGCCTGGGGCTGCATCGTGGAGGAGGGCACCTTCGACTTCGGGGGGCAGCCCGCGGGGCCCGATGAGGCCTGTGAGGCGGCCCAGGCGGCCTTCATGGACGAGAACCTACCCATCTACCACGTGCTGCGGCTCGGGGAGGCACCCGACGCTGCGCTCAACGTGACGGACTCGTCCGTGAGCGAGGGCCCGATGTTCCGGATCGCGCGGCTCGGCGAGGTCGGCGACGGCATCACCTGTGCCGATGTGCGCGGCGCTAACTACCCCGAGTAGCGCGCAAGAGCTGTCACACCCCGTAAGATCTCAGCTTTTTCTCGCGTCATTGGGGGGTTGGCGCGAGACAGATCGGGCCAGTTGGGGCATTAATCAAGAGCAGGGATCAGGGTCGGGCATCGGTGTGCGGGAGCTCGCGCCAGGCCTTCCCAAGGTGAGTTGGGTGCCGTGACCTGAGAGGGTGGTGCGAAGCGTGATCATTTCTTCCCGTTCTTTCCAGATTCTCTTCGTTGGGTTGTTCCTCGCCATGGGCTGCGGCGACCCGAACCCAGTCAGCCCCCTCGGGGACGGTGGCGCCGGCGACGGCGATGGCATGGGGGGCGACGACGTCGGCGATGGCGACGGCGACAGCACCAACACCGCTGGCGATGGGGATGGCGACACCACGGGTGATGGTGACGGCGGCGACGGGGACTCCACCTCCGGCGACGGCGACACCAGCAACCGCTGCGACAACGGCTTCGGTCGCGTCGGTGGCGTGTGCCTTGCCGAGGACGGCACCGTGTGCGAGGAGGATGCCGACTGCGTCAACGCCAACTGCGTCTCTGGCGTGTGCTGCGCCGAGAAGTGCGACGAGAACAACGAGTGCCAGACGCCGAGCTGCGAGGACGGCAGCACCTGCGTCTACGACGCCATCGCCGACTGCACGTTCAGCAACGGCGGCCTGTGCGAGGACGGCGACGAGTGCGAGAGCGGTCACTGCGTCAACGGCATCTGCTGCGCCGAGGCCTGCGACAGCCCGCCCGAGTGCCGCCAGGTGGAGGGCACCTTCTGTATCGACGAGGGCACCGTCTGCGACTACGGCAAGCTCGCCAACGAGACCGCCTGCGACGACGGCAACGGCTGCACGGAGGGCGACTGGTGCGTCAACGGCGAGTGCCTCGGGCAGTCGCCCAAGGACTGCCGCGACGACCTCGACTGCACCTTCGACAACTGCGACCCCGCAACCGGGAACTGCACCAACCCCGCGATCGTTCCGGAGACGGACTGCGAGGACGACAACAACCCCTGCACCGATCCGATGTGCGAGGAGAACTTCGGCAATGGCGGCGGTGGCTGCGCCGTCGAGCCCAACAACGACCCCTGCGACGACGGCGACGGCTGCACCGAGAACGACGTGTGCGGTCTCGGCTTCTGCCAGGCTGGCACGCTGAAGGACTGCTCGGGCTCCGATGCCGAGTGCTCGGTCGGTGAGTGCGTCGGCGGCAGCTGCGTGGGCAACGACGCCATGGCCGAGGGCGACGACTGCACCTCCACGGTGGATGCCTGCGACCTCGGTGGCATGTGCAACGCCTCTGGCGGCTGCGCGGTGGTGGGGGAGGGCGAGGCCTGTGGCACCTTTGCGAGCTCGTGCGCGCCCTGCGGCGGGGGCGGTCAGCCCTCCTGTAACACGGGCGACGGATCCGGACGCAACTGCGCGTGCCAGGGTGGCTACGAGCAGCGCGACGGCACCTGCCAGGTCGCCAACGACGAGTGCGATCCCAACCCCTGCGGTGCCAACACCAGCTGCACCGACACGCCGGGGGCCAACAACGAGGTCTGCAGCTGCCTCGAGGGCTACGAGCCGATCGGCGCCACGCCAGACGGTGGCTGCCAGGACATCGACGAGTGCGACGACGGCACCGACGATTGCGGCGCCCTGACGTGCACCAACACCGAGCCCGGCTTCGTCTGCGGCTGCATCCCGCCTCAGTTTTTCGAGGACGGCGAGTGTCGCTGCGAGCTGGAGGGCACCTTCATCCAGCTCAGCACGGTGGTGCTCACCTGGAGCGGTATCGATGGCGTAGCCAACGCACCCCCGGAGGGCTTTACGACCTACGGCTGGGGCCTGCGGCGTCACACGATCGACGGCAACGGCGACCTGCAGGTCGACATGATCCCGTGCGGCGGCACGGCGCCGGACGTCTGCGATACCGTCTTCGACCTGGCCCACACCCAGTACCAGCCGAACCAGGTGTGGGGCGGCGACGGCATGCCGCGGCCCAACTTCGAGGTACCCGCAGCTTCGTTCGCCGACACCCCAGGCGCGAGCTACGACGAGCCCATGATCGCGGTGACGATGGGCATCCAGTTCACCGACCCGGGCCACGACCCGATCAACGCCGTATGGCCCTGCAGCGGCGACTGCGTGGGACGCTCCGCAGGCGATACCTGCACCTGTCCGGACTTCGTCAACGGTGGCACCGATACGGTGACCGTCGTGGACCCCACGATCTGGCTCGACAGCGACCTCGATGGTGAGCTGGGCGTAACCACCTGGGCGGTGCTCGACACCATGCAGGGCAACATGTCGCGCACGCAGCGCAGTCCCGGCGCGCCTATCGATGGCACGGATCCCGATCCGCCGGTCGCGCGCGGCACGATCAGCGACTTCTGCGGCGGCTGGGACTACAGCTGGTGGCCTGCCAACGACGGCACCCTCTGGGGCGTCGAGGCGTTCTACAGCGCGACGCGCACGGTCAGTCGGCTGGACGGCTCGCTCAACGACAGCTGCCAGCTCGTTGGTGACATCACCGGCCCCAACAGCCCCTCCGGCTGCGGCACCGGCGGCAATCCGCCGTGCAATCAGCTGCGTGCCCAGGCGCGAGTGGCTGACTGCGAGGGGGCCCATGGGTTGTTTGGCGGCGGCTACGGACGCTGCAGCGTCGAGAGCAGCGGGACCGTCCACGAGTTCTTCGACCACCAAGAGCAAACCAACCAGGCGCAGGAAGCCACCTTCATGATCGAGCACGCCAGCGAGCGCACGACGATCACGCTGACCGGCAGCGAGAGTGCCACCGAGCTCGAACAGGCCTGCCAGGAGGTCCGTGAGGCCTACTGCCCCAGCGGCGAGGACTGCAGCATCACGCCGTGAGGCGAGGGAACCGGCCGTTCAGCTAATCAACCAGACCAGCAGGGCGATCATGCACAGCAGCACGCCGCCCAGGCCAGCGAAGTGCAGCCAGTCCACGCTGCGCGCCCCGCCCACGTAGGCCATTCCGAAGCTGAACATGAATGGCCACAGGAAGATCTTGAGCACCTTGCCGAAGCGCTGAAACTCCGGCTCCTCGAGCAGGCCGGGTGTGCGCGGCGGGGCCGGGGGCACGTCCTGGGGTGGTTCGTCCCCGCGCGGCTCGGCCTTCACGCTCGGGTGGGTGCCGCTGTCGTCCGGATCGCTCATGGGCGGCGCGAAGCGTACCCGGGCTGTGGGCGTGCGCAAGGCCGCCCTCGCTTGCAAAGGGCGCGGTGCATCGCTACCCCAGCGCCATGACGCGCACGTCGATTTCCGAGCTGCTCGATCGCGAAGGCCCAGTCGTGGGACCCGGCATCTGGGACGCCCTGTCGGCCACCCTGGCGGAGCGGGCGGGCTTCGACATGGCCTTCCTCTCCGGGTTCTGCATGTCCGCCGCCCCGCTGGCCGAGCCCGACTTCGGGCTGCTCACCCAGACCGAGGTGCTGGCGACGGCCGAGCGCGTCTGCGCGGCGGTCGAGCTGCCGATCATCGTCGACATCGACACCGGCTATGGCAACGCATTCAACGTGGAGCGGACGGTCGAGGCGCTGCTGCGCCACGGTGCCGCCGGGTGCTTCCTGGAAGACCAGGTCTGGCCCAAGCGCTGCGGGCACATGGAAGAGAAGCGGGTTGTGCCGCTCCCGGAGTACCTGCCCAAGCTGCGCGCCGCCCTCGAGGTCTGCGGAGGTGCGTCCTTCCACGTGACGGCGCGCACCGACGCGCGCGCGGTGCACGGCCTGGATGAGGCGATCCGGCGCGCGAAGGCCTTCGCCGACGCGGGTGCGGATGCCGTCTTCGTGGAGGCGCCGCGCTCGATCGCGGAGCTGGAGCGCGTCGCGCGCGAGGTCGAGGGCGTCACCCTGGTCGCGAACATGGTCGAGCAAGGCAAGACGCCGCTGTGCACCCCCGCCGAGCTGCACGCGATGGGCTTCTCGCTGGTCGCCTTCCCCGTGTCCGGCATGTTGGCGGCCGCCCACGCCATCGAGCGCGTGTTCCGCACGATCGCTTTAGACGGCACCAGCGCGGGCTGCCAGGGCGAGATGCGCACCTTCGACGGGCTCAACGACCTCGTCGGTTTGGCGGAGCGCTATGCGCGTGAGGGGGCCTGGCGCGGGGGGGGACCCGGCTGAAGCAGCTGCTTGACAGTTTCGGACACGTGGCGTCAGATGTAAGCCGGTTGGTGGTGGAGTCGGGGGTGTCGGGTCGGACCACAGAAGGAGAGCCCACTCGGGCGTCGTTGCTCATCCAGCACACGGTCGCTGGCTTCGAAGCGCTGGGTATCGACGTGGACGAGGTGCTCGGCCGCGTGGGCCTCACGCGTCGGGACATTGCGGAGATGCCCGCCCGCGTGCCGATGAGCTGGGGCGTGCGGCTCTGGGATGCCGCGCAGGAAGTGTCCGGCCGCACCGACCTGGGCGTGCGCCTGGGCGAGTTCGTGCGACCCGAGATGTACGACGTGACCGGCTACGTCGTGCGACACAGCTCGACGCTCGGGGATGCGATCCGCCGGCTCAATCGCTACGGCCGCATCATGGGCGAGGGGATCGACGTCCAGCTCGAGGTGCAGGGCAACCGTGCGATCATCCGCCAGCCGCCGGTGCCGGGCCACACCGAGCATCCGCAGATCACCCAGTGCTTCATGACCGCGCTGGGGCTCATCGCACGTCAGCTGACGGGCAAGGAGCTGGTGCCCCTCGAGGTCCATTTCATGCACCCCGAGCCGCGCGAGAGCCTGGAGATGCTGCGCGAGCTCTTCGGCGCACCGCTGCACTTCAGCGCGCCCTTCAACGGCTTCGTGATCGACTCCGCGCTGCTCGAGCTGCCCGTGGTCGGTCATGACACGCGCCTGGGGGCGATCCTGGAGCGCCAAGCCGACCAGCTGCTCGAGCAGCTCCCCGACCGAGGTGGCTTCGTGCGCCGCGTCACCGAGCTGCTGACCGAGGAGCTCAAGGGTGGCAACCCCAACGCGGACCACATCGCCTCGCGCCTGCAGCTGAGCACCCGCACCCTGAGCCGGAGGCTCAAGGCCTGTGGAACGAGCCACCAGACGCTGCTCGACCAGCTGCGTCACGAGCTGGCCACGCGCTACCTGCGCAACACCGACATGGACGTCAGCGAGGTGGCCTTCGTGCTGGGGTTCTCCGACGCCAGCGCTCTGAACCGTGCGTTCAAGCGCTGGGCCGGAATGACGCCGACCGAGTATCGGCGTTCGTTGGTTGCCTAGGGGCTAGAGCCCGGCGGAGCCGGCGGTGCCCATCATCCCCGCGTCCGGAGCCATCATCGTCGGCGGCGGCGGGGTCGTGCCGTCGCAGTTGATCGGCGTGAGCTGGGCGAGCACCGACAGAAGCGGATCGTCGCGGGCGACGCAGCTGCCGGAGCCCGTCAGGATGTCGGTCACGCCGCAGGCGTTCGTCTCCATGATGCAGCAGCCCGGTACGTTGTTGCCCATGATGACCTCGTCCGGGCACATCGTGGTGTTTACGGTCATCTCCATGCAGGCCGCGCCGGCGCCGCCGAGCGTCATGTTGACCGTGCCGCAGGTGTCGGTGGGGGTGCAGCAGGCAGTCACGCCGGCCAGCGCCAGGGTGGAGGCCACCATCGGGCAGGTCACCCCGCCACATACGACCGGGGCCGGGGGCTGCTGCATTGCCGGCTGCGCCCCCGGTTGGGCGCCCGGCTGTGCGCCCGGCTGGGCGCCGGGCTGTGCGCCCGGCTGCGCCCCGGGCTGTGCGCCCGGTTGGGCCGTGCCATCCGCACTGCCACCTGAATCCCCTGAATCATCACTGCATGCGCACAACATCGATGCGGTGATGACCCCGACCATGATCATCGATTTAGACACCATGGGGGCGGACTCTAGGCAGCGATGACAGGGACTGACAACGGGGCCGGAAGAGCCACCGCGGGACCTGAGCATCGCCTATAGCGCCGACCTCGTACGCAAAGAGTGCCGGGAGACGGTGGGCCATGGGCCCTTTTCCGCCGGCATCTTCGGGTTGCCGGGGCCCCGTGCCTTGAAGGGAATTCAAACCCGCGAAAATAAAGTTTACGGCGTAAAAGAAATGAGCTACCACGTGCCTGTGCCGCGCGCTCCGTTGTCTGAAGATCAGGTGCAGGCGCAGCGCGATCGCATCGTCGAAGCTGCGACCGATCTGTTCGTCCGCGACGGCTACGAGGCGCTCACGATGCGCCGCATCGCTCAGGTCCTGGGCGAGAGCCCAATGACGGCCTACCGCTACTTCGAGGGCAAGGCTGAGATCTTTGCAGCGGTGCGCACCCACCTCTACCGGCGCTTCGCCGACAGCCAGCGCGTCGCCTTCGAGTCCTGCGATGGGCCTATGGCCCGGCTGCTGGCGATGCGCGAGGCGTACCTCGCCTTCGCCTTCGCCGAGCCAACCGGCTACCGCGTGATGTTCGAGCTGGGTCAGGCGCCGCAGGACGACTTCCCGGAGCAAAGCGCCGAGGGGGAACGAGCCTTCGGCTACCTGCTGCGCGCGGTGGAGGCGGCGATGGACGCAAGGCTGATGCACGGCGATCCGCTAACGACGGCGCACCTGCTGTGGGCCCAGGTGCACGGCATCGTGACGCTGCACCTGGCCGGGAAGTTGCATCTGGGTCGCACGTTGGAGGATCTGCGCCACCTCGACGGGTGGCAGTGGTGATGGGGGAGACGGAGGAGAGTCGAGATGAGCGAGCGCCGTTCACGCAGGCAGGTGTTGCAGATGACCGGCGCCGGCACCGCGGGGTTGTGGCTCGCGTAGGGGCTGATGGCGTGCGGCGACGACGATGCGGACGCCGTGAGCGACGACACGGGAGGGGTGTGCTTGGCGGTGTCGAAGCTGCTCGGAGTGGTCGATCGGGGTGGCGTAGATCATGGCTCCTCCGGCTTCGCTGTCGCCAACGCGCAGGCGGGTCCGATCCCGACAGGAAGGGCGCTCAGCGCGGCAGCAGGCAGCGATCCACGTCGCCGGGCTCGGCGCCGTCCTCGATCCAGCCCGTGATCGCCTCAATCTGGGCGGTGCTCAGGCTCGGGCTAGGCTCCGGTGGCATGGGATCGTCGGTCGAGAGGATGCGCTCGGCCACCAGCTCCCGGACGGCCCGGCTGCTGTCGCTCATGGCCGGCGCATCCAGATCCTCCCAGCTGAGCAGCGGCATCGGCGCGCCCATCAGCGGCTCGCGCGCATGGCAGCGGATGCAGTGCCCCTCGAGCACACCAGCCACGTCGCAGGGTAGGGCGGTGCGCGTCTCGCCGTTCATGCCGGCGTCGAGCGTGTCGTCGCCGGGCGGCGTCTCGCCGTCTCCGTCGCCATCCCCATCGCCGCCCGGACGCGGTCGCGCGCCCGGATCCTCGTCGGCAGCTTCGCCGGCGCTGCCCTCGTCGTCGGCCTGGGCGCCGGCATCGGCACCCCCGTCCGAGTCGTCCCCGCAAGCCAGGGCCAGCAGGCAAGAGGCGAGCAGGATGGCGCGAAGGACCGGCACGGCGGCGCCAGGCTAGCACGAACCCGGCCCCGCTAGAGAGCCCGCGAAGAGGGCTCTCTGATCAGGACGAAGTAGTGATCGAGGGCCTTCTCGCCTTTGTATGCCGCACCGATCGAGACGTGGCTGGAGACCCGTCGCATGAAGTCGCGAGTGCCGTGGTAGACGAAGCGCTGCAGGCCGCGCGTGTTCGGCACCAGGCGCGGCCACTGTGGGGGCAGGCTGTCCGCGGTCTCGGGCACCCGCAGGTAGTTCACGACGACGGCTCCCCGCGGCGTCCAGCTCGGCTCCTGGGCGGTGGAGTGGGCGACGAAGTAGCCCGGGCCGAGCATGCCCTTGGAGGGCGCCTCGTTGTAGCCGAAGAGGCGCTCGCTGCCGTCGTGCGGCAAGCAGAAGCGCTTCTCGAAGTAGCGGTGCTTGCCCGGCAGGGGCAGGGTATTGCGGCCCCGATGGCGCACTTGCTGTCCCCGCTCCACGTCGCCCGGCACGAAGTGCGAGAGCTCCAGCGGCGGTGCGGCTGATGCGAGCTCGAATAGCTTGCGCTGGCGCTTGCGGTCCAGCGCAAGCACCTCGCGTTCGCGTCGCTGCGCGTCGCATCCGTCCAGGTAGCTTGCGACCTGGTCGATGCTCGTGGCGTCTGCGTCCACCAACTCACTGAGCTCCATCTCGTGCTCCTTCATCGATCGGCTACGCCGCCTGCCGACTCCAGCGCGTGCTACGCGAGGGGTTCGGCGGCAGCGTCGCGAGGTGCTCGCGCAGTGCGCTGTGCTGCTGTCTCATGTAGGCCGCGTGGGCCTCTCGCTGTCGCTGCTCGTCGGGTTGCGCGACGAGGATCGCGCGCACCTGATCGCGCTGGCGCTCGACGTGCGCGCGCCAGTCGACCAGGGACATCTGGAGAAGGGAGAGCTCGCGCCGAAGCGGACGGCTCGAGTTGGCGATCAGCCGCAGGGTGGTGTCGCCCACCATGTCCACGAGCGCGTCGTGCAGCGTCAGCTCCAGCTCCACCACCGGCTCGGGTGTGGCGCCCCGGTCGAGCAGCACGAGCTGCTCGCTCAGCAGCCGGTCGAGCTCGCGTACGTCTCGCGGCGTCGCCCGGGCGAGCGCGCGCGCGGTGATCCGCGGCATCGCGCCGTCCCAGTGCTCGAGCGCTTCCAGCAGGAAGGCCCCACCAAGCTGTAGGCCGGGGATCTCCAGCACCGCGGCCAGGAAGTCGAGGCCGGCGTGGTGGCGATAGTCGAGCACGGTCATGCCGGATCCACGCACGACGCGGATCAGGCGCATGCGCGTGAGCTGGCGCATGGCGATCCGCAGGGAGGTGCGGTCCCAGCCTCGCGCCGCCGACAGCGCACGCTCGGCCGGCAGCGTGTCGCCGGGCTGCAGCTCGCCCGTGAAGACTCGCTCGATA
>JAPPOT010000743.1 GCA_028817855.1 Myxococcales bacterium
ACCTCCCGGTGTGGATGGCGAGGTCGGCGTCCGGCCAGCTCTCGCTAGAGCTGGGACTCGTCGCTCGGCTGGCCGAGCAGGACGCGTCCGGTGTTGGCGGCCTGGTTGTTCGAGAAGAAGATGTGGTTGCGTGCGGCGTGGAGATCGCGCCAGCAACGCTGCAGCGGGCTGTCGTCGTAGAGCGCGCCTCCGCCGGCGAGGCGCAAGGCGGTGTCGACGACCTCGATGCCGCAGCGCATGGCGTTGGACACGCTCAGGCGAATGGCGAGCTTCTCTTCGCCGGTGACCTCATCGCCCGCGAGGGAGGTCTCCCACGCCCGGGAGATCGACTCCATCACGGAGCTTCGGGCCGCTCGCAGGGAGGCCTCGCACTGGGCCACGTCGAGCTGCACGGCCTGCTCGGCGGCGAGGGGCTCGTCGCCCGTGCGGCTCTTCGTCTTCGCGAGGGCGACGAGCTCGTCGAGGGATCTTCGGGCGATGCCCAGGGGCACTCCCGACATGAGCGCTCCGAGCAGGGAGAAGAACGACCAGCGAAAGTGCGGCTCGTCATGGGGCGCCTTGTCCACCATCGGCCGCGCCATGCGCTCGCGCGGGACGAGCGCGCCGTCGATCGTGACGTCATGGCTGGCCGTTCCCCGCAGGCCCGCGGCGTACCAGGTGTCGAGGATGGTCACGTCCCGTCGCGGCACGAAGAGGAACTGCCACTCGCGCTGCCCATCCGCACTCGCCACCAGCGCCCCCTGGCAAAACCAGCTGGCGTGGGGGCTGCCGCTGTTGAAGGGAAAGCGCCCGCTCAGCCGCACCGCGCCGTCGCCCGCCGGCTCGGTCCGGCCGATCGGCGAGAAGATCCCGGCAATGCCCAGCTCGGGATCCTCCTCCAGCATTGCGCGCGTGACCGATGGCTGCAGCCAGCAGCTGAACACCGTCGTGTTGAGAATCATCGCAGTCCAGCCGGTGGAGCCATCGGCCCGCGAGATCTCCTCGACGACCTCGCATGCGGTCATCGGATCGACCTCGGCGCCGCCGAGGCTCTCCGGCACGAACAGCCGGAAGGCTCCGGTGGCGCCGATCTTGCGCGCGAGATCCGTAGGCACGGAGCGGGCACGTTCCGTTTCGAGGGCCCGGCCGCTGACCTCGTCGCTCAGCTCCCGAACCCGTTCGAGCATCGACATGGCCGAACTATGCCCCAGGTGAGCCCGCAGACGACAGCGGTCGGACACCCGCTACGCTGGTCTTGCGAACCGCGCGACCTTCTCTTCTGCGACGGGCGTGTTGAGCTCGCTCTCCGAGATGACCATGCGCGCGATCGGTTGGCGGCCGCTGACCCTGGCCATGTCTTGCAGCACCCAGTTCCCACCGAGGCCGCCCTGGGTGCAGAAGAACGCCACCCGCTCGAGCGCGTCGCGCTGTTGGCTCAAGTACGCGCGGACCGGCGAGGAGAGCCGGACAGACCAGACGGGCGTCCCCACCACGACCAGGTCGTACTCGCGCGGGTCGTGGCGAGGCTCGCGGATGTCGCTGCGCAGGCCGAAGAGCCCCTCGAACGCCGAGCGGGGGCGGCCCAGCGTCGTGTCGCGGCCAACGACATCTTCGATGGCCTCGAGATCGGCGTCACGCGCGGAAGCGATGGCCTGTGCGATCTGCCGGGTGTGGCCGGTCAGCGAGTAGTAGACGACGAGCGTTCTTGCCATGGGCGGGCCTCAGGTGGCCTGCACTCGGTATTGCTTCGGCGTGATCCCGAGCCAGCGCTTGAAGGCGCGGTTGAAGGTGCTCTGGTCCGAGAAGCCGAGCAGGTAGGCGACCTCGGCGATGGCGATGTCGGGCTGGGCGAGGTAGAGCTTGGCGGTGCCCTGGCGCAGCTCGTCCACGAGCGCGTTGAAGGAGTAGCCGAGCTCCTTGAGGTGGCGCTGCAGGCTGCGTTCGCTCATCGCGAGCTCACGCGCGACGCTCTCGAGCGAGGGGTCGCCCCGGCGCAGCCGCTCCGAGATCGCCTTGCGCGTGCGCTCGACCAGGTCCGGCCCGGTGGGCAGCTTTTCGAGCAGCAGGTCGGCGTGCTCGGCCAGCACTGCCAGCACGCCAGGCTGGCCCACCTGAGTCGGCAGCTCCCACGCCTCGCGCCCAATCAGCATGCGCGTGTGCTTGCAGCCGAATTCGACCGGGCAACCGAAGAGGCGCTCGTGCTCGGCGGTGGACGGGGGCGGTGCCTGGACGAACTGCAGGCCCTGCAGTGGAAAGCTCACCGCAGTGGCGCTCTTTACGCGCAGGAAGTACGCGGCGAAGCAGTACTCCGCGTACGGCCGCGAGACGTCATCGGCGGCGCGGTCGGCAATGATGTCGAACGTGATGGGGTCGCCCGACGCATCGATCGGCAGTGAGATCGCGGTGTTGATGAGCTTGAAGTAGCGCGTCGAGTAGAGGAACGCCTCGCCGACGGTGCGCGCGTTGGCAGCCATGTAGTCGATGACCTTGTACGCGCCGTCCGGGCAGGCCTCGGCGGCGTGCAGGGACAGCACCGGGTCTCCCGACAGGCGATAGGCCTCGGTCCAGAGCGCGCTCGCGGTCGCGGCCTCGAGCCGGGCGTCCGGGTCATCCAGCGTCTCGCGGCTGACACCCACCGCGTCGAGCATGGCTCCCGTATCCACGCCGAGCCGCTCGCAGGCATCCACCAGCGCCCTGCTCGAGACGCTGAGCACGGTCCCGCTGCGCGTCCACATGCGGGGACAATACACGGCTTTGGCGCCCACGGCACAAGGCCTGGCGCCCAGGGCCCAGAACGGTTGCCGGTGCGCTCCTACCTTGAGGGTGACCAACAAAGGAAAAGAAACGATGCGAATCCACCCACTCACGCTCTGCGCCCTGCTCCTGTCCCCCGCGAGCGCCCTCGCCCACGACTCCGACGGACATGCCCCGGACCCGAACCTGCACACCGACGCCTCGCTCGACAATTGCGAGGTGCACTTCGCACCGGAGCTCTCCCACGGCGCCTTCCGCCCCTTCACCCGCGAGTTCGGCAGCATCTCGGCGTTCAAGCAGATGGGCGGTCCCACCACGCTCGGCCAGTGGGGTGTCGCGGCCGGCCTCGAGTACATGGCCTTCGGTGTCGAGGATCGAAGCGACGCCTGGAACGACACCTTCGCGCACCCCGACGAGTACCACGAGCTCGGCAGCAGCCAGGCCTTCCCGAAGCTCAAGCTGCGCGTGGGCGTCACCGACCGCACCGACGTGGGCCTCTTCTACACGATGAACCCCACCTCGAACTTCGGCTTCATCGGCCTCGACGTGAAGCACGGGCTGCTGCGCCAGAGCCCGGACATGCCGGTCAGCCTCTCGATTCGCGGCGCCTACACCAAGACGCTCTTCGTCGGTGACATGGACATGCACGCCCTCACCGGTGACGTCACCGTGGGCCGCACTTTCTGGCACGTCCTCACCCCGTACGCCGGCCTCGGAGCCGACACCGTGCTGGCGCGCGAGACGGCCGACACCGTCGAGCTCGACACCGAGGTGGTGCTGGCGCCCCACGCGGTGCTGGGAGCGGAGGTCGCCTTCTGGCACCTCGCGCTCGGCGCCGAGACCCAGCTCGCCACCGTGAGCACCCTGCAAATGCAGGTCTCCGCGGTCTTCTGAACCCCGCAGCCCCAACGAGGAGCCAAAGCCATGACCACCAAGATGAACCAAGTCGCCCTGTGCCTCTCCCTCCTGTTGTTGACCGCCTGCGCCGGCCCTCTCGCCGAAGCCAAGTCCTCGGCCGACCACGCCCACGCGAGCTTCAAGCGCGAAATCGAGCCCGTCGCCAGCTTCGTCGACGACAAGACCCACGCCGTCGTGGCCGAGGGCCGAGCGCTGCTGTCGAGTGACGCGCCGTCGGAGCAGGTCGAGCGCCAGTAGGATCGCAACCCTGGGCGGCCTCGAGAGCAAGAGCTGCGCGCTCCAACCACACCCCATGACGATTTCCAGCACGCCGTGAGCTTTTCCAGCACGCGGTGAGAAAACCCCGCGCGTGGGATGCTTCGCCGAGCGTCCACACGTCGGGGGTGCCGCCGCGGTTCTCGGTCTCGCACACGGCCGCGGCCGCGGATGCGGACACGGACACGGATACGGTCTCGGCCTCGGTCTCGGTCTCGGTCTCGGCCGCGGATGCGGACACGGCCTCGGACACGGCCTCGGTCTCGGTCTCGGTCTCGGAGGTGGGTGCGGGATGATGCGTGGGCCGTGCCACGCATTGCGTCAGAGGTAGTCTGGCGGCCGTCGGGGTGGGGAAGCCCGGACCGGGG
>JAPPOT010000285.1:0-14047 GCA_028817855.1 Myxococcales bacterium
GCACAAAGCTCAAACAGGCGACCGGGCGGCGTCAGTTCAAGCCTGCCGCGAGCTTCCTGAAGTCTTCGAGGAAGAGCTCGTGGTCTTCGTTCTTCTCGATGTAGCCGCGCGCGCCGCAGCGGCTCGCGATCTTCGCGAGCTCGGTGCCTGGGCGGGCGGAGAAGAGCACCACGTTGACACCCCTGGCGCGGGGGTTGTCGCGGACCACGCGGACCAGCTCGTCTCCGGGCAGACCGGGCATGCCGACATCGACCAGGACCACATCGGGCTGCTCGCTGATGATCACGAGCGTGGTACCCATCGCGCGATCGCGCGTGAGGACCTCGTGACCCTCGTCTTCCAGCAGCGCCCCGTAGAGCTCCAGCGTGGTCGATTCATCGTCGACGATGAGGACCTTCATCTACCCCGAGTCTAGCTGAAAGTAGCTAGCTCGGGGCGACGAAGTTCAACTCGGTGTATGCGACAGGTGCGCCCTCAGGGTTCAGTGTGGGCGCAGCACAGGTCGAAGAGCACGGGAATCTGAAGGTCGTGCTCGACCCGATTGCGCGCACGGTCGCGGGCGACGACGCGGACGGTGATCTCCTCATCCCTCAGCGTTTCGGGGATCTGCAGCGCGCCACGGTAGCGACCGGTGTCGGGATCGATCGTCAGCGCGACGCGCTCGTGCGCGGCGCCCACGCGATAGGCGTAGATCTCGCGCACGGGCTCGAAGGGATCGACGTCGAGCTCGAGGGGCACACCGGGCACCGCCAGCTCATCGGCGATCACATCCATCTCGGGCGCGCTGCCATCGATCGTGAGCGGGGCCTCCTTGAAGCTCACGCGACCGTCGGCGTGCACGATGCGCACGCGGATCGTGTAAACGCCATCGTCGAGGTCGCGCGGCACGAGGAAGCGCACGGACCAGCGGCCGCGCAGCGCATCCCAGCGCAAGCGCTTGACCAGCCCGAAGGGGAAGTGGGCGACGACCTTGCGCGCGTTCTGCGGCGCCGACACGCTGAGCACGGGGTCGCCGGGCGGGATGTGGGTCTGCGACAGTCGGATGCCATCCATGCTGTCGATCAGCTTCTTGTCGTGGCCGATGCGCCCCTCGCGCATGCGCTGCTTGATCGCCTCGCTCTTGAGCGACTCCGGCACCGCGACGAAGGCGGTGTATGGCGTCACCAGGTCGTAGACCACACCCAGACGCGTCACCTCCTGCTCGAGCTCGGGCTCGTGCCCGCGCAGGTGGATCTGCCCCAGCAGGTGCTCGATCCGTCGACTCGCCCAGAGCTTCTCCACGTGGGCATGCTGGGGCTCGGCGGCGGGCAGCGAGATCGGCAGCGTGAGCGTGCGATCCTGGCCCTGGACGCGTCCGCGGACGACCACCCTTCCGCTGCCGGGCTTGCGGAAGCGACCGAAGACCACCACCTCGCCATCGCGGTAGAGATCCGGCAGCTCCTTCGGGTAGAGACGATCGACCACGACGCCGTCGAAGTCGAGATCCAGATCGACCATCAGGGGCATCGCGATGCGGTCGTAGAGGCGCTTCATCTCGCGCTCGATCTGGTCGTCGCGCTCAACGAAGGTCGCCAGGCCGCGGTTATCCTGCGCGAGCCGCTGCAGGAAGAAACGGTTGACGCCGTTGCCCGCGCCGAAGCTGTAGATGCGCACGCCGCGCGCTCGGTCACGCATGTCGGCGGCCACGACCTCGGGCGGCGTGGTGCCCTGGCCGTCGGTCAGGAAGATGATCGCGCGCGGCCGGCCATCCTCGCCCGCGCCCAGGATCTCGAGCGCGCGCGAGAGCGCACCGTGGATGTTCGTTCCGCCCTGGCTCTGCAGGGCGGCGGCGTGGGCCCGCGCTTCCTTCAGCGCGGCGGGCGCGGCCTCGCGCAGGGCGCCGTGCAGCGGGTAGCTCTCGTCGTCGAAGCTCACGATGTCGAAGCGATCCCGCGCCGAGAGCTGCGACAGGGCATGGTCGAGCCCGCGGCGGGTCTGCTCCAGGGGCATGCCGCCCATGCTGCCGGAGATGTCGATCACGAAGACCACGTCGCGGCCGATCACATCGGCGGCCTGGACGCCGCTCTTGGGCGTGATGCGCAACATGAAGGCGCCGTCTGCGCTGCCTTGCCGGTGGGCCGTGAAGCGCAGGGCGTGGTCCGTCGCGGCCAGGCGATAGCGGATCGTGAGGTCGCCGGAGAGCGCCTCACGGCCGCCCTCGAAGGAGACGCGGAAGTGACGCGGCGACAGTTGCTGCACGCGCCCGGCGAAACCCACCGTCTGGACCTCGGCGATCGGCAGGTTGTCGGTGATGTCGGCGCGCAGCGCGAGCATGGCGTCGCCGTCGGGTAGGTTCTCGCGCCGGATCACGTGACTGATCCAGCCCTCGCGCAGGGGCAGCGGCGCGATCGAGCGCACGTGCACCGGCTTGTTCTCACCGGGCGCCACCGGGAAGACGCGAAAGCGGAAGCGATCGCCCTCCTGCTCCAGCAGACCGGGGTCGACGCGCTGGACCTGGGCGAGCTCCTCGTAGACGTCGCGCGCCGCCTGCTTCTCCAGCACCTCGCCGAGAATCTTCTCCTCGCCATTGTAGTAGCTGAAGCCCTCCACCAGCTCGCCGCGCGTGAGCGCGAAGGCGACGCTCAGCTCGAGCGGCGCGTCGTGGCGATTGATGAAGCGGTAGCGCGCCTCGGTCGCGACCACCTGGTCGTGGATGGCGAGCTCGAGGGCCGCGTGCTCGAGGGCGAGCACACCCTCGGCCACCGGCTCACCGCTCTGCTCGACAGCCGAGACCTCGAGCGCATGGACCGCGTGCCACGGCAGCGCGAGCACGATGAAGGACAGGATCGAAAAGAAGCGGGCGAGCATCGGAACCTCCTGCAGCGTGAAAGAGCAGGCCCCGTGCCAGGCGCAGCAGCGGCGAAAGCGCCCTGCTTTCGCACCGCCGGAACATCCGGAAGCTATAAATCATAGAGAAATGCTACAAATTCTGTTGACTGTGGTTCCGCCTCCGTTGAATGCCGGGCGCCCGCTGCCCGTCCTGACTTCACCACGCCGCCGGCACGCGCGGTTGCGTCGAACGTGTTCACGGCGACGGTCGGCTACAATGTCGCACGTGCGATCGCGTCCCTACCCGCTGCTGTTCGCGTTGCTGCTGATCGCGAGCGCACCACCGGCGCTCTCCGCCGCGGGCAAGGCGCGGCAGGAGCTGGTCGACGGGCAAGTGACCATCCGGCTGCCGGCCGACTGGAAGCGGCTCGACGCGGCCGCGGTCGGAGCGCGCCTGGGCAACGCGCAGCCGGCGCGCGCCTTCGGCACCGCCAGCGGAAGCCACAACGTGGCGGTGGACTTCCCGCGCACCGCCCTGGCGCCGCCCGACGTGGACACGCTGTGCAGCCAGGTCGGTGGGCAGATCGAGGCGGCGGGCTTCACGTTCCTGGGAGCAACGCGCAGCAAGCTCGGCGGCCACAGCTTCTGCGTGATTGACTTCAGGCGCGAGCTGGCGGGCGGCGCCCTGCGCATCACGCGCGCGGTGACGAGCTTCGAGGCGCGCTACCTGGCGATCACGTTCACGGTAGGCGTGCAAGACGAGCGCGCGTGGGAGCGCCAGCTGCGCGGCCTGCTCGACTCGATCAAGCTCACGGCGAGCAAGCGGGGCGGCCCATGCGAGGCGGGGGCGGCGCAGAAGTGCGTCGACGACAAGCACCACGCGGTGTGTGCGGCGGGCAAGTGGCGGTGGACGAGCTGCAAGAAGGCGTGCAAGGAGCACGCGACGGTGGGGTGCCGGTACAACGAGGGCAGCCACACCGGCCTGTGCACCTGCCGGCAGTAGGAAGTCTCTCGAGGTTCGCCCAGGGCCGGCTTGCCTCCTCGAAGCACACCTCGACGTACTTTCCAGTACGCCTCCGGACTCTTCTGCGGGCGCGCTCGCCGCCGAACGAACCTCGAGAGATTTCGGCTTGGGTGCCGACGGACTCGGGCGGGCGCGGGGAAATATCGGTGGCGTGGGCTCGGGGCGCTGCAATACTGCCCGCGCGATGGAGGAGCCTGAGTACCCGGGGGCGCGAGGGCCCGAGCGGAGCTGGGACTTCGACTCGATGGGGTTTCGGCTGCGCGTGCACGAGTGGGGGGATCCGGCCGCGGAGCCGATTCTGCTGTCCCACGGGATGTGGGACCACAGCCGCGGCTTCGATCAGCTGGCGCCGCTGCTGGCCGAGCGCTACCGCCTGGTCGGCATCGACGCGCGCGGGCACGGCGAGTCGGCGTGGGCGGACGCCTACACCTGGCCCCACGATGTGGCCGACATCGTCCGATTGCTCGAGCACCTGGGTGGGGCGCACCTGTTGGGACACAGCAAGGGCGGTGGGCAAGTCACCGAGGCTGCGAAGGTCGCGCCCCAGCACGCCCGCATGGTGATCAACGTCGACGGCTTCGGGCCACCCGAGAAGCTGGAACCGCCACCTGGCATGCCCGAGCGGCCCGAGCCGGGCACCCCCGAGGGCTTCGCCGCCTTCCTCGACGCGCGCCGACGTTCGAAGACGCGCCCCGATTGGCGACCCTACGGCTCGATCGACGAGCTGGTGGCACGGCGCAAGCGCATGAACCCGCGACTGTCGGCGGCGTGGCTGCGCTACTTCTGCTGGCACGGCAGCCGCCGCGGCGAGGACGGAGTGCGCTGGAAGGCCGACCCGATGGCCGGCATGGGCGCCGGACCGTGGAAGCCGGAATGGGTCGGACCGAGCTGGGCAGGACTGAAGTCGCCGATGCTCGCGATCGTCGGCAGCGAACAGGACACCTGGGGCCCGCTGCCGCGGGAGCTGCTGCAGCGGCGGCTCGCCCACGCCCCCGAGGTGCGCCTGGAGACCGTGGCCGACGCCGGTCACTTCCCGCACATGGAGCAGCCCCGGGCGGTGGCGGCGCTGGTGCTCGACTTCCTGGAGGGGGGCTGAGATGGAGCTGCTGCACGCGCGTATCCGCATCAAGCTGCACGCGCTGCAGCCCGGCGAGGGCACGCCGCTGCTCCTGCTGCACGCCCTTGGCGAGCACGGCCGCGCGTGGTTGCCAGCCGAGCTGGGCTGGTCGGGGCCGGTCCACGGGCTGGACCTGGCCGGACACGGGGTCTCCGGGCGCCTCCACGGCGGCGCCTACTCGCCCGAGCTGTGGGCGGCCGACGCAGACATCGCCCTGGCCGAGCTCGGCAGCGCTGTGCTGCTTGGCGCGGGCGTCGGCGCCTACGCAGCGCTGCTGCTGGCGGGTGCGCGACCCGAGGCGGTGCGCGCCGTGGTGATGATGGGCGGCGCGGGCCTCGACGGATCCGGACCGCTGCCCGATTTCGCGGCCAGCTTCGACAGCACACTCGAGTCCACGCGCACCACCGCGCCGGCCCGCGAGCTGCTCGAAACCCCGCAACTCGACCGCGCGACCGCGTTCTCCGAGTTGGGCGTACGCCCGCCCGACTACAGCGACGGCTTCGCGCGCGCAGCCCAGCGCGTGCTGCTGATCGAGGATGACTCCCCGCGGCCGCCCTGGTGGCAGTCGCTGCGCGAAGTCGAGGGCGTGGTGCGGCACCGCGGGCCCGTGGCCGAAGCCCTGGCAAGGCTGTGAGATGGGGCAGCTGGGGGAGCGCATCGTGCTGGTGGGGCCGTCCTGCGCCGGCAAGTCCACGCTGGCCGCGACGCTCGCCGAGCGCCTTGCGCTGCCGCTGGTCGAGCTCGACGCGCTCTACTGGAAGCCGAACTGGCAGGGTACGCCGGACGACGAGTTCCTCGAGACGGTGGGCGCCGCGACCGCCGGCGAGCGATGGGTCATGGCCGGCAACTACGGGCAGCAACGCCCGCTGACCTGGCCGCGGGCGCAGAGCATCGTCTGGCTCGACCTGCCCCTGCGCGTGACGATCCCGCGCATCCTGCAGCGCTCCTTTCGGCGCTGGAGCCGCGGAGAGCTGCTGTGGGGCACCAACCGCGAGAACTTCGTGGAGCAGCTCGCGGTGTGGGACCTGGAGCGCTCGCTGATCGCCTACAACATCTCGCGCGTGCGCCGGATGCAGCGCACCTACACCGCCGCGATGCGAGAGCCGCGGTGGGCCCACCTGCGCTTCCACCGGCTGCGCTCGCGCACCGAGATCGCCGAGTGGCTCGAGCGCCACGCGCCCGCGGCGTAGCCCGTGTGCGCGGGGGCCGGTGGCATGGTAGGCCAAGCATATGGGGGGACGCGGAACCACATGGGCACCACGCTGGCTGGCATTGCTCGGCTGCGCGCTCGTCGCCTGCAACGCGCTCGATGACCAACCCTCGGGGGCGGAGGGCGTGCGCATCCCGGGCTCGGCGCCCCCCGTCCTGCCCCCGACGGCCACGGGCTTCGAGAGCAACGGAGTGCCGACGCAGATGGTGCCCGGGGTTGCCCCGCCGCCGCCGCTCGGGCCGGGCGACGCCCGGGAGACCCCGCAGGACGCGGGTGTGATGCAGCCAGTCTTTGACCCGGCGACCTTCGAGCCGCTCCAGCTCGAGAGCCTCGAGCTCGGCGGCAAGCTGGTCACCGCATGGGACGCGGACGGCATCGGGGAGCTGGTCGAGATCGATGGCCTCGAGCACAGCCTGCGCGTGCACCCGATCGGAGGCACCTGCTTCACGCCACAGCTGGCGCTCGGCCCGGGCGAGGTCGCGCTTCTGTGCACGCTCGGGGACACGCACTTTGCGCTCGTGCGCGTCCCGGTCACGCCGGTGGGCGAGGCGAGCGACGCGCACACCGAGGTCGTCGAGATCGGCCTGGGCGACAGCCCGCGCGGCGGCGCGCTGGCGCGCATCATCCACAACGGCAGCGGCTACCTGCTGGCCTTCGATGCGGGGGCAGGTCTGCATGTGGCGCCGATCCTCGAGGGCGGCGAGCTGGGAAGCCCCCAGCAGATCGGCGAAGCCAGCTTCGCGGTCGAGCTCGCCCGGGAGGACGGCGGCGGCCTGGTCGCGCTCTGGCACGATGTCAGCGCCATGGTCTTCCTGCAGCGCCTCACGCGCGACGGCGAACCGATCGGGCGCACCTTCGAGCTGGGCGAGAGCGTCAACGCACCGGCGCTCGCGCTGGCAGCGGGCAGCGCCTTCGTCGCGCGTACGGTGCGCAGCGCAGGGGGTGCTGCGGAGGCACATCTGACGCGCGTGGAGCTCGACACAGGCAAGGTCACGACCGGCCCGTCCTTCGCCGCCTGCGCGGGCCGCTGCGACGACCAGCTGGCCACGCTCAAGCTGGCCAGCGCGGGCGACGAGCTCGGGCTGCTCTTCGAGGATCTCCTCGCGCGCCCGCGGCGGGTCTTCCTGCAACGCATCAGCGCGCCGCACATGATCGAGCTCGGCGAGCCGGTCGAGGTCTACATGCGCGAGGGCGGACCCTTCCAGCTGAGCATCCGCGACCCCAGCGTCGCGTTCGACCCACGCATCGAGCGCTACGTGGTCACGTTCCGAGACTTCGTGCCGTTCGGAACCGTGGTCGCCGGAGTGAACCGCGACGCCGTGGCGACCGCGAGCGACACCGGGGTGCTCTTCAGCCGGCGGGCCGCCGGGACCATCGTCGTGCCCGCGGAGTGAGGCCCGAGCGCGAGCGGACCGGCCACGTGCGATCGCGCACACTGGGCGGCCACGGGGAAGCGGCGCGCGGCGCGCTCAACGGGGACGAGCCAGCGCCGGAGGCGCAGGCACGTCCCCCCACTGCGATCATCCCCCGGAGCAGTCATGTGACCCGGGAAGCTACACGGCTCGGGCCTCCAGGGGCGCCCTACGGGGGAGACCGATGCGTCCAAATACCCCAAATATTTGGGGTCGACATCCAATATAGTCAGTGACTAGATAACGGACTGCAGGTGGGTTATGAGGAGGTTTGAGAATGCGAAATGGGCTAATTTTATTGAGCTTTTTCACACTGATCAGCACTACGGCCTGCAGCAGCAGCGGCGACGGTAGTGGTGGCGACACCGAGATGGCGCCTGGCGATGACAGCGCGGGCGGCGACGACGGCGCGGCTGCCGAGCCCGGCCAGGGCGACGCGCCCAGCGGCAGCGCCGGCAGCGCGGCTCCAGGCGCGAATGAGCCGGCGGGCGATGACGAGCCTGGCCGCGACGAGCCCGACAGCGGTGAGGGCGCGGCGGCTGGCGACGACGCGCTCGCCTTCCCCGATCCGCGCGGTGGCTGCTCCGACCTGGACACGCGCTTCCTGGGCGACGACGCCTGCATCGCGCCGCCGGCGCCGGACGAGGGCTTCCAGATCCACATCGGCCCCGAGGACTACGACGAGGAGGCGGAGGTCGCGCAGTTCATCCTCCGTCCCGGCGAGGAGACCTCGCAGTGCTGGACCTACCACACGCCCAACCAGGAAGACATCTACTACTCGAGCTACGTCTTCAGTGGCCGCCCGGGCACCCACCACGTCTTCAACAGCATGCTGAGCGTCGAAGTCGAGGACGGCGGCGGCTTCAAGGTCTGCGTCGACTCGGGCCTGGGCAACAGCTCCGGCCGCGTGGGCGGCCTGCCCGGCGCCGGACGCGCCTACGTGGCGCGGCAGCCGATCGCACCGGAGAACGAGAAGCTCGGCAGCTTCGTCGCGGCCAACACGCCGGCCGAAGCCGACATGCACTACTTCAACTTCACCGAGGACGACATCCTGCGCGAGTTCTGGCTGAACGTGTACTACATCGACGCCGACGAAGTGGAGGACACGGTCAAGGTCGTGCGCGGCATGGGCGGCCTGTCCTGGACCGCAGCCCCGATCGCCCCGGGGACCGATCAGGTCTACCGGTACGAGTGCCCCTTCAGCGCGGACGGTCGCCTGATCGGCATCGCGGGGCACTACCACGCGCACGGCGTGCGCGAGACCGCGCACATCCGCCGCGCGGACGGCACGCGCTTCCCGATCTTCGAGATGTACGACTACAACGACCAGGCCACCTTCGCCTTCGACAGCATCACCGACAATCCCGAGTTCACGGGCGAGGCGGACTTCGGCCACACCGGCATGCTCGAAGTCTCCGCCGGCGACGTACTCGAGTGGGAGTGCCACATCATCAACGACAGCGACGTGCCCCTGCGCTACACCAACAGCGTCCACGAGGGCGAGATGTGCAACATCTTCGCCGGCTACGTGGGACCGGGCGATGGGGAGAGCTGCATCCGGTTCTAGAGTCCATCGGAAGATGGACTCTAGAGGAGGGTGAATGGTGGGCCGTTGCTGGGTGGCAGTGCGGCCGCGGCCCGTACAGGATGCTAATGAGCTACGATCTTGCACAGCATCGGGGCTGCGCAGAACACCACCTCATCGAAGGAGCCACCAAGGAAGTATCGGCCCCCTGCACGAAGACCGCCGTTGCGGGCAAAGCAGTAGGTGTCCCCCGACTCATCGCCACTCCAAGTGGAGTGCGTCGCACACCAGGTGTTCTTTGGCTTCCGCCCGCGCATCCGCTCACCGCCCTGCGCGTCTTGGATCTTTCTGTTCATGGGTCGTGGCTTTGCGGCTATCAGCATGTGGGCCGGATCAAGCTCCGGTGCTGCATCAGCGAGGACAGGATAGCCAAATCGCCAGAGCCCCTTGGCAGAGGCCACCCAGTCCCCAATAAGAAGCTCCCAGCCACGGGAACCTTCGACACAACGGATCCGTGCGCCAGCGCTCCGTCGCAGGTGATGCGGCTCCCCACAGCCGCCGGCCAGCGCCTCACCTTTGCAACTCGGCATGTAGCCTCGTGCTCGGTCGTGGTCCTCGCGGGTTCGTCCTCCCCGGCTCCCTCCACGTTGTGCAGAACGCGGAGCTCCCACGATCGCCCCTCTTCGAACAATGCAGCGTAGTGCTTCGATCGACGAAGGGAGGCCAAGCAGCACCTGCAGTGTAGCGCAGCACTCGGCTGACGCGGCGATGCTCACTCGCAAATGCCACCCAGCGACGTGCACCGCCCGCGGCACACACCCACGCCGCACTCCAGCGTGTCGTTGCAGCCCTCGCCAGGGGCGCGTGGGGCCATGCAGCGGCCGTCGCTCGGGTTGCAGATCAGGCCTCGGCCGCAGGCCAGGATGCGGGGGAGGGTGGTGGCGCAGGGCTCGCCTTCCGCGGGGAACGGCTGGCAGGTCGGTGGGCCCGCCGAGCAGTCGGGGACGTCGCAGGCGCAGACCTGGCTCAGGTCGCAGGCCACGTCCCTGCTGCAGAGCGTGCCCTCGGTCTCGGCCTGGCAGATGCCGGCCACGCCGCCGGTGGGTTGCACGGTCGGCTCGATGTCGGACTGACAGCCGAGGCCGTTCTCGCAGTGCAGCTCGTCGGTGCAGCTGTCGCCTTCCGCGGCAGCCGCCTCGAAGGGGCGGCAGCGCAGGCCGTCGGCGCCGCCCGCGCAGGTCAGGCCCTCGGCGCAGTGGAAGCCGTGGCAGCTTTCGTCTTCGGCGGCGGGCGGCAGGCAGACGGGATTGGGCACGCCGCCGGAGAGCGGATCGAAGTTGGGGTCGCGGCAGCGCAGGCCGCGGGCGCACTCGATCGGTCGCTCGCACGGCATCCCCTCGGACAGACGCGCGCGGCAGCGCCAGGGGCAGCGCTCGAGCGCCATGTCACCGAAGAGCTGATCGCCCTCGCAGAAGGCGTCGCCCGCGCAGTCGTAGCTCAGCGTGCAGCGCCCCGCGACCTGAACCTGCCCCTCGAAGGCCATCAGACACGCGTCCGGCGTGGCCGACAGCTCCTGGCAGCTGCGCGCCTCGTCCGCCTCGAGGCAGGCATCCAGGTGCTCGGGGTGATAGACGACGCGGCCGGCCTCGATGCTGCGCGCCAGCGGGTCGATCAGCGTCTGCTCGATGCGCGCGGGGGTGTGGGAGGTGCACTCGCGCCCGCGCAGATCCGCGCCCTGGATCAGGCCCGCCGCGCGGTAGGGCGCAAAGCAGCTCGGCGTACGCTCGCACTCCAGCGCGGTGAGGCGTGCCGTCAGGCGCTCCGCGTCCTGCTCCAGCTCCATGACGGCGCCACTCGCACCCGCGCCTTCCCCCAGGCACGCGCCGCACAGACCCGCCAACAACAACGAGACAACCACGCTCAGACGCGACATCGACCCCCCCCCTGCGGCCCCCGATGGAGTGAAGCACGGGTGCGGCCGACTGGCGAGCGCCGGCGTCCGACCCCACCTGGAGTTTACGGGCGAGGGGAACTTCGGCTACAGACGAGCACGATGGCCACGGCGCAACCCCGATCCCGAAGCCGACGCACGAGGCTCGCCAAGATCGCGCGCTGGGCCGCGGTCGGCGTGCTGTTGGCTGCGGCCGCCATGGCGGTCAGCGTGCTGGTCTCGAGGCCGCTGTTCGACGAGCACCTCGACCCCACCGCGCTCGAGCGCGCGCGCATCGCCCCGCGGGAGCAGGCGCTGACGTTTGCGCGCTACCGCAAGGGGACCGAGCTGCGCACGCTCCTGGTGGAGCGCTACGAGGACGGTGTGGTGCGCGGCTCCGTGCTCGCGACGGCGGGCACCGGCCCGATCGCGCTGCTGCGCCAGCTCGGCTACGACGGCGTCCAGACGCTGGGCGCGCAGCTGCCGCCGATCGAGGTGCCGGAAGCGTCGCTCTCGCTGCCCTTCGACGCCGGCAGCGCGCACGTCGGCATCGGGCTGAACTACCGCGAGCACGCCGCCGAGTCGGGCATCGGCGGGCAACCCTTCGTGTTTCCGAAGATCGGTCGGCCGGCAGGGTTCCGCGGTCAGCTCGCGCGCGGTCAGGCCCGGCTGCTCGACTACGAGGTCGAGCTGTGCCTGGTGGCGCTCGACGACATCGCCGAGGGCGTTGCCCACCCGCCGCTGGGGCTCGTGCTGTGCAACGACGTGACCGACCGCTGGCAGCTCGTCACCCACATGCGGCCGGGCAGCGAGAAGGGGACCACCGGCTTCGCCGACGGCAAGAGCGGCGACGGCTTCGCGGTGCTCGGCCCGCTGCTTGTGGTCCCCCGCGAGATGGCGAGCTTCTACGCCGACATCGGGCTCGAGCTGTGGCTCAACGGCCGGCTACGCCAGCGCGACACGGCGGCGAGCATGGTCTGGCGCCCGCGCAAGATCATCGGGGAGATTCTCGAGCGTTCGGAGCTGAACTACGTGCACCAGGGCTCCCCCGTGCGGCTACTCCCGACGAAGGGCGTGATCCCGTCGGGCACTGTGATCTTCTCCGGAACCCCGGCCGGCGTGATCTTCCGACCGCTCAACCTCTGGAACCCGTGGGTGTACCTGCGTGCAGGCGACGAAGTGGCGCTGCGCGCCAACTTTCTGGGCAGCATCACGAGCGCGATCGTGGAGTGAGTGCGCGCCGCGGCGCAATTGTGACGCGGCGACCCCCGTGCCACGCTGCGCTCCATGCACCCGTCCCACCACGCGCGTGACAACCCGGACAAGGTCGCCATCATCATGGCCGACAGCGGTCAGCGGATCACCTACGGCGAGCTGGACGCCGGCTCCAATCGCGTGGCTCAGCTCATGCGTGCCGCCGGGCTGTCGGCGGGCGACGGCATCGCGGTGATGCTCGAGAACCACCCGCGCTTCCTCGAGCTGGCACTGGGTGCACTGCGTGCCGGCCTGTACTTCACGCCGATCGGCTCGCGCCTGACCACCGCAGAGGTCGAGTACATCGTGAATGACTGCGGCGCGCGCATCTTCGTGACCTCGGCGGCGCTGGCCGACCGGGCCACGGAGCTGGAGCTGGACCGGGTCGAGCGACGCTACATCGTCGACGGCGATGTCGAGGGCTACGAGCGCCTCGAGACCGCCACCGACGCGTTGCCGGCCGAGCCGATCGAGGACGAGACGGCGGGCCAGTCGATGCTCTACTCCTCCGGCACGACGGGCCGGCCCAAGGGCGTGCGGCGCGCGCTCAGCGGCGGACCGATCGACGAGCCGGCGGCCATCACGTTGCTGCTTCAGGGGCTGTGGAAGGTGGACGCGGAGACGGTCTACCTCTCGCCGGCGCCGCTCTACCACGCCGCCCCGCTGGGCTTCAATCTGGCGGTGCTCGCCCTGGGCGGCACCAGCGTGATCATGGAGCGCTTCGACCCCGAGCGCGCCCTCACGCTGATCGCGCAGCACGCCGTGAGCCACAGCCAGTGGGTCCCGACCATGTTCGTGCGCATGCTCAAGCTCGATGCCGCGGCGCGCACGGCGCATGACGTGTCGTCCCTGCGCTACGCGATCCACGCGGCGGCGCCCTGTCCGATCGAGATCAAGGAGCGCATGCTCGAGTGGTGGGGCCCGATCGTGCACGAGTACTACGCAGGCACGGAGGGCAACGGCTTCTGTTGGATCGGCCCGCAGGACTGGCTCGCGCACCGGGGCTCGGTGGGCAAAGCCCTGGTCGGAGTCCTCCACATCCTCGACGACGACGGCCAGGAGCTGCCGGCGGGCGAGGCGGGCGCGATCTACTTCGAGAGCCCGGCCGAGTTCGAGTACCACAACGATCCGGACAAGACGCGCGCGAGCCGCACCGCCGAGGGCTGGAGCACGCTCGGGGACGTGGGCTACGTGGACGAGGAGGGCTTCCTCTACCTCACCGACCGCAAGGCCCACATGATCATCTCAGGCGGCGTCAACGTGTACCCGCAGGAGGTCGAGAACCGCCTGGTGCTGCACCCCAAGGTCCTCGACGCGGCCGTGATCGGCGTGCCCGACGATGAGCTGGGCGAAGAGGTGAAGGCGGTCGTCCAGCTCGCGGACATGGCGGACGCTGGAGGAGCGCTCGCCACCGAGCTGGTCGCCTTCTGCCGCGAGGAGCTCTCCGGCATCAAGTGCCCCCGCAGCGTCGACTTCGTCGAGGAGCTACCGAGGCACCCGACCGGCAAGCTCTACAAGCGCCTGCTGCGGGACCGCTACTGGAAGGATCAGGGCTCGCGCCGGATCTGAAGTTTGTCGCAAGACCGGGAGGGAATCGCCGAGGTTCGCCCAGGAGCGGCTTACGTCCTCGGGAAAATCCGGTCGACTAGCCGGCATCGCAGGCGCGCAGCGTCGAGAAGCCGGCTACGCCTCCGCTTTCCTTACGGGCGCGCTCGCTCCTGAACGAACCTCGACGATTCGAGTCTATCGGGAGGTGAACCGGCCGCC
>JAPPOT010000285.1:14057-18007 GCA_028817855.1 Myxococcales bacterium
GGCCCCCGTCGTGCGCTCCCGTGCCTCGCGCAGCTCCCGCCCCCGCGCGTAGTCACCGCGAATCTTCTCGCTCGAGTACGCATCCAAACCCGATTCCGCGCCTGCCCCCGCGCGCCCGCCCGGTCGCTCCCACACCTCCATCTCGTCACGACAACGGCGCACCGCGTTCGAGCCGTGGCTCGCCGAGGCGAACAGGGCCGCCGCCGCCACGGTCGCCGCCAGCGGTACGGCGACCAGCATCTCGGTCTCCGCGCCGTCCACCTGGGTCGCAGCGAAGACCCACGGCGCCGAGAGCCCCGCGAGCACGGCCAACGCCCCCCCGCCGACCGCATCGGCCACCGGCGCCGCGCGGCTGCGCGTACACTCGCCCGCCGGCACCGTCCCGGGCGCCTGCACGGTCGCCCACGAGCATCCGGACGCGAGCACGAACACGACGACCAGAAACCACCTGACGCAAGACACCGAGCTATGATTACGCCGACCCCCTGGCACGTCAGCATGGAGTGGTGACGTTTCCACGGGTTTGGCGTCACCCACGCCGCCGGGCAGAGCCACGGAAGGGGCCTCAGATGGTCGAGAATGCTGCGCTCTGGGTGAGGGTGGCTCACGTGTTGTTCATGCTGGCGCACCTCGCGGTGGCGGTCGCCATCGTCGGCGCAGGCACGCTCTCCGCCACCCTCGCCCGGGGCCCTCGACGCTCCTGGCCGCTCGCCGCCGCCTGTCTCGTCACCGCCCTCCTCAACGCCAGCTACGCGTACTTCGCGTGGGACTTCCTGTCGACGGTATTCCCCACAAACGGCTTCCCCGACTGGCACTGGTGGGTGCTCGCAACCCTCGTACCCCAGTGCATCGCCGCCGGGATCGGCGCATGCGTCGCGCTCATCAACCTGGCCCTCGCAACCCGAGTCCTCCGCGACCGCGTGAACGGCGTCGGCCCCGGCGGTCAGCCGCACTAGAGCCCATCTCAAAAATGCTCCGGATGGATTTCGGAGCGCGACGGGGCCGAGCGGCGCGTCGGCGAACCGAGGCAATGCCGAGTATTGTCGAGCGTGAGGCGAGGCGGCGAGCGGCCCTGTCCCGCCCGAAAGGCGCCGAGAGCATTTTTGAGATGGGCTCTAGCCGACCGACTTCCCTCAGAGCCGGATGCCTGTCAGCCGTGCAATGCGGGCCCGGATCTCGTCCGGCGTGACTGCGTCCGGCACCCAGGTCAGGTTCGCGTGGCGCGCCACCAGGTGATCGAAGCGCTCCGGCTCGCGCGAGAAGTCGTAGGCCAGGATCACCGGCAGCGCCGCATGGCCTCCGTCCGCGAGCGCTTGCAGGATGTAGAGGCCCTGGTGGTTCTGCAGGTGCTTGAGCGAGCGACCGCCGCCGCTGCCGAGCAGGCGTTCCTCCGCGATGCGATCGAAGCGCATGTCCAGGTAGACCAAATCGATGGTCTCGCTCCCCAACAGCCGCACCGCCTCGGCGCCGTCGTGGCTCTGCAGGTAGCGCGGGCCGCGCACGAAGCGCGAGAGGTTGTCGAGGTACTCGTCGCCGTCTTCAACAATGAGAACAGTCACGCTCACGACAACACCTCCATCGTCGGGTCTCCGACCCGACCCGGGGAAGGGTCACGCGACCCTTCCCCCCGCGCGGCAAAGCCTCCCGGGGCTCCCCTTCCCGCGAGGTCGTCGCTTCGCTCCTCCGGCATCACGAGGCGACCTCCGCGCTGACCGACTCTCCTGGGACGCGCAGCACGACGGCCTTGGTCCAGCCGGCTTCCTCGGTGCTGACCTCGAGCGAGCCCTCGTAGCGGCTGACCAGGTCGGCGGTCAGGCCCAGGCCGGCCTCGATGTAGCGGCGCCGCAGCTGCTCGTTGGCCAGATCCTCCGGGGCGCGGTCGCGCACGTGGAAGGCGACCTCCGACAGTCCCGTGATCGGGTCGCGCCCCGCTTCCACCGACAGCCCCAGCCCGAGGGCGTCCTGCGCCTCGCCGCGCGCCATCGCCTGCAGGGCGTTGCGCATCAGGTTCGCCAGCACGTCCTCGAAGACCTGACGGGGCAAGCGCACGCGGCACGGCAGCGCCGCCTCGCCCTCGAGCGAGAGCGGCGACAGCGCGCGCTCGGCCAGCACCGGCTCGGCGCCGATGCGATCGTGGATCTCGCGCAGCAGCGCAGCGTCCACCTCCAGCGTGCGCACGCGGTCGAGCAGCGCGCGCACGCCGTCGGCCCCGCGCCCGTTGAGCAGCTCCGAGGCCTCGCCCAGCCGCGACAGCAGCGCGCGCCGCCGCCGCGCCGACAGCTTCGCCACCTTGCCCAGCTCCTTGTCCACGCTGTCGAGCACCGCGAAGCCGTCGAGCAGCGCACCGACCGCGTCGTCGCGCCGCGCCAGGTTCAGCCGCAGCCCGTGGGCCCGCCCCAGCTGCTCGAGCTGCTCCACGTAGCCGTCCAGTCGGTCGGCCGCGCCACCCGTCCCCAGCAGCGCCTTGCGCAGGTGGCTCGCCTGGTCGGCCGCCGCCATCGCGTCGTCCCCGCGCGCCAGCGCCTCGCACAGCCCGGTCAGCATCATCGTGTTGTGCTTGAGCACCTCGTGCTGCACGGCCGAGAGGATGGTCATCAGCTCGGGACCCGCCTCCGGCGCCGCCTCGATCAACCGTGCCAGATCCCCGCCGCCGAGAAAGCGCTGCCGCATCCACAGCAACACCACCAGCCCCAGCAGCACCACCAGCAGCGCAGCCAGCGCAAGCGCTCGCAACCGCTCGCCCGCGCGCAGCATCAGCGCCGCCGCCTCGTTGCGCGTCGGCCCGCTCGCCTCGCCCGCGAGCCGCGCCACCCGCTCGCGCCCGTGCAGCAGCTGCATCAGGCGCGGGCCATCGTAGAGCCAGCTCATCTCGCCGCGGTCATCGGCCAGGTCCATCCGCGCCAGCTCCAGGCTCGCGTCCATGTCGCCCAGCCGTTCCGCCTCCGCCAACGCCGCGCGCCCCGCCTGCCGCACGTGCGGATCATCGCTCGCCCGCAGCACGCGACCGAGCAGCGCGTGGGCCTCGGCCTGGTGCCGGTCGCGTCCGATCAGCGCCTCGAGCACGCGTCGCGCCTCCGCGAGCCGCCCGGCGCCGTGCAGGATGCGCGCCCGCAGCATCATGGTCTCGACCGTGCCGCCGCTGCGCTCGTCGTGCTCGCGCAGCGCCGCCAACGCCGCCTCCACCTCACCACGCGAGAGGTGCGCGCGCGCCTGCGACAGCGCCGGCAGCTCACCCGAGCGCGCCGCGCTCGCAGCCGCACCGCCCGGCACGCCGCCGCCCGCGCCCAGCAATCGCGTCAGCTCCTGGGCTAGCGCCTCGGCCTGCTTCTTCTGCGGCCCCGGCCCCGCTTGCGCCACGAAGCGCCGCGCGTGCAGCAGCGCGCGCGGCAACTCACCCGAGCGCTGCAGGGCCCGCGCCAGCGTCAGGTGCAGCTCCGACCAGTCGGGCCGCCGGGCCAGCACGCGCTCGAGCAGCACCGCCGCGTGGGCCGCCATGCGCCCGCTCGGGTCGCTCAGGTAGAGCTCCGCCAGCCCGCGCTCCACCTCCGGACGCGGGTCGAAGGCCAGCGCCCGCAGGTAGCTCAGCTCCGCCGCGTCGCGCTCGCCCGCCGCCGCCAGCACCTCGGCCAGCGCCGCGCGACTCTCGCCGTGGGTCGGCGCCAGCGCGATCGCCTCCTCGAGAATCGCCCGCGCCTCCTCGTGCGCCCCCTCTGCGCTCAGGGCTCGCGCGCGCGGCAGCAGGGTCTTGAGCCGCTGCGGGGCCTTGCGCTGATCGGGCGCGAAGCCGTAGCGCCGCGCCTCCCGCTCCACGTCGAGCGCGAAGATGCGCTGCGCCGCCGCCCGCGCCGCCGCCCCATCCTGTCCGCCGCCGACCTGGCGGTACCACTCGAGCGCCGTCTCCGGCTGGCCGAAGTCGCGGTAGAAATCGCCCAACTCGAGCCGCATCGGAT
>JAPPOT010000804.1 GCA_028817855.1 Myxococcales bacterium
CAGCCACGGCATGCGGCGCGTCGAGGTGACGTGCAGCCGCTGCGAGGCGCACTTGGGTCATGTCTTCGAGGACGGCCCCGCGCCGACCGGTCAGCGCTTTTGCATCAACTCCGCGGCCCTGGACTTCAAGAAGAAGGGCGAGTGAGCGGCCTGGGCGGTGATGGTGAGCGGGATGGGGGCGAGCCGGGTGAAGAGATCCCGCAGCGCACGGCCGCCCATCCCCTGAGCCGGCTCTCGGCGCCGATCGCGCTGGTCGACATGGCGCGCGAGATCGAGCAGGCCGACAGCGTGCTGACCGCCGCGGTCGGCTCGGAGCTCGAGGCGATCGCGCGCCAGGTGCGCGCGCTCAAGCAGCAGGCGGCCGAGGCGCTGGAGCGCGCGCGACGGGATGCCGAGCTGCACCGCGCCGTGTGCCGCTTCCGCAAGCGCGCGGGACAGGTCTACCACCTCTATCGCGGGGACGACGGTCGCGACTACTTCTCGCTGCTGTCGCCGGATGACTGGAACGGGGCACCACCCCACGACCATCTCGGCGGCTACCGCCTCGAGGCGGACATGCGCTGGACGCCCCTCGGCCAGGTCGTGGACAGGGATCGGGAGCGTGCCGCGGTGGGGCACCTGCTCGAGGGCTAGGAGCCTCCGAAATTCCAGCAGAAACCGGTTTCCGCTCTCTCGCATGTCCGAATGTGGGGAGGGTGTGCGCTTGAAACCAACTGTGAGCTAGTGTAGGTGTTAATGCAGTTCAGGAGGACGCCATGGCCAGCGTTGCACCACACCTGTCTCCCCGCCTGATCGCGAAGCCGCTCGACGAGATTCGCGCGTGGCGGCTGCCGGACGACGACGACTTGCTGGGCCTGCACCGCGGCGTGCTCAAGGCGCTGGTCGCAACCGACGCGCTGGCTCGGCTCGAGCTGCCCCAGGACATGCGCTCGCCGCGCATGGAGGACGCGCGCGAGGTCGGCGAGTGGAGCGTGGTCTCGACCCTGCTGGAGCGGGCCGAGGGGACCCTGCGCGGCGCCCCGCACCGCAACCGCATCGCGCGCCTGCGCGAGACCTCGCCCGGCCACGCCATGCAGCTCGAACGTCTGCGCGTCAGTGCCTCCGCCAAGCTCCGCCGGCTGCGCGCGCGCGTCGACTTCGTCTGCGGCGGCCGCGGCCAGGCGCGCCACGTGACGGCCCCGACCGACGCCGGCCGGTCCGCCCGGCTCCAGTAGGAAGCTGCTACTTCTGCTCCGGCGGGACGAAGCCCTCCGGCGCCGCGGATCCCTCGCCGAAGAAGAACTTCTCCAGCTCCGTGAGCCAGATCCGGTTCGCCTCGGGCGTGCCCAGCTCCAGACGGTACTCGTTCACGAGCATGGTCGAGTGGGCGATCCACTGCTTCCAGGCTTCCTTGGAGACGTTCTCGTAGAGCCGCTGACCGAGTTCGCCCTTGATCGGGGGTCGGTCGAGCCCTTCGGCCTCCTTGTCCAGCTTCACGCACTTAACCATCCGAGCCATGGCGGCTGTTGTGGTGGCTCGTCGCGGTCACGTCAAGCGCGGGACTAGCTAGCTGACCCAGCCTGGGGGCGCGGTAACTGCGGTCCGGCGTTGTGCGGTGGGGCGTTGTGTGACAAGAACCTACCGTCACTGATTTGGGGAAAGCCCGTGACATCCGGCAATGGCTCCGACCGTGAAGGTAGACGTGGTCCCGCGGGCGCCGACGCACCCGAGCGTCCGGCCTCGGAACCCGCCCAGGTGGAGCCCGAGCGCTCCCCGAGCGGTCGTGTGATCATCCGCTCCTCCTCGCACCCCCCGGGCGCGGAGCAGGCCGGCGAGGCGGGCTCCGGCGTACGCAGCCTGCCGGAGGCGCCCGAGGACGACGAGGCGCGGCGCAAGAAGGCCACGCCCGACGAGCGCCCGCGCCGGGCGCGGCGCCATGCCATGGAGCGTCCCCGGGCCGACACCCCCGCGGCCAGGCCTGCCGGCCGCCGCCCCGTTCGGACGCCCGTGCCCGGCGAGGACGGCCGCGAGCCCAGCGTGATCGTCGATGTGCCCGGCCGTTCCCCTGCGGCGGCGGAGGTGCCGATTCAGCAGCGCTCCTCGGCGCCGCCGCGGCGCTCGATCTGGCGCTCCCCGAACGTGCGGCTCGCGCTTCTGCTCGCGCTCGCGATCGTGCTGGGGGCGGCGACCGTCAGCTTGCTGCGGTGAGCCGGCCGCACTGCGGCCATGGTGTCGCGTTCCCCGACAGTGACCCGCGTTGATCGTTGCCCGCGATTCCCTGTCTTCGCGCAGCCGATTCTCGCTGGCGCCGACGCGCTACCAGCGCGTGCGAATCGCCAGGCCGCGCTCGGCCAGGTACTGCTTGAGCTCGCTGACGCGGTAGTCGCCGTAGTGCACCATCGACGCGATCAGCGCGGCGTCGGCGCGGCCTTCGGTGAGCACGTCGTAGAGGTGCTCCGGCTTGCCGGCGCCTCCCGAGGCGATCACGGGGACCGGCACGGCGTCGGCGATCATGCGCGTCAGCCGTATCTCGTAGCCCTCTCGTGTGCCGTCGGCGTCGATCGAGTTCACGACCAACTCGCCCGCGCCGAGCTCCACGCCACGCTGTGCCCACGCCAGCGCGTCCTTGCCCGTGTGCTTGCGCCCCCCGTGGATCACGATCTCGTAGCCCGACGGGATCGAGTCGCTCGCCTCCACGCGCAGCACGTCCATCGAGAGAATCGTGCTCTGCGCGCCGATCGCCTCCGAGATGCGGGCGATCAGGTCCGGGTCCTGGACCGCGGCGCTGTTGACGTTGACCTTCTCGGCGCCGGCCAGCCTCAGCTTGGTCGCGTCCCCCACGGAGCGAATGCCACCGCCCACGGAGAAGGGAATGAAGATCTCGGAGGCCACGCGCTCGACCACGTCGATCATGATGTTGCGGTGCTCGTTGGACGCCGTGATGTCGTAGAAGACCAGCTCGTCGAGCCCGTCCTCGTAGTAGGCTCGTGCCTTCTCGATCGGGTCGCCGATGTTCTTGGTGTCGACGAACTTGACGCTCTTGGCGAGGTGACCGTCGCGCACGTCGAGGCAGGCGACGACGCGCTTGCTCAACATGGTGAGCCTCCCCAGGTCGCGAAGCGCGAGAGCAGCTCGAGGCCGAGCCGTCCGCTCTTCTCCGGGTGGAACTGTGTGGCGAAGAGGTTGTCGCGGCCGATTGCGCAAGCGAAGGCGCCGCCGTAGTCGCTGGTTGCAAAGACGTGCGCGCGCTTGCTCGGGTCGAGGTAGTAGCTGTGGACGAAGTAGAGCTCGTCCTTTGGCTCAAGGCCCTCGAGCAGCGGATGGGACTGGGTGACGTCGACGGCGTTCCAGCCCATGTGCGGGATCTTCAGTGTGGGATCGTCCAGCTGGAAGCGGCGCGTCATGCCGCCGATCAGCCCGAGCCCGTCGGTCGGACCCTCCTCGGATCCGTCGAGCAGCAGCTGCGCCCCGACGCAGATGCCGAGGATCGGAGTGCCGCGGTCGAAGGCGCCGAGGATGGCGTCGCGCAGCCCGGTCTCGATCAGGGTCTCCATCGCGCTGCGCGCGTGGCCGACGCCCGGGAAGATGATGCGCTCCGCGCTCGCGACGGCGCTGGCGTCCTGCGTGAAGACCGACTCGATGCCCACGGCGTCGCAGGCGCGCTTCACGCTGCGCAGGTTGCCGGCATTGTAGTCCACGATCGTGATCATGCCGCCGCAGGCATAGCACGTTTCCTTTCCCGTGCTATTCGCGCTAGATCCCCGTTCGCCATGATCATACTCGTTCGCCACGGGGAGACCGCGCTCAACGCGGCGCGCGTCGTGCAGCCGGCCGACACGCCCCTGAGCGGCCGCGGTCTTGCCCAGGCGGAGTTGCTTGCGGTGCGCCTGCAGGGGCTCGGCGTCGCCCGCATCCTGGCCAGCGACATGCCGCGCGCGCGCATGACCGCGGCCGCGGTCGAGCGCCTCACCGGCGTGGCCGCAGAGGAGACCCGGCTGCTCCACGAGCGCAACCTCGGCGTGCATCGCGGCACGCCCTACGCCGAGCTGACGCACAACATCTTCGCCCAGGACTACGAGCCGCCCGAGGGTGAGAGCTGGGCGGCCTTCGATGCCCGCGTCGGCGACGCGTGGCGGTTGATGCTCGAGCGCGCGCGCGACCTGTCCGGCAATCTGGTCGTCGTCACCCACGGCCTGGTCTGCCGTTCGCTGGCGCAGCAGTTCCTCTCGCTTCCCGTGGGCACGGCTCCCGACCGCTTTGGCAACACGAGTCAGCCCGCGCGCGGCAAGG
>JAPPOT010000755.1 GCA_028817855.1 Myxococcales bacterium
TCCACGGGTGCGAAGAAGGACGACGCATGTATCAACCCGTTGGCGTCGAGTCGACCGTCGCGTTCATGACCCGCCCACAGGGCCGACATTCTCTCAAAATGCGCGGGGTCCGGGTTCGGGTTCGCCTTGAACGCGGGGAAAGAGCAGATGAAGTCGTTGGGGCGATGCTCTACGAACCATTGCAGTAGCTCGTGGAGCGGCTCCAGGTCGGTTTCGCCAAGCTCGGCAGCGAACATGTAGTAGCCGAGAGCGCGGGCCCGAGGCTCGGCGTCTGCATCGCCCGCTGCGCCGACGAGTGCTCGCGCCTCGCCGGCTGAACTCGCTCGCTCGTCGCCAGCCTTCCGGAAGAGATCGGGGATGCCCGTCGGCTTCTTGCCATCCTTATCAGTCACTTTTCAGCCCCAGCTTCTTCGCCACCCGCGCCGCGCGGGCCCGGTCTAGCTCGGTGGGCACCACGGTCGGGGAGCGGCGAACGGCCCGGCGGGGCTTGCGCGGCTGCCCGCCGGGGCCTGCCTTGCGGTCGAGGGCGTCGGCGATGCGTTCGATCGCGTATACCAGCCGCTCGAGCAGCTGCGCCAGGAGCGCGCGCTCAGGCATCGGGAACCTCCGAAGGAGCCTCGGCGAACGGGATCTGGGTTTGGCGATCTTCTACCGGTGGCCATCTTCCCCTGCCTGATCTAACTCACCGTAATTGCTGGTCGAACGATCTTTGCCGAGCCCCGCGTTGGCGTGAAGGTGGCCATCCCCCGGGGAATGGCCACCTTCACGCAGAAACCAGGTCCACGGGCCGTCCTTGACCCCCTTCGGCTTCTCGCGGGCTACATCGAGCTCCCTCTTCGCGCGGTTAAGCGTCTTCTTGCTGATGCCCCTGGCCGCGGCCTTCCTCATGACCTCGGCCGCGAGCACTGGGCCGTCGGCGAGCACCTCCAGCAAGAACACCTGCGCCTCGTCACGCCGCGGCCGCGCCGGCGCACTGGGCTCGGGCTGCACCACGTCGTTGGCCGAAACAGAGGACGGCCCTGTCCAGCATATGCGAGGCACACCGTTGGGTGCTGTCTCCACGGGAAAGCCCAGCGAGCCCGACAGCAGCGAGAGGTTCGCCTTCACATTCGCGAAGACGCGCGCCTGCGGGTCGCTCGGGTCCTTGCTGACGATGAACGCGGCACGTGACGCACCGGTGATCCCGATCGAACTTCCACCACGATAGATGGCGGTTGAGACGGCGGATCGCGATGATGGTGACGCCGGCGCGCTGTGCCATCTCGGTGAGCGGACCAAGGGCGCGTCTCACGTCCTGGTCGTAGTTCGCGTTGACGCGGGCTCCGAGGAACGCAGTCAGCGGATCGATGATCAGCAACCGCGAACCGCACTCCTGGACGGCACGCTCGATGCCCGCCATGTCTGCGCGCTCGACGATCTCCGGGCTGTGTTCCTCGTCGCGCCCGCGGATCGCTCGGAGGATCCGCACGCGTGTGGGGTCGGCGCCGGCCGCATCGAGCCGCGGTCGAATCGTGTCGCCGGGCGCGTCTTCGGCCGAGAGGATGACCACGCCGCCGCTGTTGCCATCCAGCCCGTCGGGCATCGCGCGTCCAGTCGTTACGACTCGTTGGACCCTGCACCCGCTTTGGCCAACCAGGGTCACCTCCAGAGCTGGCAGGGTGGACCGCAGTGGGAAGCGTCGGCAACGCCGTGAGGCGACCGCGGCGCCCGGCCGCGGTTGCCCCTCCGTAGCCCGCCGGATATTACGCAGTTGCGAACGGCGCCACCACGGATCGGCGGCGACGTTGGGAGGAAACGAGATGCTGCGATCCATTGCTGTCTTGCACCTACTGATTGCCGTCGCCTGCCACTCCGGCCCCGAGCCAGCGAGCGCGGCAGACGCCCATTGTCCCCTCGGGCGACAACGATGGGAGGGTGCGTGCGTGCTAGATTCCGTCGTCGACTTCCGCGTGTGCTTGCGCGGGCGCGCATCGACCGAGGCGCAACGGAGCGAGAGCACCACAGGAATCGAAGGCGTCCTGGCGGTACAGGGCGTATTCGCGGCCGGTACGGAGACTGAGTTCCGAAACAGCCTTGCCACCGTCCGCGAGAGCCCAGACACCTCCGCGGAGACGCGCCGGATCATCGAGGTCTGTGCGAACGGCATGGACCGCGTGGCCCAAGGAAGGGGACGGCCGACACAGATGCCGCCAGGCGTGTCAAACCCGTGGAGCGGGTCCGGCCCGCCAGCGCCCCCGGCCCCACCGCTGTCCCTGCGGGCAACCCCGCACAGGCGACACCGAACGCGGCGGCTACCCAGACGCCGGGAGTATTCGAGCTTGACGGGATGACCTTCACACTGCAGCACTGCGAGCGGGGCCCGAGCGCTACTGTGCAATGCAGCGTGGAGTTGTTCGCTCCGGACGCAGACCGAACGATCATGCTCGGGCCGCACCAGACCAGCCCTCTACAAGGCTACGGATGTCTGCCCGCGAAGCTGTACGACGACGCGAACCGGGAGTACTCCGCGCGTTCGATCGGCTTTGGGGGACGGACTTCGCGAAACTGTCATCGCGGTACTCTCGTCGCTGGAACGCGCGCGGTCGCATCGTGGACCTTCGGTGGGGTCCCACCCACCGTCGAGCGCATTGCGATGGTACGAATGGCCGTACTGGCGGGCTACGCTGGCGCGGCACTGCAGGCCCAGGTGCTCGAGTTCCGGAACCTGAACCTCTAGTCGGCGTCCACCCAGAGGGGAAGGCGGATCCGGAAGCTCGTGCCCTTGCCGACCTCGCTCTCGAGCAGAATCTCGCCCCCGTGCTTCTGGACCACGCTGTGCGCGATTGCGAGCCCCTGCCCGGTGCCCTTGCCCACTTCCTTGGTCGTGAAGAAGGGATCGAAGATCTGCTCGCGGATCGCCTCGTCGATGCCTCTGCCCGTGTCGGCTATCCACAGCTCCGCCATGTCGCCGCACTTCCGCGTCCCGATGGTGATGGTTCCCAACTCGCCGTCCTCCGCCGTATCGGCGATGGCTTGCGCGGAGTTGACGATCAGATTGAGCAGTACCTGCTTGAGCTCGTCCGCGAAGCAGGGGACGTGCGGCATGTCGGGCGCAAAGTCGAATTCAACCTTCGCCACTGTCTTCCACTCGTTGCGGGAAACCGTCACGGTCGTCTCGACGGCCGCGTGCAGATCGGTCGCCCTGCGCACGCCGATGTCGCGGTGCGAGAAGTCCTTCATCGCAGAGACGATCTTGGCGATTCGGCGCACGCCCTCCAGGGTCTGTTCGAACGCTGTCGGCAGTTCTTCGCTCAGATAGTCGACGTCCGCCTCCTCGAGGGCTGAGGCGATCGCTTCCAGCGGTCCGCTGCTCGTGTCGGACTCCTCGAGCGCCTCCTTGCAGCGCTGAACGAACGCCATCAGGTCCGTGAAGGCTTCGCGTGCGAACTGCACGTTGTCGCCGACGAACTGAGTCGGGGTGTTGATCTCGTGCGCGATTCCGGCCGCGAGCTGGCCGATCGATTCCAGCTTTCGCTGCTGGCCGAACTCCCGCTGCTCCTGCTCCCGCTCCTCGGCGACTCCCCGGGCGCGCGCCTCCATGTCCGCGCGCTCCGCTTCCGCGGCCGCGCGCCGGTTCTCCTCCGAGAGCATGTCCTGGATGGTGCCCGCGTCGCGGCAGAGCAGCACGTAGCCGCGCGCTGCGGAGCCGTCCAGCTGCAGTGGGGAAGTCGTCGCGGTTACGAGGACGTAGTCGTCCTCGTGGTCCTTGAGCAGAATGTTGAGGTTGTGCTCGACACCTTCACCGAGGGCAGCAGCTACGCCGACCAGCGCGAGCAGGTCGGCTTCGGCGACGAGTTCCTCGAAGGGTCGGCCGATCAACTGGTCGCGCCGGTAGCCGAGCAATCGGACCGCTGCCTCGTTGACCTCGCTGATCGAAGCCTTTGCATCGAGCACGAAGACGCCCTCTCCCAGCGCTTCCAGAATGCGCCTACCAGCATCGTTGATCTCTGGAGTCTGGCCGTCCATCGCTTCCAATCAGGCTGCCAGCTGCTCGGCGGCTGCGATCAATCTGGCGGCGTTGAAGGGCTTGACGATCCAGCCGGCCGCTCCCGCCTTCTTGGCCTGCCGGATCAGCGCGGGCTGCCCCTCGGTGGTCAACATCACGATCGGCAGCCTGGCGTTGTTGCCATCCGCCTTGACCGTCCGGACCATCTCGATGCCGTCCATGTGTGGCATGTTCACATCGCAGATGACGAGTGACACGTCGTGCTGTCCCGAGAGCAGCTTGACCCCTTCGACTCCGTCACACGCCTCCACCACGTCGAAGCCGGCTTGCACCAGCGCCTGGCCCACCTGCTGACGAATGGTTGATGAATCGTCGACTACGAGAACCTTCTTGGACATGAGATGACCTTTCGTGCAGCTCAAAAGAGGACCGCTTCACCTTCCGACTGGGCCACCTCCTCGCAGGCGCGCAGATCGATCGAGGGAACGACGACGGTGTGCAAGCAGATGAAGACCGGATGCCCCCCACACATCAGCGCCTCACAAATCGATGTTCCGCGCAGCGCGAGAATTCGCACCTGGCGGCCTTCGACGATCGTCGGTGTGCTCAATCGTATGTCGACGCCGTGGGGGATCAACCTGTTCTTCAGGCGCCCGAGAAGCTGGTTGGCCATTTCACCGACCCAGTCCGACAGGACGAGCTCCTCCAGGGCCTCGAGGGGCGCCGTCTCGAGCGCGAGCGCCTTTGGCAGCGTCAGCGCCAGGGAACCGCGGGCCTGCCGGCCGGTGAAGCCGATCGCCGCTGCCAGCACGGCCTTGTCTCCCAACGTCTCGGCTGCAGCACAAGGGCGGACCGGTAAGGCGAAGTGACCGAAGAACTCGGAGGAGGCCAGCCGGAGCTCTCGTACGGTAAGGCATCGGAACGCCTCTGGACCTGAGCATCTAGCGCGGTCGTTTGGAGCTGTCACGCCGCGCACCCCGACTTCAGGAGGCGCGCTTTCCGGTCCGGGGGGCTCCGCCGGCGGCGCAGCGCTGGGCTGAGGGCTCGTCATCGCGGGTGCCTCTCCTCCATCAGACGGCGAAGTCGGCAAGCTTCTTTAGGGGTTTCTTTGGTCTTCTCTCCGCTCAAGTTGGGCAGGCGGCGGCCGTTGGTGAGAGGAAGGTGTCATCCGAGTCGGACAGCGTCACCCGCGCCCAGCCGACGGGCGCTCGTCGCCGCCCCATTCGCGGCCTGCGCAAGCTCGCGATCTTCGTGATCGCTTTGGCGATCCTGGGCTTCACCGGCGGCGTGTCGAGCATGGTCCAGCGCATCTTCGACAGCTTCGGCCCCGCGGTTCTGCAGGACCTGGAGTGGATAACCCTACGCGGTGCCAAGGAGCTCGCCGCACAGGCTGAGGTTGGGCTCGCGGCGGGCGACACCGAGACGCTACGCGAGCTGTGCGGAGACTACGCGATGTCGGAGGACGTGGTCGCAATCGTGGCGGTGGATGATATCGGTGCAGTCATGCACACACATGGCGTGTCGCCGTTCTCGCTCGCCGAGGTCTTCTCCGGTACGGCTGGTGTGGTCCGGCAGCGGGGGCGCTACCTGGTGTCCTGGGAGCGGAGCGAGATCGAGGGAACGCCGGTGGGGCGCATTGCGATCGTGCTCAGCACCCGACGTCTGGTCGAGTCCGAGCACTTGCTCGACCGAATCCTGTTCGCGACCTGGATCAGTGGTCTGCTCGGACTGCTGGTGGGCGTTGCCCTGATCTGGCTCTCCACGCGCGCGATCGAGGAGCGCGACGCCGCCTTGGCGACACGCGCGGAGGTGCTGGAAGCCACGGTGGCCGAGCGAACGGCCGAGCTGCAGCAGCGCAATGAGGGTATGCGAGTGGTCATGGACCACGTGGCCCAGGGGCTGTTCACGGTCTCCACCACCGGCGTCATCGATCCGGAATACTCGGCGATCGTCGAGGACTGGTTCGATGGCCGAGCCATCGCCGGGGAGCGCCTCCAGTGCCTGGTGGGCCCGCCTGGAAGCCTCGCAGCGGAGCTGATGGACCTCGGCCTCGAGGAGATCCGGGAGGGCATCATGCCACTCGAGCTGCTTCTCGAGCAGCTCCCCCGACGGGTCCAGGTGGGCGCGCGGTGGCTCGAGTTCGAGTACACACCGGTCGGGGACGAGTCCGAGCTCGAACGGTTACTCGTCGTCATCACCGACATCAGCGCGCAGCTCGCCCGCGAGCAGGCCGAGACGGAGCAGAAGGAGCTGCTCTCGCTCATGGAGCATCTGGCGCGCGATCGGGCGGGCCTGTCGACCTTCTTCGCCGAGGCGCGGCGGATGGTGGCTCGGCTCGATGCCCCGTCCGACGACGCGGAGGAGGACCGCCGTCTCCTCCACACCCTGAAGGGTTCTTGCAGCCTCTTTGGTCTCGATGCCTTCGTCGCGATCTGTCACGAGATCGAGGAGCGGTTGATGGACAGCGATGCTCCCATAACCGAGCCGCAGCGCAGGTCGCTCAAGGACGCATGGCAGCAGCAGGAGCGGCGTGCGAGCGCGATCACCGTCGCGCTAGAGCACGACAGCCTCCAAGTCTCCCGCTTCGAGCACGCTCTGGTGGTTGCGGCCCTGGACGAGGGCCGGGCCGCGGAAGCGCTCCATGCGCTCCACGGATGGGCGCTGGATCCGATCGAGCCACGTCTGTGGGCGCTCGCGGTCGGCGCCAAGGCGCTCGCGTGGCGCCGCCGGGGGGTGACCCTCCATGCCCACGTGGACGCGGAGGACCTGCGGGTCGAGTCGAAGCGGTGGGCGCCGTTCTGGTCCGCCCTGGCCCACGTGCTACGCAACACCGTCGAGCACGGAATCGCCGAGGACAGCGGGTCCGCGGCCCAGCCTTGCGTATACCTGGCGGCCGCGGTCGACGGCGGCGAGCTGCGCATCCTCGTGGGCGACAACGGCCCGGGCATCGACTGGGATGCGGTTGCAGATCGCGCGCGCGAGCGAGGCTTTCCATCCGCGACGCCCGCGGACCTGGAAAGAGCCTTGATGGCCGACGGCCTCACCACGCGGCGCAGCGCCAGCACCCTCTCCGGGAGGGGCGTCGGTCTAGCCGCAGTCCGCGACGCGACGATCCGCCTCGGCGGCCGGGTCCTGATCGACTCCAAGCCCGGTGAGGGAACGCGCTTCGTGTTCGTCTTTTCAGCCAGTTGCGTGCACGTGGCGGCGGCCACGACCACGGCGCGGGTTTCCCCCTGGCGTAGTGCGCCGCCCAGCACGCTGCTTAGCTGATCGGTCAGTCCTCGGGGACCGGAATCGCGCGCAGCGCGGTGTTGACCTCACGCGCGAGTCGTAGCTCGTCGGCCCAATGCAGGGTTGGGCCCGCGGCGAAGAGCGCGAAGGTCGCCAGGTCGTGCAGCAGCTGGTAGAGCACGGCAGCCGGATAGCTGGACGGTGATTCACACACGTGTCGGGCGATTGCGGCTGCGTCGATCGTACCGTCGTCCCCCAATCCATCGCCAAACATCGGGGCGTTTCGGCTGGTCTCGATCCAGCCACGCACGTGCTCGTGCAAGGCCTCGAGCTGTCCGTGGGGCTCGACTGTGCCGAAGATCAGGCGCAGCACGGAGCTGAAGGCAGCCACGAGCTCCCCCAGCGCATCACGCTGCGCGCGCACGCGCTCGTCGCTGCGGCGCGCCACCTCCAGCACCAGGTGCTGAAACGGCAGGAGGAACGCGATCGGCGGCGGCTCTGCGTCAGCGGCGGGCTCGCTGAAGCAGAAACGACCGCGCTCGGTCAGCAGAGCGCAGTAGAAGATTTCCTGGGCCTGGTTGCGCAGCGCGTCGAAGAGCGCATCGCGACTGATGACGCCCTCGCGAACCAGCAGCTCGCCGATCCGAAGCCTTCCCCTCTGCGCCCCCAGGCAGGCTGCTAGCTGTTCCCGCGCGATGGCCCCTTGCGCGACGAGAAGCTCCCCCAGCCGGTGCGAATCCAGGCTGCTGGAGGCGTTCTCGAGCCCCCCGCGGTGGAGCGTGATCCGGAACGTCGCCCCGGGAGCCTCCACGCTCAGCTCGCCGGTCCAGCCGGCCACGCTCAGCATGTTGACGACGTCGAGCATTGTGCCCGAATGTACGATAGGCCCGGAGAGGAGCTCCAGTGGCTCACCTGCCTCAGGGGCCTCGTGGGAATCGATATGGGCGGCCTTCGTGGTCTCCACTTGCAACTGCAGCTGCACTCCCCGCGGTGGCGCGCCTTTCCGCGCGCTTCACCTGAACCTTTGCATGGGCCGTGCCAGGGGATTTCCCGCGAAAGCGGGACCGCTCGAAGGGGAATGCACGCATTGGCGTGGGGCCGGGGCCCCACGACGTGGCCAATTCACCCTCAAGTCCCGGAGCGCTTCAGCCGCCCTCGGCCTCGAACTGCGTCAGGCACTGCGCGACGAGCTCCGTCAGCTCTTCGCGCTCGATCGGCTTGTAGGCCCGAGGGCGATCCACGCCCCTCAGGAATTGCCGAGCCGCGGCGTTGCTCGTCCCTCCCGTCAGGAAGACGAAGCGTTGCGCCTGCTCGGGGTATTCGTCCTGCACTCGGCCGAAGAGCTCCATTCCGGTCATTTCGGGCATGATCAGGTCGCAGAGGATGGCATCGAAGCGGGCACCGCCGCGGAGCCTCTCCATCGCATCAGCTCCGGAGGGTGCGAGCTCCACGCGATGATCCCGCTCGAGCCCGCGCCGCAACGAGTTCCGCACGGCGCGCTCGTCGTCCACGATCAGGATACGACAGCTCTTCTCGGAGCTCGCCATCGGCTCGCGCGAGCCCGCTTGGAGCACCAACCCGGTGTCCACCGGTAGCCACATGCGGAACGTCGTCGGTGTGTGCTGATCACTGCTCACCTCGAGGTACCCTCCATGCCGCCGCACGGTCTCGTAGGCGATCGAGAGACCGAGGCCCACCCCCTCGCCGAGCGCTCGCGTCGTGAAGAAGGGCTCGAACACGCGCGGCAAGTGCTCCTCTGTGATCGTGGGGCCGCTGTTGCTGATCTCGATCAGGACCCCACCACCGTCGGATGCGGTGGTGACACGCAGCCAGTGATCGACGCCGGCACGTTCGTCGCCTTCAATCGCCTGCACGGCATTGACGATGATGTTGAGCACCGCCTGGCCGAGGCGCGCTTCGTCTGCCATCAGCGGAGGCACCTGCGCGTATTCGCGCTCGACCCTGGCGCGGTGGCGGATCTCACTCGCGGCCAGCGTGAGCGCCGACTCGAGCAGACGCTCCACGCGGACCTGTTGCGCGGGCGCCTCTTTGTTGCTTCCGAACAGGCGCAGATCTGCGACCACTACACGGATCCGCTCGCTCGCCCGTTGGCAATCCTCGAGTAGCTCCGGGATGTCGGCGAGAACGAAGTCGAGCCGCGAGCCGCGCGGTTCCGCCCCCGTCTCGGCGCGTGACCGCAGCGCCGTGGTGATTTCTTGGAAGTACTCCTGCAGCGACTGTAGGTTAGGGATGAGCGCGGCGAGCGGGTTGTTGATCTCATGGGAGATCCCCGAGATCAGCTGTCCCACGGCGGCCATCTTGTCGGCCTGGTTGAGCCGAGCGGTCAACGCGGCGCGGTCGTGCTCCGCCGCGGTCAGCTCACTCAGGTCGGTGGCGACGAGCAGAGCCTGCCCGGTGTGATCCGCGCCCAGGATTCCACGCACGCGCACTCTGAGCTTCGCGTCACCCGCTAGCAGCTCGAGTGGCCGATCCGAGTCCACCCCATGTTCGACCGCGCGCCGTACAGCTGCGATCACCGAGTGGTCCTCCGGTACATCCAGAACCTCGTGAATGGGACACGCGAGCGCGTCGGCCTCGCGTACGGTCAGCATCTCCAACGCGCGCTCGTTGATCGTGTAGACCCTGCGCTGTTGATCGATGCCGATGACGGCGTCACCGACACTCTGTTGCAGCGCTTCCAGATGTTGCTTGATGCCGTAGAGCTTCGTGGAGAGGGCGCGCGGGTGCAGGCGCTCGTGTCCCACGATCTCGCGCTCCTCCCGGGGCGGCGGCAAGCTCACGCGTAGCTTGGAGAGAACCGCGCGCAGATCTTCCACGACGATATCCGGCGTGTTCTTCGCGATCACCGCGTCAGCGTAGGGCGAAGGCGCGCGCGACAGCTTGCGATCCGCTCCGCCCGTGAGAATGATCGTCGCAATCGCAGGTTTGACATCGACGTGCTTGGCAACCTGGCACAGCTTTCCGCCATCAACGTTGGCGAGAAAGTAGTCCGTGATGAGAATGCGCGGAGGCGAGTCTCGTATGATCTCGAGCGCGCTCAGTCCATCGTGGGCGATGGAGACGGAGTGACCGTCTTCTGTCAGGCGGCGGGCGATGACCGACGCCCAGTTGGGGCTATCGTCGACCACGAGAACACCGCGCACGCTAGCTCTGTCGGACATCGGCTCGTTGGACCCTCAGACTGATCCTCTCATGTGGAGCACGTGGAGTCAGTCGGATCCGCCGAACTCGTCGCCACCCCCATCGCGGTGGGTTGCAGCTATCGACGCGTATGTGCGATGGCCCCGCACCTGCGTGAGCGCGCTCGAAATCGCCTGGACGAGGCGCTCTCGATCCCACGGCTTCTCGATCACCTCGGCGATCGGCGCGTCCACTACCCGCGCGTCTGGCAGCATCTCGGGCGCACCGGTGACGACTACGTAGGTCGTTCCCGGCGACAGCTCCTGCATCTGTTCGATCAGCCCGATGCCGTCCGTGCCCGGCATGCGCAGGTCGGTCACGACGAGCGGATAGTCACGCGAGCGGGCCAGCTCGAGTGCCTCTTCCGCGTCTTCGGCAAGATCCACGTCGTAGCCGCTGCGGTGCATCTGTCGGGCGAAGGCCCGCCGGACGCTTGCCTCGTCGTCGACGAACATGATCGTCGTCTTTGGAGTCTTCTTTGTCATGCAAAGCGGGGCGGTGAGCGGTGCATCGTTGCGCCCAACGATCCTAGCACAGGAAGCCATGGCCATAGTCGGCCGGCCTTCGCGTGTGGCGACGTCTGCACGGCGCTGCATCGCTGCAATGGTTCCGACGCTCCTCTTTGTGTGCGCCGGCACAAGCGGAGCGTCCGCCAGCACCGGCACGATCGATCGCTGCGGTGCGGTGCCCGAGATTCCGGCAGGAGCAGGTGGATATGCTGTACCCTAGTAGGTCGACGCCATGGCGCGCCCAACGCATGAGAGTGAGCGTACGACGCTCGTGCACTCCCGGCCCGGTGATATGACCGCACCCGGTGAGTCGGACGTTACTGTCCCGACGTTGGTGGTGCTGAGTGGCCCGAAGATGGGCCTGAGGATTCCCCTTGGCAACGGCGACACGACGATCGGGCGATCGAGAGACGCTGACGTTCAGCTGAGCGATGAGTCCCTCTCGAGGCTCCATGCCCAGGTCCGGTGGCTGCCGGGGGACGCGTATCAGATCGAGGATCTGGGAAGCCGCAACGGCACACTCGTGAACGGCCAGCGACTCGAAGTGCAACAGTTGTTGCGACCGGGCGATCGGATTCACCTCGGACCGCGCGTGTCGCTGCACTACGTGCTGGAGGAGGAGCTCGAGGAGACCTCCGCCGAGGCCGAGAAGATGGCAGCGATCGGCAGGCTCACAGCCGGCATCACCCACGACCTGAACAACGTGCTGACCGTGCTCAGCGCCAACGTCGGATACGTGCAGGACGCCATCGTGCAGCCGAGCTGCGATCGCGCGGAGCTGACCGTGTGCCTCGACGAAATGCGCATCGTGACGAAGCGCGCGACAGAGATGATCCGACGACTCTCGAGCTTTGCGCGCGGCGACCAGGCGCAGCGCGAGCCCGTCGACATCGCCGAGATGTGCGAGGAGATCGCGCGTTTCATGGGGCGTGTCGTGCCGAGCCGAGTCACGGTGGAGACCGAGATCACTCCGGACCTTCCTGTCGAAGGCAACCGCGTTCGGCTGCATCAGCTGTTGATGAACCCCTGCATCAACGCCCGCGACGCGATGCCCGATGGCGGTCGCCTTCGCATCGAAGCCAGAATGGCGACGCGCGAGGAAGTGCAGGAGCTCGCTGAAGGGGCTCACGGGCCCCACGTGCTCGTCCTGATCTCGGACACCGGACCGGGCATGGATCCCGAGACCGCAAAGCGCGCGTTCCGGCCCTTCTTCACGACGAAGCCGGACAGCGCGGGCACGGGTCTCGGCCTGGCGACGGTGGCGAAGGTCGCGCGGGAACATGGCGGGACCGTCAGCCTCGATAGCACCCGAGGCAAGGGCGTGAGCGTACCGATCCTGTTGCCAAGCCTGTCGAGGTCCAAGCTCGCTGCACGCGCGACGGTCGACGCACCCCTGAGTCCGAGCAACGCGGACACGAGCGTCCCGGCGCGAGTGCTCCTGGTCGATGACGAGGAGCTTCTGACCCGATCTGCCAGTCGCGTGCTGCGGGGGCGCGGGCATCAGGTCATCGTTGCGAGCAACGGTGCCGAGGCGCTGGAGCTGTTCCAGCGGCATCGTCCCGACGTGGTCGTCGTCGATCTGGACATGCCGCAGATGGACGGGACCACCTGTTTTCGGCGGGTGCGCGAGCTGGACCCGGAGGCGTGTGTGCTGCTGATGTCTGGCTACAGTCCCAGCACGGCTGATTCGGAACTGCTGGCCGAAGGCGCGGTAGGTCTGGTGCCCAAGCCTCTCGATCTACGTGCGCTCTCCGATCGTATCCACGCGCTGCGGCTGACCTAGGCCGCACCCAGCTCGGACTGAATGGCGTCGACGAGGCGATGCGCGTCGAAGGGCTTGCACATCGCGGATACGGTTCGCCCACTGTCGGGCAGGACCATCGGACCATCAGCCAAGAAGCCACCGGATGCGAGCACGCCGCGCATTTGCGCGCACGTTTCGAACAGACGCTCGAGCAGCTCCGTGCCCTTGACCCCGGGAAGGTTCAAGTCGACCAGCGCCAGGTCGAACTCCTCACGCTCGGCCGCTTCGATCGCCTCGGCTCCTCCCTCGCACAGAAGCACCTCGAAGCCGGCACGTACGAGGACGCGCGCGCATACACGTCGCACCCCCTCGTTGTCATCCACGATGAGAACTCTCGCCATAGGCCGTTTCGACCTTGCAATCGTCCGGTTGGGCCGCGGACCTTAGGAAGAAAGGGTCTGCTCGTGTGATTCTGGCCAAGAATGCCGCGTCCGCGCTCAAGCCAGCCTCGGTCTCGCCCGTTTGTACGAGGGGAACATGACGCACCCACCGCTAGCGCGCCCGAGCGGCGATACCGGCGCGAAGTCGCTTCCGCCGTCTGACCACCGCCGTGCGCTCCAGTCTCGCTGGAACCAAGCGGAGGGCGAGGGCCCGACGCGTGAGGAGCAACTTCGGGCGAGACTGGCCGCTCACGGCTCCGGTGAGGGCGCGACGCCGCCGCCGCGGGATCTACGCGGTGTGAAGCTCGTCGGCGCGGATCTGTCCGGGATGGACTTGAGCGGCTACGACTTGAGCTATGCCGACCTGAGCCGCGCCTGCTTGAAGGACGCCTGCCTGGCTCGGGCCAAGCTGCGCGGTACCGTGCTGCGGGGCGCCGAGCTCGACGGTGCAGAGTTCCTCGGCGCGGATCTGCGCGACGCTGATCTCGCCCAGGCCAAGGCTCGTCGGACAGGCTTCGGTCGCGCTGACCTCCGCCGCGCCGACCTGAGCGCGATCGAGGCCGAGGAGGCGACGCTCGCCGAGGCGAATCTGGAGCGCGTGGCGCTGGGCGGGGCGAACCTCAACGGTGCCCGCATGCGGGATGCGCGCCTCTGCCACACCGACCTCACGGGCTGCCAGCTGCGAAGTGTCGACATGGTCTCGGCCGTGGTTCGCAAGGCGCGCTTCGTCGGCTGCGACATCCGCGGCAGCGCGTTGGCCCACGTCCGAGACTTCAGCACAGCGAGCTTCCTGCGGGCGGACATCCGCGACGTCGATTTCAGCGGCGCCTACCTGCTGCGGCGGCACATCCTGGACGAGAACTACCTGGAGGAGTTCCGCCGCCAGGGCCGCCTCGCCAACCTTGTGTACTGGCTCTGGTGGCTGACCTCCGACTGCGGGCGCAGCCTCGTCCGCTTCGGTGCCTGGGTGGGCGTGTTCGTCGTGCTCTTCGGCCTGGCCTATGCCCAGTGTCCGGTCGACTACGGCGACCACCCGACGGCGCTTTCGCCCTACTATTTCAGCCTCGTCACGCTCTCCACGTTGGGCTACGGGGACGTGCTACCCACCGCGGGCATCTCCCAGGCACTGGTGATGCTGCAGGTGAGCATTGGGTATCTGATGCTCGCCGGCCTCACCGCCATCTTCGCCAACAAGATGGCCCGTAGGGCGGAGTGAAGGGATGCTGCGCTGGGTCCATCAACGTCTGAAGAACCCGCGCGCTGCCTTGCGCGAGCACCTCGGGCACTACGAGCTGCCCAGCTTTCCGCGGCTGGCGCTGGACGCCGCCCGCAAGCTGCGCGACCCCAACATTCCGATCGCGGAGATCGGAGAGCTCCTCGCTCAGGATCCGGGTCTCTCGGCCTCTCTGCTGCGCCTGACGAACTCCCCCGCCTACGGGCTGCGCAGCGAGGTACGCAACGTCGAGCATGCGGTGGCACTGCTGGGGCGCGGCCAGACCGAGTCCGCCGTGCTGGCGGCGGCCACCCGCCACGCGCTGCCGGTTCGCCGCCGCCGCGGGTTCGATCCGGTGGATTTCTGGCGCGCCGCCGCTCGACGAGCGATGGCTGCCAAGGCCCTCGCCGATGTCCTGCATCCCGGCACCGCGAGTGAGACCTTCACCGCCTCGCTGCTGCAGGACATGGCGGTGCCGGTCCTGTGCGACTCCCACGGCGAACGCTACGGTGCGCTGCTGGAGCGCTGGGCCGATGGGGGCGAGGTGCTCTCGGATCTGGAGCGCTCCGAGCTCGGAGTCGATCACGCCCAAGTGGGCGGGTGGATCAGCCAGGAGTGGAGCTTCCCGGCGCGGATCACCGATGCGATCGGCGCGCACCACGAGTTCCGCGCAACCGACAGCATCCCACCGGCGATCGGACTCGTGGCCCCCCTGCGCGGCTCGGCGGACGAAGCCATGGTGGAGCATGTGGTCGAGATCGCATGTCGAGAGTTCACGCTTCCCCAGGAGCAGATTCGCTCGCTGTTGGCCGTTGCCTTCGAGAGCGCCGACCGGCTGGCCGAGCAGCTCGTCTGAGCCCCGGCGACGGCGTCACCCACGCGTGCTGTTGCGACGGCCGGCAGTGCTCAGCCCGCGGGCGCCGCGCTCGCGGCATCCAGACTCGCGGATCGGACGGGCGCTTCGCCCTGGGCTCGACGCACCAGCTCGGCGGTACGCTCGGCGACATCGGAGCCCCGGAACTGAACGCCCCGAGTATTGCCATCCAGGTGGATGACCTGTGCCTCGAACGCGCCGAGATCCGGATGCTCGGCGAAGGTCACCTGGATCGCATCGCCCGGCTCGACCTCGCCGACCCACATCAGGCGCGCGCCACCGCAGGATACGTCCAGAGCCTCGCCCTGGTGCTTGGCGTCGCCCAAGCGCAGCTCGACCTCCCAGTCGACCGCGAAGCGCTCGTGCTCGCGCTCGTAGGTCGCCAGGGGACCCGGCAGGGACTTGTCGTCGGCCAGCGCGCCAGGCGCTCCGGAGGTCGGCTGGCCTCGCTCGGCCTGGCGGGCGCGTACCGCGTGCAAGTCCGTCTCCAGGAGATCCTCCGCCAGACGCATCATCACACGTGCGGCAGGGTCGGTCATGTTGTCGCAGATGAAGGGACGCCGGCGGGAGACGGAGCCGTGCACCAGCGGAGTGCGTCGGATGCCTCCGAAGACGTCCACCTCGACGGCCAGGAAGTCGCGCACCATGCGCGCGATCGCGTGTAGGGGATTGTGCTCTCCCTGGCCATCCAGCATGTTGCCGAGCAGCGTGACCCCAAACCCGCCCAGGAAGTGCTCGAGGACATCGGCCAGCTGCGGATCCTGGCCCCGGACGCGAGGCAGCAGCTGCGAGACGCGCTCGGTCTCACTCTGGCTGCTGGTCGCCTTCAGCAGCTCGCGCTGGGAGGCGGTCTGGGCGCAAGCGCGCATGCCACGGTAGGCGCAGGCCTTCACGAAGCCGTAGCAGTTCTGGAGCGAGACGAGCTGGGGCGTCGCAACCAGCAGCCGCCGGTCGGCGAGGTTGAAGAAGTCGATCACGTTGAATCCGATGCCGGCCCCGCAGTCGACCACGACCGCGTCGGTGTCGAGCTTCCGGATGTGGCGGATCAACTTGAGCTTGCGGGCGTGGGCCAGGTTGGCGGACCCCGGTAGGGCATTGCTACCGGGCACGAGGAAGAGGCGAGGCACGGGGGTCGCGACGACCGCCTCCTCCAGGCTCTGCAGGCGACCCTCGAGCAGCCCGTGCAGGGTGGGGCCGGGGTCGTCCACACCCAGCATGGTATGGAGGTTGGCGCTCCCCAGGTCGGCGTCCACCGCAGTGACGCGAAACCCCTGCCGCGCCATCGCGGCCGCGAGATTCGCAGAGATGGCGGACTTGCCGACCCCGCCCTTTCCTCCACCGACTGCGACGATCAAAGGGCCAGTTGCGGGTGTGGTCATCGATGATCGCTCCGGGTGTTCCTCCCCTAAACGGTCGTCTCGCGTCCGAACTTGAGCAGCTTGTGATGTCGCCCACCGACATACATCCAGCCGCAAAGAAAACCACGACTTCGTGGCTCAACCCACGTGGGAGTTCGTCCGATCTCGGTGGGTGACGGCGAGGCAGAGCGCCTCGGAGCTACCGCTCCTACTGGTTAGCCAGTCGCCGGAAAAGCCAACCAACTAGGAGTAGACCAATGGCATTCTCAGTCATCACAAACGTGTCGTCGCTGAACGCGCAGCGCAATCTTGCGCGCACTCAGCACGCACTCAGCCAAAACATGGGGAGGCTGTCGAGCGGCCTTCGCATCAACTCCGCGGCGGACGACGCGGCCGGCCTCGCGATCAGCGAGAACCTCAAGGCCCAGATCCGCGGCCTCGGCCAGGCCGAGCGCAACGCGATGGACGGCATCAGCCTCATTCAGACCGCCGAGGGCGCGATGAACGAGATCAGCGGCATCCTGACGCGCATGCGGGAGCTCGCCGTGCAGTCCGCCACCGACACCCTCGGCGACACCGAGCGCGGCTTCCTGCAGACGGAGTTCTCTGCGCTTGTCTCCGAGGTGGACCGCATCGCCAACGTGACCGAGTTCAACGGCGTCAACCTGCTGGACACCAGCGCCGGCACCCTGGACTTCCAGGTCGGCATCAACAACAGCGGCAACGACCGCATCAGCGTCACGATCGACGACATGCGCTCCACGGCGCTGGGCGGCGGCGCGCTGAACACGCAGACGGTGGCCACCAAGGCCGGCGCGCAGGCTGCCCTGGGCGTGATCGACACCGCGGTCTCGGACGTCTCGGACGGTCGCGCGGACGTCGGCGCCGTGCAGAACCGCCTGCAGGTGACGGTGGCGAACCTGGCGTCCGCCCGCGAGAACCTCTCGGCCGCCAACTCGCGCATCCGCGACGTGGACGTGGCCGAGGAGACCGCGGCCATGACCCGGAACTCCATCCTGATGCAGGCGGGTACCTCGGTGCTGGCCCAGGCCAACCAGGCGCCGTCGCTGGCCCTCTCTCTCCTTGGATAGGAAGCACCACCGCGCGCCGGGGGCCCTTGAGTCCCCGGCGCGCGCTCTCCCTTTGACCTGACGGATCTCCCACGTGCCCATTCTCAGTTTCTCAGGACTCGCCACCGGGCTCGACAGCGCGCGTCTCATCTCGGAGCTGGTGCGCCTGGAGCGCGCGCCGATCCAGCGCGTCGAGGTCAAGCAGGGCCAGCTCAACAGCCAGTCGGACAAGCTCTCCAACGTCAAGAGCTTGCTCGAGAAGCTGCAAGGGACCGCGCAGGGCCTGGACACCCGGGCCGAGACGCTCAGCTCGTTTGCGACCTCTACCCAGGAT
>JAPPOT010000663.1 GCA_028817855.1 Myxococcales bacterium
GCCTGCTACCCGTGCTCGGCACCGCCAAGACGATCGCGCCGGAGCAGGCGCGCGGCAGCAAGCTCGATCAGCGCACCGACGTCTATCAGATGGGCACGCTGATGTACGAGGCGCTGGCCGGGCGCGCGCCCTTCGAGGGTGAGACCGCGATCGACGTGGTCGCGCAGCACCTGACCACGGCGCCCGAGCCGCCCTCGGCCCACGCGCGCAAGGGCTGGGTGACTGAGGCGCTCGACGAGCTGGTGCTCAAGGCGCTGGCCAAGGATCCCACCGATCGCTTCAAGAGCGTGGAGGATCTGCAGCGGGCGCTGGAGAACGTCGGTGCCAAGCCGACGGCCACCAAGCCCCTCGACGAGGCCGCCTTCGGTGAGGCGCGGCGCTCGCTGGTGGACATGCCGACCGACGCCACCTGGGCCGAAGCGCTCGAGGACATGGGCAACGAGAGCGGCGCCTGGTCGCGCGTGGCCGAGGCCCTGAGCGAGGGCGCCAACGCCGCCGCGGACGCCGACGCCAAGCTCTCGCTGCTGTCGCGCGTCTCGCGCATCTACGACGACGAGCTCAAGGAGGCCACGCGCGCGGAGGCCGCGTACCAGCAGATCCTGGAGCTCGACCCCGGCAACGACGAGGCGCTGCGCGGGCTCGAATCGGCGCGCCGCTCCGCGGGCGACCACGAGGGCGTGCTCGAGCTGCTGCTCGATCGCGTGGAGTCGGAAGAGGACGCCGAGGCTCGACAGGCGCTGCTGCGCGAAGTGGCGGGCATCTACGACAAGGAGCTCGGCGACGCCGAGAACGCCTGCATCGCGTACACGCAGGCGCTGGTCGCCGACCCCAACGACGCCAAGGCCGCCAAGGAAGTGGAGCGGCTGGCCGGCAGCGATCAGGCCCGCTGGGGCGAGGTCCTGGAGATGCTGAACCAGGCCACCCAGGAGGCCCAGGCCGTCCTCTTCACCGACGACGACGAGCAGGCGGCCGCCGCGCGCCAGCAGGTCGAGGCCGCCCAGGCCCAGTACGACGAGTTCAAGGCGGCGATCGATCAGAACATCACGGCACGCCGAGAGCAGAGCGACGTGGCCGCGGCCGAGGTGGAGCAGCAGATCGCTGCAGCGGAGGAGGCGCTGGAGGTCGAGCGCGAGCAGCTGCCGGCACTGGAAGAAGCGCTGTCGACCGCGGCCCAGGCCCTCGGCGAGACCACCGAGGCGGCCGAGGCCAAGGCCAAGGAGTCGGAGGCGGCCCACGCGGCGGCCGAGGCCAAGGTCGAGGAGTACGAGAGCGTGGAGCAGGAGGCCGGCGAGGCGCCGAGTGAGGAGCAGGCGCAGAAGCTCGATACGCTGGCAGGGGAGGCCGAGACGCTGGTCGAGCAGGCCGGCGAGCTGGAGGCGGCGGCCGAGGAAGCTGCGGCTGGGCTCGAGGCGGCACGCCTGCAGATGGAGAGCGCGCAGCAGGCGCTCGACGCGATCCAGACGCAGATCGCGGACATGGAGGTCGCGGTCGACGAGCAGAAGGGCCGCGCGGCTGTCGGCGAAGGTGACGCCGGCGATCTCACGCCGGAGGAGCGGGAGTCGCTCGACGCCGCCCTGGCGCAGCTGGACGCGGCGCAGAAGGCCGCGGCGGCCTTTGAGGACCGCGACGACGACGAGGTGGCGGTCCAGCGCGAGCGCGACCTGGCGGACCTGGCCGACATCTACGTGCTGATGGGGCGCTGGTACGGCGACCGCATCAACCGCGCCGACTTCGCCCTGTCGTGCTTCTCCCAGGCCCTGACGCTGGACGAGCAGCATGAAGCGGCCTACGATGGCGTGCTCGATCTCTACCGCGGCGCCCAGAGCTGGAACGAGCTGGCCGCGACGCTGCTGCAGCGCGCCGACCGCGAGACCAGCCCGGTCAAGGCGCGGGAGTATCGCGCCGAAGCGGCGGTGGTCTTCACGAGCAAGCTCGGCGACGGGGGCCAGGCGCGCGCCCAGCTGGAGCGCGTGCTGGAGGAGGACCCCGCACACCCGATCGCCCAGGCCGCGCTGGCGGACCTGGTGCGCGAACAGCAGGACTTCCCGGCGCTCGTGAAGGCACTCGAGGCGCAGCTCGAGTCGCTCAAGGGCGAGGAGCGCGGTCCGGTGCTGATGGAGCTGGCCGAGCTCTATGAGGGCCAGCTCGAGGACCTGGCCAAGGCCCAGGAGCGCTACAGCGAGGCGCTCGAGCTCGACGCGCGCAATCTGGATGCGCTCAAGGGGCTCGAACGTTGCTTCGGGCGCAACGAGGATTTCGAGGGCCTGCTCGAGAACCTGCGCGCCCAGGTCGAGCTGGCGCCGACCCCGCGCCAGCGCATCGGTCTGCTCGAGCGCGTTGGCATGTTGCTCGAGGAGGAGTTCGTCAACCACGCCGACGCGGCCCAGGCCTTCGAGGAGATCATCGCGATCGATGCGGCCTACCAGCCCGCCAACGAGGCGCTGGCGCGGCTCTACCGTCACCTGCAGCGCTTCGAGGACGTGGTCGAGGCGCTCGATCGCAACGCCGGCGCCGAGGCGAACGAGGATCGCCGCATCGAGCTGATGCTGCACGCGGCCCGCACGCTGTCGGTCGACATCGGCTCGCCGGACCGCGCGATGGACATGTACGAGGAGGTGCTGGCCATCAACGAGCTGCAGCCGGAGGCGCTCAGCGAGCTGGCGCGGCTCAAGTCGGTCTCCGGCGACGCCCAGTCGGCGGTGGAGGCGGTCGAGCGCCTGGCCGAGCAGGAACAGGATGCGCAGAAGCAGTCCCGGCTCTGGATCCGCGCCGGCAACCTGTTGGTCGAGGCGGGCGATCGCGACAGCGCGGTGGTGCGCTACCGCAAGGCGCTCGATCTGGACAAGCTCGCGAGCGAGGCGGCCGAGGCCCTGCGCGAGATCTACGACCAGCGCGGAGACGCGCGCGGTGCGACCGACATGCTGATCCACGCGATCGAGATCGCCGATGGCGACCTCAAGCGTGCGTCGCTGCTGGCCGAGCTCGGTGTGGCCTTCCGCGACCAGCTGGACGAGGAGGGCGAGGCCAAGATCGCCTTCGAGGAGGCCATGGCCCTCGACCCGACCAGCACGATCGCGGCGGCGGGTCTGGCCGGGCTCGCCTTCGATGCCGGCGAGAACCAGGAAGGCGTCCAGTACTTCGAGGAGGTCGCGGGTCGTCTCGGGGATCTGCCGGTGGAGGGCGCGGCAGCGCTGTGCATCGCTGCGGGCGAGGCCTACAAGGTGCTGGACGATGGCGAGAAGTCGATCGATGCCTACAAGCGTGCGCGCGATCTCCAGTCCGACGACCTGGGCGCCGCCGAGCGTCACGCCCAGGTGGTGATGGAGGCCGAGGACTTCGGCGCCGCCGAGCGTCTCTACGAGCGCATCCTCGCGAAGTTCGACGACCAGCTCGAGGTCGGCGATCGCTCGCGCCTGCTGCTCGCGCTGGGCGAAGCGCAGCTGGGCAACAAGCACAGCAAGCGCGCGATCGACACCTTCCAGCAGATCATCGATGCCCGTCCGGAGGATCCGGCTGCGCTCGAGGCGCTCACCCGCGCCCACGAGGCGGCGCGCAACTGGACCGAGGTAGTCAACCTGTTGCAGCTGCGCTCGCGCCGCACCAGCGACGAGGACGAGATGTTCCGTCTGCTCGTGCAGACCGGTGATGTCTTCCTGGAGAAGGTCCGCGATCGCGACGCGGCGTCACAGACCTACGTCATGGCGCTCGACGTCAAACCGGACAATCGCAACCTGCTGACGAAGCTGATGGGCGTCTACTCCGATGCCCACGACTGGCCGCGCCTGATCGAGGTCATCCTCCGCATCTCCGAGATGGTGAAGGACGACGCCCAGCTGGCGAAGTACTTCAACACCGCCGCATCGATCGCGCACATGGAGCTGGGGCGCTTTGACGAGGCGGCCAACTACTACGAGGAGGCGCTGTCGCACATGGTGCCGGGCGACGGCGACGCCCAGTTCGAGGGGCTCGTCGCCTGCCTGACGGAGAACCAGGACTGGGAGCGCCTCGAGCGCGCCTACGAGTCGCGCATCGCGCGCATGCGTGAGGCCGAGGGCGAGCCGGACAACATGCGCATCGCGACGTTGCTCGACGCGCGCGCCGAGATCATCCAGAACCGCCTCGGTCGGCTGGTCGACGCGCTCACGCTCTACGAAGAGGCGCTGTCGCTCGACGGCGAGAACGAAGAGCGCCGCGCCATGCTCACCCAGATCTACACGAAGGAGCCGAAGCGCTTCTTCGAGCACGCGGTCGACGCCCACC
>JAPPOT010000130.1 GCA_028817855.1 Myxococcales bacterium
GATGTAGGCCTGGCGGCGTCCAGTATCCGTGGGCTGGTCGGCCGGGGGCGCCATCGGGTCACCCACTAGGAAGCGCTGCGAGTCGTCGTCGCCACCCTTGGGGTGGGGCGCGGTGTCAGCGAGCGCGTCGGCGGCGGGCGATTGCTCGGGGGGGCTGCCGGGGGCCGCCTCCGTAGGGGCCGGTGCGGCTGCCGGCTGCGGCGCGGAGCCCGCCGGGGGCCCGCCCGCGGGTGGCGCCAGTCCGCCGGCGCCGCCGGTGCCGAGCATCGTGGCCTTGAGGTTCTCCGGCGCCGGGGAGGGCGCCGAGCTTCCGGCGGGCACCGGAGCAGCGACCTGCGCCGTTGCGGCCGGCGTGGCCGCAGGCGCGCTGCGCGGTGCGCCCGGCTCCGGCTTCTTCGCTGGCAGCTGCATCCCGGCGGGCACCGCCGCCGGCGTCATCAGCATCGTGCCCTTGAACCGGCCGCCCTTGCCGCCGGGCTGCTGCTCCAGCGCCTTCCCACAGGACGCGCACTTCGGCGCCTGTTCCCCTACAGACTTCCCACAGTTCGGGCAGAAGGCCATCGCGGCTCCCTTCCTCACAATAGGCGCGGCACCCAACCATGGTGGCGGGCACCGTGCGATCGCGATCGTACCGCGTCGCTTTGATGCTGGAAAGTTCCGCGCGGTCCGCGCTAGCGTCCACCCCCGCGAGCCATGGATGACTGGATTCCCCCGGGGCTGGTGGCGCTGCCACTGGCCGGCGCGCTGCTCGGTTGGATGCGCCAGCGCGCGTCGTGGGTGATCGCGGCGCTGCTGGCCGGGGTTCTGCTCGCTGGGGTCGGTCTCGTCGGCCCGCTGCTGGGGGCCTGGCCGACGCTCGCTTGGACCGGTTGGCGCTGGATCGATGGGCCCCTGTTCAGCGGTCGGCTGCAGGTGGAGATCGCCCTGTCGGCCGGCGCAGGTGTCCTGGCCTCGGTACTGTGCGCCACGCTTCTCGCCGTCGCGATGGCCCGGGCCGCATCGGGCGCCCCAGAAGCGGCACGGGCGTCGCTGTGGAGCGCGGGTGCCGCCCTCGTGCTGATGGCGGAGGATCTTGCGGTGCTCTTCGCCGGGTGGTCGCTGGCCGGTCTGGCGGGGGTACTCTCACGGTCCGAGCTGCGGGGTGGCAGCTGGGCGCGTGCGCGCGTCGCCGATGGGTGTGTCGTGCTCGCGCTCGCGCTGCTTGTCGCCACCAGCGGCAGCTTCGATCTGGAGGTGCTGAGCGGGCGCGCCGAGCGCCTGGCGCGGCCACGGTTGATGGGACCACCGGCGTTGTGGGGGGCGAGCGCGGCCGCGGTGGTGGGCATCCCGCTGGCGCTCGCGATCGCCTTGCGGCTGGCAGACGCCGCTGCCGTGCTCGGCGTGCGCCTGTCGACCGGCAGCTGGCCTTCGCTGCGCGACAGGCTGGCGGCGCTTGGCGGCGCGGCCATGGCGTGCGCCCTGCTGCTCGCCGTCGCGCCCATGCTTTCCGCCGTGGGTTGGTCGCTACCCGCGATGCTGACGCTGGCTACGGTCGTGGCGGCGCTCACGGCGCTCGCGCAGCACCCGGCCGCGGCGCGGCTCGTCGGCCGCGCGCTGCGGAGGTTGTGTGGGCTCGGCACCGCGCTGGCGGAGATCGATCGTGCTGCGATCGCGCGTCTGCCGGCCTGGGCGGTCGCGGCGGCCCTCGAAGGGGGCGCCTGGTGCGTCCAGCGCGTCGGCGACTCGCGGCGAGCTCGTGTGGCCGTCGGGCTGCTGGCGGCCGCGTCGGTGGCGTGGTGGCTGCTGGCCCCGCAGCCCGAGCTCGTGGGCGTTCAGCGGCCCGCGCCGATGACGCTCGAGCTGCGGGCGGCCGACGGTCCGGGCTACGAGTACCTGTGGGACTTCGACTCGGATGGCGCAGCCGACACCGCGTGGAGCGCGGAGCCCCACGCCCTGCACGAGTTTGGAGATGAGGAGCTGTGGGATGGGGTCGTGGTGCTGGTCGAGCCCGGGGTCTACGGGCCCGCACATCGCCGGGTGCGCCTGAGCCCCGGCGCGCGGCTGCCCCTCGATCCGCGCGAGCTCGGTCCGCTCGCGCGTCGGCGCGGGCGGGAAGGGACGGTCCCGTGGGTCGAGGCGACCGCTCGCGGGCTACGCGTGCGGCCCAATGGGGTGCGGGCGCGCGTGGACGCCGAGCCGGTCGAGTCCGGCACGGAGGTGGTCGAGCTGGCGGTCGGGCAGAGCATCTCCTTTGGCGCGACCAAGCTGAGCGTGACCGGGGTGGCTGCACCCACGCTCTACGTGCGCAACGCCTTCGGCCTGGTGCGCTCCGAGCGACCGGTCTACGAGCTGCCGCTGCTGGGCGGGCGTCCGGTTGCCGAGATCGGCGGCGTCGTGCGGGAGGGCAAGTGAGCGCGCCGCTCTTGCCGTGGCTGATCCTGCTGCCGTTGGGCGCTGCGCTGATCGCGGGGGTGACACCGGCCGTGCGCATGGCGGCTGCGCGAGGGCTGACGTGGGCCGTGCTGCTGGTTCAGTGCGTGCTCTCGCTGCAGCTGTTGAGCGGGGACTATGCGCGCGCGGGCTACCGCTTCGTCGAGCGCGGTGAGCTGGGGGGCGTGCGCTACGCCCTCGGGGTGGATGGGCTCTCGCTCTGGCTGGTGATCGCCGTCGTGTGGAGCGCGCCGCTGTTGCTGCTGTCGCACCGGCAGGCCTCGCGCGCCGCGCTGGTCGCGGTCGGGTGGCTGCAGGGGGCGCTGGTGGGCGCCCTGTGCGCCTTCGACCTGTTGCTCTTCTTCCTGTTCTTCGAGATGGCGCTGATCCCGCCGCTGATCGTGGCGCGCTCCCGGGGTGCGCTGCGCAGGGTGTTCTTCGAGTGGAGCACGGGTCTCGCATTGCTCGCCGGCATTGCGCTGCTCGCGGTGCAGTATCGCGAGCAGACGGGGCGGCTGAGCTTCGACCTGGTGGAGCTGGGGCAGCTGCTCTTGCCGGTCGAGACGCAGCGCTGGTACTTCCTGCTCTTCTCGCTGCCGTTCCTGGCGCGGCTTCCGCTGCCGCCGCTGCATGCGCCGTCGGCGGATGCAGCCGCGGAGCAGGCACCGCTGTCGGGCGCCCTGTCGCTGTTGGCCACGGCACCGCTGGGCCTCTATGGATTGATGCGCGTCTCGATGACGCTCTTTCCCGCCGGCGCGCATCGGGCGGGCGTGACCCTGGCGGCGATCGGCGTGGCCGGCATCCTCTACGGCGGCCTGGCGGCGTCCCGGCAGCGTGACGCCCGGGGTGTGCTCGCCTACGTGGTCCTGGCGCAGGCCGGGCTGTCGCTGCTCGGGCTCTTGAGCATCACCTCGATGGGCGTGATCGGTGCGCTTCTGATGGTGGTCGTGGTGAGCCTGTCGGGGGTGATCGCGTGGAGCGCGCCGTCGGCGCTCAGTGCGCTCGTCATCGTGGGGCTGCCTCCCTTCGCCGGCTTCGTCGCCCAGCTGCTGGTCTTCGGCGGGGCGCTGCGGGCCGAGCACCTCGGCGCCAACGGCACCCCGCTGTCGGTGGTCGCGGCGCTCGGGCTCACGATCGTGGGCGTGCGAGCGCTATGGCTGTCGCGCGCGCAGGCGCCGCGCATCGGGACGCGCGCGGTGCCGGTCGGTCTTGGCGCGCTGCTCCTGCTCGGGCTTCTCTCGGGGGCGGTCGTGGAGCGCATGGAGCCGGCGGCCGATCACTTCGCGCGGGTCTACACTGCGAAGCTAAAGACCAGCGACGGACACCCGGAGCGGCGGGGATTGCTCGAACGGGTCGGGGTGGGCGATGAGTGATCTGATCCCGTGGGCTCCGGCGCTACTCTCGGGAGCGGGCGCGCTCGCGGTCATGGCGGTGCCCGCTTCCGACCAGCTCGCACTGCTGCGGGTCGCGTGGTGGGGCGCGGCGGCGATCGCCTGGCTCGCACCGGACGCGGCCGCCGGTGCGGCGCCGGAGGCGCTCGTGCTCACTGTCGCGGCGCTTGGCTCGCTGGCGTGGAACGAGGATGCGTCGCGGGCGCCTCGGCCGGCCTCGGCAGCCCTGGCGGTGGCTCTGTGGGTGCTCGCGCTGCGGCTCTCGACGGGGCTGCAGCCGCTGGAGGGGGTGCTGGGCCCGATCGGGACGCAGCTCGCGGTGCTCGCTTCGGTCGGTCTGTGGGCGGGTGCTGCGGTGGCGCCGCTGCTCCGCGCGTCGGGCTCAGACGCGCCCGCCTTGTCCACCGTGCTGTCGGCCGTGGGTGGGACCGTGC
>JAPPOT010000603.1 GCA_028817855.1 Myxococcales bacterium
AATCGTGGCTGCTCATCCCCAAACCTGCGGTAGGTCTCCCAGATGCCCGGCCAGCCCCGCAGTGCGCCCAGCAGGGTGACCGAGCGGCTGCGGCTGTAGATGACGTCATAGGTGTCCGCGTCCTGCGCCAGGATGGCGACCAGCGGGTGCACCGCGCGCTCGGCCTCGAGCTGCGACGAAGGCACGCCCGGCCTCCGCACGATGCCAAACGCCGCGTCGCCCAGCCCGTAGAAACCGCGCAGTGGGCGGTCGAGCTCCGCCGGTGACAGGCGCCGGGCGTCGCCGGTGTTGGGGATGATCAGGTCGACCAGCGCGCCGGCCTCGGCGAGCCCATGCACTGTGCGCATGACCTGCTGCGTATCCGTCTCCCGTGAGGGCAGCGGCCTCGCCCAGACGTAGCCGATGCGCGGTGAAGCCCCCGCCATGGCACCCGTTTATCACAGTCCCGCCGCACGACCTTGACGTCGCTCGGGGGGGGCCGTATATCCCGCCAGTATCAACGGTGTAACAGATGAGCCTTGTCGAGCATCTTTCGCGCGTCGTCGATGACCAGCCATGGGCTGCCCATCTCTACGTGACCGACAACTGCAACCTCGATTGCCACTACTGCAACGAGTACGACAACTCGGTCCCGCACCCCGAGACGGCGGATCTCAAGCGCTGGATGCGCAAGATCCGTGAGCTCGGTGTGGCCCGCATCGGATTCCAGGGTGGCGAGCCGCTGCTGCACCCCGACATCGTCGAGCTGGTGCGCTACGCCAAGAGCCTGGGCTTCTTCAAGGTCAGCATGTCGAGCAATGCCTTCCTGCTCAAGGAAGAGCACATCGAGGCCTTCGAGCGCGCCGGGCTCGACAGCCTGCAGATCTCGGTCGACCGCATGACGCCGATCGAGAGCACCAAGAAGTCCCTCAAGTCGGTGCAGCACAAGCTCGCCTGGTTCGAGGGCTCGAGCATCAAGCTCAATGTCAGTGGCGTGCTGTTCAACGAGACCCTCGAAGAGGCCGCCGAGGTGATCGAGCACTGCCTCGAGCAGGATGTCTCGGTGCACGCGCGCGTGATCCACGACGACATCGTCAACGACCGCAAGCTGCGCCTGCACCCCAGCACCGAGCCCCTGCTGCGCGCCGTCGAGCACCAGGCCCAGCTCAAGGCCGCCGGCGAGCGCATCCACACCAGCTGGAACATCCTCGAGTACCAGAAGGCGATGCTCGAGGGCCGGCCGATGGAGTGGACCTGCACCGCCGGCTACAAGTACTTCTTCGTCTCCGCCACCGGCAAGTTCTGGCTCTGCTCCCAGGTGCGCACCGAGCGCGACATCATGGACATCACGCCGGAGATCCTGCGCAGCTACAACGAGCCCAAGGATTGCCAGCAGGGCTGCGGCGTCTACTGCACGGTGGACACCTCCCTGGCGGTCAACGATCCGGTCGCCTACCTCTCGCGCGAGGCGCGAGGCCGGGCCCAGAGCGGGCTGCGCAAGCTGCGCGCCGAGGGCGAGAAGCGCTTCCTGAGCGTGCTGTCGGCACGCTAGTCGGACCCGCCATGGCCGAGCGCGCTGCGTCCGACCTGATCGCCGTGCTGGCGCCCGGTGACGGGCCACGCATCGTGGGCATGCGGGCGCGCGCGCGCAATGCCAAGGTGCTCGCCCGCGTGAAGGCCCGCGAGGTGGACGCGGGCGACGCGGAGTCCGCGTTGAAGGGCGCCGACCCCGGGCAGCACGCGCTGTTGCTGCGGGAGGACCTCACGATCAACGTCGCCCTCTTCGAGCACCTGCCCGCTGCAGGGGACGGCCCCGTGCGCCTGGTCTCCGAGCAGCACCCCGGCAGCAGCTTCCCGCTCTTCGGCAAGGCGAGCGCCCTTTCGGCGCTGCAGGCGCGCTACTTCGCCGGCCAGACTCTCGACGAGCTGCCCGTGCTGGCGCTCGACGCTCGCGCGCTGCTGCCCGCGGACAGTCCCGAGCTCGTCCGGGCCACCACCACCGCGCTGCTGCGCCAGGCCGAGAAGCCCACCGACGGGATCGTCTCGCGCAACTTCAACCGGCCCCTGAGTCGCTTCTTCAGCCGCATCTTCCTGTGGCTGGGCATGACGCCGATGCATGCCAGCGTGATCAACATGGCCATCGGCCTCGCCTGCGCCTGGTATGCGGCCCAGACTGGCTACCTCACAATGGTCATCGCCGGCGCACTCTTCCACTTCGCCTCGGCCTTCGACGGTGTCGACGGCGAGATGGCGCGCACGACCCTGAGCGAGTCGACCTTCGGCGCCTGGGTCGACACGGCCGTCGACAACCTCACCTACGTTGCCTGTTTGATCGGTGTCACGGTGGGCTGGCTGCGTGAGGGGATCGGACCGGCCGAGCAGGCGCTGGCCGGTACGGTCGTGGTCGGCGTGCCGTTGACGCTCCTGGCCCTGATGCGCTTCGTCCATCGCTACGGGCCGGACGGCTCGCTGGTCTTCGTCGACCGCTGCGTGGCGCGCGCCGCCGCCGACAGCGGTCTGCCCACGCTCAAGGCCGCGCGCTTCCTCTTCCATGCGCTGCGCCGCGACCTCTTCGCCGCGCTCTTCTTCCTGATCAGCTTCACCGGCTCGCGCGCCGCGGTCCCGGCCGCGGTCGCCTTCGGCCTCGCGGTGGCCCTGCTGACCCTGCTCGGCCATCGCCGCCAGCTGGTGGCCGCCGCCCGCGCCCTGGGGGCCTGACGAGCCCCCCGGGCGCTTGTAGCTAGACGCGCCACTGTGACGCGGTTCACAGCGTAGGCTTGTGCCGGCGCCTACCATCGGGGAATGGTGTGCCACTGTGCGTATACCGGGGAGATCCGGTGATCGAGTCGGGCGCAGTATCGCTCGGCGTGGACTTGGTCCGCTTCTCCGAGAAGCACGGGCTGACGGCGCGGGAGCGGCAGGTGCTCGGTCTGCTGGTGTGTGGGCACGACAGCGTGCCGCGCATCGCCGAGGAGCTGCAGCTCAGCCGCAACACCGTCCACAACCACTTCAAGAACATCTTCCGGCGTGCGCGCTGCAACAGCAAGACGGCGCTGCTCGCCAAGTTCATCTCCGGCGTGGCCGCGCGCCGCGCCCGTCCGACGGTTGCCGCACCGCGCGTGCTGCTGCTGCGCCCGCGCGATGAGCACCAGCAGTCCATGGTCGAAGACCTCTCGCGGCTGGGCATGCAGGTCTACGTGGAGCCTACCCCCGGGCGCCTGCTCGACCGCGTGCGCGACCTGAGGATTCACGTCGTTGTGACCGATGCCGAGCGCGACACGGTCGAGGACGGAGGACCAGTCGGTCTGCTGGAGGAGATCTACGGCGAGCATCCGGCGATCTTCTACGCCAACCCCTCGGGTCTTAGCCGCGACTCGCGCGTCATGTCCATGCGCGCCTACGAGCTTCCGCGGGAGCTCGACGCGCTCGCGATCGCGATCTATCGCCACTGCAACAATGCCAGCTACGGGCGGGCCCGCGCGCGCCGCGTGACGACCTCGCTGAGCGCGCGCATCGGCAAGGATCGCCTCGTCACCATTACCAACCTCTCGGCCCAGGGCGCCTTCGTGGAGCTCCCCAACGAGAAGGGCGGCCTGCTCCCCCCCGCCCCCGGCGAGAAGCTCGACCTGGCCCTCGCCCTGGGCGACGGCGAGGCCCTGCCCGTCGAAGCCGAGGTGGTCTGGACCCGCCAGGGCGCCGCCCCCGGTGTCGGCATCCGCTTCATGGGCATGAGCGAGGACGACACCCGCCGCCTCCGCAAGGTCCTGAACGCGGCGCCGCTGGCGGCTTAATAGTCGCGCCGGAGGCGCGACCCGGGGAAGGGTCACGCGACCCTTCCCCCCGTCCGGCAAAGCCGGCCGGGGCCCCCCTTCCCGCGGGGTCGTCGTCGCTGCGCTCCTCCTCCGGGTGCTGTCAGGGAGGCGGGTGCCGCATGTCCCTGCGTCGGGCCCGTGGGGCCCGACCTACTTCGCCGAGGCATCTCGTCGTGTCACCAGCGGTCCCAGGTGAGCCAAGTCGCTGATTGAGAGCACTCGTGCTCGTGCTCGCGTCCGAACCGGGTACATAGGCAACGGAACAGACCGGGGACATGGGTTACACCTGGGCTGATCGCTCCAAACTACGGCGATGCCGCGGACGGAGAGCGACGCGACGTCAGAACGGACGAGATTCGTGGCCCGTTTGCTGGAGCTCGCCCTGACCCTGATCGACAGCCGTCCAGCTGGCAGAAGCTTCGGT
>JAPPOT010000464.1 GCA_028817855.1 Myxococcales bacterium
ACTTGGCCGAGGGCGGGATGGGGGTCGTCTATCGGGCGCGCCACGACCGCACCGGCAAGCTGGCGGCGCTCAAGGTCATGGAGCGGACCGACGCCGTAAGCGAGGCTCGCTTTCGGCGCGAGGCAGCGGTTTCCGCCGAGGTGGGGCACCCGGGCATCGTCGACGTCTTCGACGCCGATGTGGATCCGGAGCGCGGTTGCCTCTTCATCGCGATGGAGCTGCTCGAGGGACGCAGCCTGCGGGAGTTCTTCGACGATCCGCAGGCCTCGCCGGGCGCGTTGCTCGAGATGCTGCTGAAGTTGCTCGCGCCACTCGCGGCTGCCCACCAGCGGGGCTTCGTCCATCGGGACCTGAAGCCCGAGAACGTGTTCGTGATCGAGCGCGGCGAGGGGGTTTCGGAAATCAAACTGCTGGACTTCGGCATTGCCGGCCAACAGGAGCCAAGCGGCCTGACCAGGACGGGTACGTGCATGGGCACCCCCCACTACATGAGCCCCGAGCAGGCGATGAGCGCCAGCGGAGCCACGCCCGCCGCCGACGTCTGGTCCGTAGGGGTCATGATCTACGAAGCGCTCGCCGGCCACCCCCCCTTCGACGGCGACACCGGCCACGCCATCGTGGTGCGCGCCTGCACGACCGAGCACGAACCGCTGGCCGCGCGGGTCGCAGGGGTCACCGCGGCGCTCAGCGCACTCGTTGATCGGTGCCTGAAGAAGCAGCCTACCGAGCGGCTGGCGAACGCGGAGGAGCTGAGTGCCGCGCTGCGTCAGGTGCTCTGCGGCCCCGCCCTGCCGTGCTCGCGCCGCCCACAGCGGGTCGTCGACGGGCCCCCGCGCCGCGACCCATCCGGGGTGCGGCGCCGTCACGAAGGCCTCGGCGACCCGCCCGTCGTGGCCTCCATCTCGCCGGGCCCGCTGGCCGTGGGCAGCAGCCTGGTCGGAACGACCGGAACGCTGGGCGCGGCGGCGCTGAGTTTGTTTCAGCTGGCGCCCCCGCACTATGTGCTGGGGCTGGGGACGAGCGCCGCTGCGTTGGCGATCGTGGGCGCACTCTCGCTGCGCAAGGTGCGGCTCGTACAGGCACTGGCCTCGGCGCCGCCGCCCGCCGGCGAGCGCCGGTCCCCACGCACCGAGAATACGGTCACGATGCGTCTGCCCACGTGTCCCGCGCGCGGTCCGTCGGACGCCGCGGTAGTCGCGGAGATCTTCGCCGACCTGTCGTGCGTGCGAACGCGGCGGGTCGCACAGTGCCTGGAACGACTGCGAGCCGAGCACCAGCAGCAGCTCCGGGTGTGCTTCCACTTCCTTCCACGCCGCGACTGGCCGAATGCCTGGATGGTATCCGAGGCGCTGGTGGAAGCCTTCGAGCAAGCCTCTGCGGAAGGCTTCTGGCGACTGCACGACCGCATCGCCGCCCAGCGCAGACGCCTCACGTTGGAGCTCGTCGGCGAGCTGGCACGGGAGGAGGGGCTGAACATGACCTCCTTCACGCACGCCCTGGGTGTGGAGCTTCACCGGGAGACTGTCGCCGGGCTCGTCCGCCAGGCTGCGGATCGGGGCATCGACGAGGGTCCCAGCATCGTCCTGGGTGATCGGGTACTGCGCGGCGATCAGCTCCGCGAGGAGAACCTGCGGTGGGCCCTGCGGGACGCGTTGCGGGTGACCTCGGCGGGCGAGTCGTTACCGGTCCGCGCGACGGAGGTGGCTCGCCCAGGCTCGCTCGTCGGATTGCGCGCGCTCGTGGTGACGTTCAAGGGTGCACGTGGAGCCCCGACGCACATCCACCGCAGTCGCAACGACGCCAAGGACCGTGCCGTGCGCCTCTTCGCACGTGCAAGCATGCCAGACACCGACTTCTCGGAGGTGGGATTGCGCTTTGGAGACGACCTATGCGAGCTCGGTCTCGTCGCCATCGAGTGGTTGCCACGGGAGCTGCGGGGCGCCGCCGCACGGCTCGAGGTGGCCGAGGTGAGTGAGCCAATCGAGAGCGAGCGCGGCTTCTACATCATGCAGCGCTACCGCTAGCGCGGAGCCGCGGGTAGCCGAGACCTGCGCTGGCAGCGGGGGACCGGAGGCTGCCGTCGCGAATGATGGCGCTCACACGCTCGATGGCGAGCGACTGAATCTGATGCGCGCGCGCCTCGGAAACGGCAAGCTCGGCGCCGGTGTCGCGCAGGGTGCTACCCTCGAGCAAGCGCGACTCGAGCACCCGCCGCTGGCGCGCGTTCAGCATCGAAATGGCTCGCAGCAACATTCGGATCTGCCGGGAGGCGTGCGCGGCCTCATCGGGCAGGGTCTGGCGCTCGTCGCCGATGCGCTCCGACAGTGCCTGACCGTCGGCGGAGGCGCCGTCCAGGGAGACGAGCCGGCGGGCGGCGGCGCCGCGGGCCTTCTCGCGCTCCGACTCGGTCTCCGAGCTCCCCTCGTGGAGGCGCCGGATGGTGCGGACCTCGTGGCGCGAGCGAATATCGAGTCGGCGCAGGGCGTCGATCATCCGCGCCCGAACGCGCCGGTTGACCCAGGTTCGCTCCGAGACGCCGTAGCCCTGGTAGCTGGCTAACGCATCGAGCACGGCGATCCGCCCCTCGGCCCGCAGGTCATCCAGGTCCATCGCCGGCGAGCGCCGGACCAGCCCGGCGAAGCCATGGCCGATGCGCTCGATGTCCTGCTCGTAGCGCGCGAGCGCGTCGCTGGCTTCTGCGTTGGTCCAGTGGCGTCCATGGGGATGTCTCATGATGGAGCCCCCTCAGTGCAATGCTCGTGCCGAGCACTGCACCCGCCTTGGGACACCGCACTTTTGGGTCGTTCCGGGGGCCAGTGGACCTTGACCAGCCCGATCACGAGGTCAGATCGGCCACTCGCGTGGAAGATTCGACCACGCACGGGTGCGCGCCACGCCGAGGTGCGTGGTGGAAAGGACCACTGCCTGTGGTGCGATCGGCCAATGGCCTGCGGCGTGAGCACACGGCTACGCCCCGTAGTCCACCTCCACGAACGGCGGTCCGGGACGCGCGAAGGCGTACCCCTGGAGGTAGTCGCAGCCAAGCGAGACCAACGCCTCCCGCTCGGCCCGCGTCTCGACACCCTCGGCGCCCACGTCCAGCCCCATGTCGGTGCACAGCCTCGTCATCGACTGTACGAGGCGTTGCTTCGTTGGTTCCTTGTCGACATCGCGTACGAGCGCCATGTCGAGCTTGACGACGTCCGGTTCCAGCAGCGCAAAGCTCGAGAGCCCAGCGTAGCCCGCACCCAGGTCGTCGACCGCGATCTGGAAACCGATCTCGCGCAGCTGCGCGATCTTCTCGCGGACCCGTGGCACTTCGTCGAGGGATGCGCGCTCCGTGACCTCCAGTACGACCCGGTCCGCCATCTGAGCCAGTGGCGCGTCGGGGTCGGTGAGAGTGTCGTCCATCAGATCCTGCACATGCAGGTTGAAGAAGAGCTGGCCCCCCGTGCCGTCTTCGAGCATCGGCAGGGGCGCCTTGGCCCGAATCGCGCGACTCAGATCCTGCACCCGGCCGAGGCGCTCGGCCGCGCCGAAAAGCGCGCCAGGGTGGGGCAGCGCGGGCTCCGTCGAACGCACCAGGGCCTCGTAGCCGTGCACGGTACGCTTGCTCCACGAGATGATCGGCTGGTAGGCCATCACGATACTTGCCAGCGCCGAGTCGAGCTGCGCGCCGAGTTCGTGCTCATCGGGCGTCCGCTGACGCTCGACGAGGGTGAGCGCCTCGTTCTTCATCCGTGTGAGCTCATGGAGGTGGATCGCCCACTCCACCTTCGAGCGCAGCTCAGCCGGAAGGACCGGCTTGACCAAGTAGGACAGCGCACCGTGCTCGACGGCCGGGATTGCCGTATCGATGGACGGGTGTCCCGTCAGCAGGATGACCGGCACATCCGCGTCGAGCTTGCGGATCATCTGCAAGAGCTCGACGCCGCTGGCCCCAGGCATGACGATGTCGCTCACGACGGCGTCGAAGGCCTCGCGCTTGAGCAGTGCGAGCGCCTCGTCCGCGCTCGATGCGCCCAGTACGTGGTAGCCCGCGTTCTTGAGCGTGCGGCGATAGGCACGCAGCACCTCGGCCACGTCATCCACAAGGAGCACCTTGTGGGGGGCCTGTACACGTTCGCTCCGCGCGTCTGCCAGCTGTGGCTGCATCACGATCAGAACACTCGGACGTTGCGTGATCGCGCTTGAGAAATAAGTGACCTCCATC
>JAPPOT010000136.1 GCA_028817855.1 Myxococcales bacterium
CGGCACCTTCCCGGACCCGAACGGGCATGGCTCCGTAGACGTGGCCGACTGGTCCTTCAACGAGTTCGTCTTCGGGGACATCCAGACCAACTTCGAGATCGACGAGGACATGATGGGCGTGCACTTCGCGCGCATCGAGGCGCTCAAGAACCAGAGCCGCTACGCGGTGGCGGGCGCCTTCCTCGATTTCCGCAATGACGGCTTCAAGGCAGGCGGCGATCTGGAAGTGGATCGCATCGCGCTGGCGGACTTCTACGACATCTTCCACTACGACGGGGATGAACGCTGGGAGCCCTACCAGGGCACCGTCACGGGCGAGGCGCGCGTCGACTACTCGATGGACCACCCGGGCGACGGCGACAACGGCACAATGATCGCCACGATGGACCTGGGCGTGCCCGAGGCCACGCTGGACGGCTACCGCTTCGACCGCGGGCGCTTCGCCGGGAGCTGGACCTGGCTGGATCACACCCAGGGCTACAAGGGCGGCATCCTCGACATCGAGCGCTTCTCCCTGCGCAAGGGGGCGGGCACCGCCAGCGTCTCCGGCAGGATGACGCACGGCAACCTGGACCTGGTGGCCGTGGGTGACCGCATCTCGCTCCGCGAGACCGAGGGCCTCGCGGAGCGCTTCGAGGACGTGACCGGCACCTGGGCGGTGACCGCGTCTATCAAGGGCACCGCAGCCAAGCCGCGGGCCGACCTGGACCTGACCGGCACTGGCCTGGCGCTCGACGGCGACCCGATCGGCGACGGGCGCGCCTACGTGCGGCTGACAGACAAGAGCGACCCGTGGATCGCCGAGGCCCTGAGCTGGCCGAAGGGCGCCCCACCCGCGGGTCAGAAGTGCGGTCACGCGCGCGAGGGGCTAGCGCGTGGGGTCTGGCCGGAGGACCCGCCGCTGCGCACCGCCGACGGGCTGACGCCGGCGCTGGACCAGCCGATGGCCTGGGTGGTCTGCGGCTCGGCGCTGGGCGGCCAGCTCGACGTGGACCTGGCGGTGGGGCGCACCAAGGTCTATCCGCTGCGCGGCCGGATGGAGCTGTCCAAGCTGAAGTTCGGGCACTTCCTGCCGCGCTCGGGCACCGGCACGCCCATGCGCGGAGAGGTCACCGGGCGGCTGGACTTCCGCGGCGGCGCGATGCTGCAGCCGGAGACCCTGAGCGGGCGGATGCTGCTGTCGAGCGTGCACGCGGGCCAGATGGGGGTGCAGATGATGAACAACGGCCACGTCGACGTGAGCTTCGACGACGGCGCCTTCACCGTGCACAGCGCGGATTTCATCGGGCCGAGCAACAACAGCCAGCTCTACATCAAGGGCGGTGGCTCGCTGCGGGGCGGCTTGGCGCTCAACCTGGACGGGACGATGGACCTGGGCCTGGTGAGCGCACTGTCGAGCACGGTGACCGACGCGTCGGGCACGCTGCTGCTGAGCTTCAAGGTCTCTGGCAATGCCAAGCAGCCTGCCGTCTATGGCAACGCCTATCTGCGCGGAGCAACGCTCAAGGTGGCGTCCTTCCCGGAGGCGGTGCGCGACGTGGACGGCAAGGTCACCTTCAGCGCGAGGCGGATCCTGTTCGAGGACTTCTCCGCCAAGGTCGCGGGCGGTCGGGTGCGCTGGGCGGGCGCCGCGTCCCTGTCGGGGCGCACGATCGGCGGCTACAAGCTGCGCGTGGAAGCGGATGGGCTGGCGCTGCAACCGCGCGACGGCATCGACCTGGAGCTGGGCGGTCGCACGGAGCTGGCCTGGGAGGAGGGCCAGCGCCTGCCTCTGCTGAGCGGGACGCTGCGGGTGGACAAGCTGGTCTACAGCCGCCCGATCAAGATGAACCGCACGCTGGGCGAGATGTACGCGCGCACGCGCGCGGATGCCGACAGCTACGATCCGGAGCAGGACATCCTGGCCCTGGACCTGCACGTCGAGCAGTCCCACCCGCTGTTCGTGCGCAACAACCTGATCGACGCCGAGCTGCGGCTCGAGACCTCGCGCCTGCCCTTCAAGGTGGTCGGCACCGACCAGCGCTTCGGCGTGCTCGGCAACATGAATGTGCGCAAGGGCACCGTGCGCTTCCGCGACGCCAGCTTCGAGATCAAGCAGGGCAACATCACCTTCAGCGACGAGACGCGCATCGACCCCGTCTTCGACCTCCGCGCCGTGACCGACGTCCGGCGCACGACCGATCAGACCAACTGGCACATCGGGATTCACGCGTGGGGCAGCCGCGACGAGTTCCAGTTCGAGCTCAGCAGCGATCCCTACCTGACGGAGGACGACATCGCGCTACTGCTCACGGTGGGCATGACCCACAGCGAGCTGGCCCAGCTGGAGACCGGCGACCTGACCAGCAGCGCGGCCCTGGAGGCCCTCGCGACGGTGACCGGCGTCGAGCGCGAGGTCCACGCGGCCTTGCCCGAGATCGACGACTTCCACATCGCCAGCGCCTACTCGGAGCAGAGCCACCGCACCGAGCCCCAGCTCTTCATCGGCAAGCGCATCGCCGAGAACCTGCGCCTGAGCGCCTCTACCGGAATCTCCGAGTCACGAGACTTCAGTACCGGCGTCGAGCTCCAGCTCAACGACGAGACCAGTCTGGAGGCCGTGTACAACAACCAGAACACGGCCAGCAGCAGTCAGATCGGAGACGTGGGTGTGGACCTAAAATGGCGCCTCGAGTTCGATTAAGGTGGTGCCATTGGGAAGGGATCTGCCGAGGTTCGCCCAGGAGCGCAATGCACCGTCGGGGAGAAGCGGTTGGGTGGTGCCAGGCGGGTCGGGATTGACGGTAGGGAACCGGGTTCACTTTGTTTGTGGGGGGGCTCCGCCCCCGCTCGAGTGCCGATAGCGGCACTCGAGGTCGCCCCGCGTCACCGTGGGTCTCCGACCCACGCTTCCTTAGTCTTGGTCTGCTACGCAGACCGCCGGGCACTTCGCGCCCGAGGTTCACTCCGCTCACGGGAATACTGGAGAGACGCGGTGCCTGGCTCGCTGCGCTCGCGGGATGTTCGACGGGGTTGCTGGGCACCGCCCAGCACTTCGAGACGTCGTGATCTGTCGAGGTTGGTTCAGGAGCGAGCGCGCCCGCAGCGGAACACCGGAGGCGTAGCGGAGCTACGTCGAGGATTTCCGCGAGGACGCAAGCCGCTCCTGGACGAACCTCGGCAGATCGCTTCCCCAATGGCGCCCAAACTAAGGTGACACCGGCGTTCAGGCGTGGGATAGGCTACGCGCAATGGTTCGGGCCGGGCAGGTAGCTTTGCTTTGCGCGGCGATCGCGCTCGGGCTCTCCGGCAACGCGCGGGCCGACATCCCCGCATCCCTCGACGGCAAGCCGATCGTCGAGGTGGAGGTGGCGGGGGAGGTGAAGGCGATCGCCGAGGCACGCGAGGTCGGTGTGCCGCTGGGCGCGCCGCTCAACCGGGCGCTGGTGCGCAGCGCGATCCAGCGACTGCTCAAGAGCGGGCGCTTCACCGACGTGCAGATCGACGCCGAACCCAAGGGCGAGGGTGTGCGGCTGGTGGTCCTGCTGCAGCCCCGGATCGAGCTGCTGCGCGTCCAGATCAGCGGCAACGCGCAGCTCGGAACCACGGCGATCCAGGACGCCCTGCGACTGCAGGCCGGCTCCGACCTCACGATCGAGCAACTGCCCGAGCTCTCGCGCGCCGTGACCTCGGCATACGCCGAGCGCGGCTACCTGGCTGCCAGCGCCGAGCTCCGCCTGCGGGACACCGACGATCCCTCGAGCAAGGTCTTGATGATCGAGATCGAGGAAGGCCAGCCGACCCGCATCGGCGAGATCGTCTTCGACGGCGAGCAGCCCCCCAACCCGATCGCAGCCCTGTCGGCGATGGCGACCGGGCCCGGCGAGATCCTCAACCGCCGCAAGCTGATCGACGACGTCGCCGCGGTAGAAGGCCACCTGCGCAGGCGCGGCTTCCTGGAGGCCGCCCTCGAGGAGCCGCTCGTGACCGCCCAGGGCGCGCGCGCGCGGGTGGTGATCCGATCGCGCATCGGTCCGCGCTACCAGGTCGGCATCCTGGGAGCCGCACCCTTTCGCCGGAGCGATGTATACGGCGCGCTCGACATCCACGGCCAGCGCCTGACGGCGCCCGTGCTGAGCTCGGACCTGCCCGCGCGAGTGCGCGACCTCTACGCGCGCAGCGGGTTTCAGGATGCGGAGGTGCGCATCGACAAGGCCCGCGGCGACGCCGACA
>JAPPOT010000534.1 GCA_028817855.1 Myxococcales bacterium
GAGGAGGCGGGTGGGAGGGTCTAAATATCCAGGTTGCGGACGTTCATCGCGTTGTCGTCGATGAACTCCCGCCTCGGCTCCACCTGATCGCCCATCAGGATGCTGAACATCTCCTCGGCCTGCACAGCGTCGTCGATGCGCACCTGGAGCAGCACCCGGGTCTCCGGGTCCATCGTGGTCTCCCACAGGGTGTCGGCGTTCATCTCACCCAGGCCCTTGTAACGCTGCAGGCCCAGGCCCTTGCGGGCGCGCTGATCGACGAAGGCCCACAGCGCGTCGGCGTCGGCCACCTCGCTCACGCGGTCGGTCTCCTGACCGTCCTTGTCGAGCTCCACGGCCGAGAAGGGCGGCAGCCCGAGGCTGCGCACGGTGTCGCGGATCTGCCGCAGCCGGGCGTAGTCGGCCTGGCTCAGGGTGCCGAAGTCGATCACCGAGGCGCGCGAGGCCACGCCCATGCGCGTGTGCGCCTCGATGCAGAAGCGCCCGTGCTCGGGGTCCTGGACCACCTCGGCGTCGAAGACCATGTCGGGATGGCTCTTCTGCAGCGCTTCGCGCACGGTGGTCACCACCTGCTCGACCGCGTCCTTGTCGGTCAGCGTGTCGACGGTCAGCTCGGTCTCACGCACCAGGGTCGACATCAGGGTCGGCTCCACCTCGCGCTCCAACCGGCCCAGCGTCTGGCGCCAGGCAAGCAGCTCGTCGAGCAGCCGCCGCAGGGGCTCGCCCGTGATCGCCGCCGCCCCGTTCTGGCCGCGCAGCAACAGCCCCTCCGTGCCGGTGTCGAGCAGGTAGGTCGCCAGCGCCTCGTCGTCCTTGAGGAAGCGCTCCTTCTTGCCGCGTGTGACTTTGTAGAGCGGCGGCTGAGCGATGTAGAGGTAGCCGCGGTGGATGACCTCCGGCATCTGCCGGTAGAAGAAGGTCAGCAGCAGCGTGCGGATGTGGGAGCCGTCCACGTCCGCGTCCGTCATGATGATGATGCGGTGGTAGCGCAGCTTGTCGATCTCGAAGTTGCCGCCACCGTCGAGCCCGCATCCCAGCGCGGTGATCAGCGTGCCCACCTGATCGTTGCCGAGCATCTTCTCGAGCCGCGCCCGCTCCACGTTCAGGATCTTGCCGCGCAGGGGCAGGATGGCCTGGAATCGCCGATCGCGGCCCTGCTTGGCCGAGCCGCCGGCGCTGTCACCCTCGACGATGTAGATCTCGCTCGAGGCTGGGTCCTTCTCCTGGCAGTCCGCCAGCTTTCCCGGCAGGCTGCTGACGTCCAGCGCGCCCTTGCGCTGCACCATCTCGCGCGCCTTGCGCGCCGCGTCCCGCGCCCGTGCCGCCACCACCGCCTTCTCGACGATGCGCTTGGCCACCTCCGGAGTCTCCTCGAAGAACTGGCCGAGCCGATCGTTGAGCACGGTCTCGACGATGCCCTTGACCTCGCTGGAAACCAGCTTGCTCTTGGTTTGGCTGTCGAAGCTCGGGTCCGGATGCTTGACCGACAGCACCGCGGTCAGGCCCTCGCGCACGTCGTCGCCGCCCAGGCCGCTCTTGAGATCCTTGAGCAGGTTTGCCCCTGCGCCGTAGCCGTTGATGGTCTTGGTCAGACCGGCGCGCAGGCCCGTCAGGTGGGTACCGCCGTCCTTGTTGTGGACGTTGTTCGTGTAGCAGAAGATCTGCTCGTTGAACGAGTCGTTCCACTGCAGCGCGAGCTCCACCTCGACGCCATCGCGCTCGTCGTTCATGTAGATGACGTTCTCGTGGAGCGCCGCCTTGCTCTTGTTGAGCAGCGTGACGAACTCCCGGATGCCACCCTCGAAGTGGTAGCTGACGGTGCGGCTGGTACGCTGATCCTCGAACGTGATGCGCAGGCCGGCGTTCAGGAAGGAGATCTCGCGCAGGCGGTTGTTGAGGATGTCGAACGAGAATTCCGTGTTGGTGAAGACCTCGGGGTCCGGCTTGAAGGTGATCTTGGTGCCGGTGCGATCGGTGACGCCGAGCTCCTGCAGCGCGCTCTTGGGCAGCCCACGGGAATAGTCCTGGAACCAGACCTTGCCCTCGCGGTGGATCTCCATCTTGAGCCACTCGCTGACGGCGTTGACCGCGCTCACACCGACGCCGTGCAGACCGGCCGAGACCTTGTAGCTGTCGTTGTCGAACTTGCCGCCGGCGTGCAGCACGGTCATCACGACCTCCGCCGCGCTCACGCCCTTCTCGTGCATCCCGACTGGGATGCCGCGGCCGTCGTCCTCGACCGTGACCGCACCGTCGCCGTGGATCGTGACCTGCAGGTGGTTGCAGTGGCCCGCCAGATGCTCGTCGACGGCGTTGTCGACCGCCTCCCAGACGAGGTGATGCAGGCCGGTGCCGTCGTGGACGTCACCGATGTACATCCCGGGTCTCTTTCGGACCGCCTCCAGGCCTTCGAGGACCTGGATCGATCCCTCGCCGTACTCAGTCGCCATGCACGAAGCTCGAGGGAGGGTCTGCCTGTGGAGCGTGTCTCTGGGGCCGAAAAACCTGGCCCGAAATCGGGTCTCCGGAAGCCCCTCTGGGGTGCCCCCGAAACGCCCTCGAATCCTACCCTTTCACACCTGATCCGGCAAGCACCCATTGGTGCGTTTCGACCCGAGAATCCCAGGGAAAATGCGCGATCTCGGGCGCTGGGCGCGAGGCTCGCGGGAGGCGCGTGGGGCGGGCCCGAGATGGGGCCCCAAACCCGCCCTCAGGCAACCTGCTCGTCCGGCTGGGCGGGCCGCAGGTGAACGCCGGACTCGTCCAGCCCGGAAGCGCTGTCGAGCAGCACGGAACCGAGCTGGCGATCCCACCGTCGCAGCTCCGCGCAGGGCTGCCCGTCGACCTGACGGATGACCACGTAGCTGTTCGGCGCGCAGGCCTCGCCCGGGCTGGGATGGTCCAGGTCGTCCACCGCCCAGCCACCCAGGTTCACATAGGTGGTCCCGGGGCCGATCGCCTCCATCCGGGGCACGTGGGTGTGACCCATCACGACGAAGCGCGCGGGCAGGTGGTCTATGACGCGGGTGGCGCCGTCGCGCAGGGCGTCGTTCGGATTGAAGCTGCGCGGGCGCTTGAGCCACGCGTAGATCCCGCCGCCCGCGCCCATCGCCAGCAGCGGCATGTAGATCGGGTCGAGCACGCCGGTGAAGCCCACGACCGCGAGCAGGACCGTCACCATCCCGATCACCGCCAGGAGGTCGAGGAAAACGCTGCGCAGGATCGGCAGGAAGCCGCGCGTCACCGGGGTCGCCCAGTGGCGTGACAGGGCGCGCAGCTTGTCCGTGTGGAGGTGCAGGCGGGCGGCCACCTTCTCCATCTGGCGGTCGTGCTCGGCGCGCAGCTCCCGCGCCCGCTCGCCCAGGTGGGCACGCCACACGCGCATCATCTCGAAGACGGCGCGGAAGAAGCGGCTGCCGAGGCGGTAGCACCCCCCGAGGCCCATCGAGAAGGCCAGACGCAGGTAGAAGCCCATGCTGGTGTTCTCGTGGCCCTCCTGACTGAGCCCGGGCGTGGGGCGCACGACCCAGCGCACCAGGATGTCGCTGAAGGACAGGGCCAGGCGGCGAGGGTCTCGGGGCGACAGGGGCTTGAGCAGGCGTGGGTAGCAGCAGGCCTCGTCGTACTGATGGCCGTGCTCCACGTAGAGCTCGTCCTCGACGTAGTAGAACCAGTGACGGAACTCGATGCGCGCGCAGAACGCGGCCTGCTCGGCTTCGTCCTCGCTGCCGCAGCGGGCGACCAGTGCGTCGAGGAAGACCTGTCGAACCGGCTCCCAGTAGAACTCGACGTCGTGGTTTCCGCGCACGAAGACCAGCGAGTGTCCCGCGGCGACGAAGTCGGCGAGCTTCTGAAAGACCAGCTCGTGACGCGCGACCACCGCGCGCATCTTGAGGGCGGCGTGATCGGCAGCGCTGCCCAGGCCGTGGGCGCGCTCCTCCTCCGTCAGCGGCGTCTCCAGCTCGGCCTCCTGAGCGGCGGAGATCGACATGCCCATCAGATCCACCAGGTCGCCCGCGATCACGAGCGTCCAGGGTCGACCGGCCTCGGGGTTGTCGCGGTAGTGATCGAGCAGACTTGCCAGGTCCAGGTCCAGGGGTGGCTGCGCGGCGAGCCGGGCCGCGGTACCAGGCCGCGCGTGCTGGACCAGGTCGCCCCCCAGGTGAACGTCCGAGAAGAGCAGGTAGTGCGGGGCGGGTGGCGGC